>CAYTME010000115.1:0-2025 GCA_964438415.1 uncultured Pleurocapsa sp. | reverse complement strand
AGAAGCACGCCGCCGCCTTCGAGCGCGCGCACGCTGCCGGGCTACCGTGCGTGCTCCATGCCGGCGAAACTGCGGGCGCGGAGAGCATCTGGGGGGCGCTGCGGGCGGGCAGGAGCCGTCGCATCGGGCACGGAGTCCGCTGCCTGGAGGACGAGCGGCTGGTGACGTATCTCCGCGAACAGCAGATCCCGCTGGAGGTCTGCCCGACGAGCAATGTTTGTCTGGGCGTGAGCCGGTCGCTGGCGGAACACCCGCTGCCGCGCCTGCTGGCTGAGGGACTGTCGGTCACGCTCAACTCAGATGACCCGCCGGTGTTCGATACGACGCTGACGAAAGAATTCCAAGACTGCGCCCGAGCTTTTGGCTGGGGTATCGAGCAGCTCGAACAACTGACTTACAACGCGCTCAACAGCGCCCTGATCGACGAGAAAACGCGGCAGGGGCTCACGGGTCGAATTCAAGCGCAAATGTCGGCGCTCAAGGCCTAGCTTGCGCGCATGGGTGTTCTAGGCGGAGGCGTAGCGTGCGTTGTGCGCGCAAACCTGGGCGAACAGCCGCGCCTCGTTCATCGATGCGAAGCAGTGGATGCGCCCCCGCTCGCTCATCGCGGCGATCGTGCGCACCGACTGCGCCATCGTTTCGTGTTTGGCGACAAAGATCATCGTGCTCATCCGGCGAGAGCGTGCGGCATCCGCAAACGCGATCTGCGCTGCCGGGACGATGCGGCTGGCTCGTCCAAGATCGATCAGCATGACAATCGGCGCGCCGGACTGCAGGGCGCGCTGTCCCAGCTCGCTCATGATCACCTCGGCATCATGAGCGGTAAGGTTGCTCTCCACGCGCACGATCAGAATGCCATCTCGAAAGTGTGAACCCATGACCGCCATTGCTACTTCACCCCATAAACCGCAGCTCTACCATTCCAATTATAAGGGTTTCCAGCAAAAACCAAAGATAGGATTTTAGATTTCGACACATTTCCCGATCCCTCAATCCTCAAGCAACGTTTTTCAGCAGTCGACTCGGCGTGAAGACGCAGAAGAATAAAGAAAGCTTTAAGGTTCCAGTCCGATCAGGACTTTTTACCTAGTGGATGTGCGGCTCCTACGCCGCTGAAATGCCCCGCGTCGAAGGTTCCCGCTTCACAAGATGGACGGCTTTCCTACAATAGAAGCACAAGCATCCGTCAGATCATCATCAACAGCCGAAGGACCAGCACCGTGAGCAAACCCACGATCGTCGTCTTGAAAGGCGACCAGACCGGGCAAGAGCTGCTAGAAGAATCGCTGCGCGTCCTCGCCCCAGACGTGATCGGGTTCGATATCAATTTTGAGCCGTTCGACCTATCGTTGGAAAACCGCCGCGCAACCAAAAACGCCGTCGTTTTCGACGCTGCCGAGCGGATCAAACAAACGGGCCTCGGAATCAAAGCGGCGACGATCACACCGGAGAGCAAGAACGATGTCGGCAGCCCGAATGCGCTGCTGCGAGAAGCCATCAACGGCCAAGTCATCGTCCGCACGGGTCGGCGTATCCCCGCGGTGCGCCCGCTGGCGGGTGTTTACGCTCCGATCACCGTCGTGCGCATGGCCGTCGAGGATGCGTATGGCGCGAAGGAATGGCGCGAAGGCGAAGGGCTGGACGAAGTCGCCTACAGCACGCGCAAGCTGTCGCGGCGCACCTGCCGCGCTGTCGCCGAGTTCACCTTTCGCCTGGCGCGGCGCAACCGCGCGAAGGTGTTCGGCGGTCCCAAGTACACCGTCAGCGCGGTCTACGAAGGCATCTTCAAAGAGGAACTTGACGACGCCGCCCTGCGCTATCCCGATGTCCAGTACGATCCGCAGCTCATCGATGCGACTTATGCCCTGCTGCTGGAGACCAGCGGCGAGCCGCTCGTCATCCCCTCGCTCAACCGCGACGGCGACAGCCTGAGCGATTTGGTGCTCAAGATGTTCGGCAGCATCGCCGGCGCAGAGTCGGTCATTCTGAGCATGGATGATAACTTCGAGGTCAAGACGGTCATCA
>CAYTME010000114.1:9148-12427 GCA_964438415.1 uncultured Pleurocapsa sp. | reverse complement strand
CACATTGATTGCCGATCGCATGAATCTCGGCAGCCCGGCCACAAATGATGCGATCGTCATCAGCGGGGCGGGAATCGTCAATTTGCGACCCGGCGCCGCCACGCGGGCGATTAGTCTGGGCTCAACGGTCGATACCAATGCCGCTTTGGAATTGTCAGACTCCGAACTCGACACCGTCACGGCAGGTACGCTCGCAATCGGCGATGCGAACAGCGGCGCGATCACGATCAGCGCGAACATCAGCCCGCTCAACTATCCGCTGCTCTCTCTTGCGAAGGCGACGACGTTCGCCGCTACGGGCGGCCTGACGCTCGACGTGACGTCCGCGAGCGTTTACGAAAAGGTTCAGGTCAACGGCAACATTTCGATCGACCCCGCGAGCACGCTCACGGTCAATTCGACCTACAACGCCGGCTCCGTCGACGTCTTCACGTTGATCGAGAACACCTCGGCCGGCACGACGTCCGGAGCGTTCGCCGGCAAACCCGAAGGAGCGACCGTCGCGGTGGGCATGTTCCACAAGCGACTGACTTACGCCGGCGGCACGGGAAGCAACGACGTGCGCGTGTTCGGGGCGGGCGGCTATCTCACCGCCACGCTCGTCAACGGCACGCTCACGATCACCGACGGCTACGGCCCCGGCCTCGACAACAACCTGACGATCAAGCTCAACGGCTCGAATCTGGAAATCACCGATCTGAGCGAGGAGTTCGTCGTCCCGCCCGGCGTCGGCACGCTGTCGAACGGCAACAAAACGCTCTCCGTTCCGTTCAGCTCGATCACCGCGGGCTTGGTGATCAACACGGCCGGCGGCAACGACACGCTGACCGTCGATTACTCGGGCGGCGATGCGATCCCGGCGGGCAACATCACGTACAACGGCGGCAACCAGATCAACAGCCTCGCCATCACCGGCGGCGGCCAAGGAACGGTGACCTATAACTACACCAACGCCAACGACGGCAGCGTGGTCAGTATCAACCGCTCCTTCACGCTCACCCTGCAAGAGGGTCAGCGGCTGACCATCCTCGTTAACGGCACCGAAGAAGATCTCGGGACATGGCCGGATGAGCATGACCGAATGGGCACGGTCGAGCGAGAATTCTTCAGCTCGACTAACTGGGGCGCGGGGCAGTACAGCATCCGCAGCACCTGCCCCGACGGCTGCTACACGATCGCTTTCACGATTAGCGTGGTCGATCTACCATAGAGAATAACAAGGCCCCGCCTCGATTTTGAGGCGGGGCCGCACGATTTTCAGCGCGCCCAGAGGGATTCGAACCCCCGACCGACGGTTCCGAAGACCGTTGCTCTATCCACTGAGCTATGGGCGCAGACTGCTACAAGCCTAACAGCGAATCGTGTCCGGATCAATCGTCAGCTCGAAGCCGGCTAACCAAATACTCGCGATTGTGACGCGTGACCGCCAGCGCCACTCGATCGCTCAAGCGCCGCTGAATCGCCTCACATTGATCCAGCAGATCAAAAGCTTCCTGATAATCTGGCTCCGGCATGTCGGTCAGCAGCGCTGCGAGGTTACCATACACCCGCGAAAGCCCGTACTCATCATCGGCGGGCTGAAGCAGAATAATGGCAGTATCAAACTGGGATCGCGCCGCCTCCCACGCACCGTCATGATAGAGCAGTCGACCGTACAGCGCGTGGGCTTTTGCACGCCCCACTTGATCATCACCGAGCAGAGCCAATGCAGCTTCGATCTGTTGTTTGCTGCGCCGAAAATCGCGCAGCAGCAGGTAGGCTTCAGCGCGCAGCAGCAGTCCGCGACCAGACTCCTCCACATCATGCAGCCATGCCAATGCCGACTCACCGTCGTCCCTTTCAAGCTCGATTTGAGCGCGTTCGCAGCGAGCGCGCTCTGCCAGTGCGTCATCGCGATAACGCTTCGCCAGATCGATGACGATTTCTTGCTCTTTGGCCGCTTGCTCGAACTGCCCGCGCAGTCGCAGAAAAATGCTGCGCTCCAAACGCACTTCGGCCAAGAGTAGCCACCGCGCCTGGTTACTCGCAGCCATTATCGCCTGACGGAATGACTCGGCGCATTCCTGCCACTCCCCCAACCAGCGCGCACACACCCCGCGTCCCAACCACAAATCTGCGTTTTCGTGATCATCTGCCGTCGCTTCGCGTAAGAGCTGAAGCCAAACTGCCCAGGCGTTGCGCTGGACGCCCTTGCGCCAGCTCGAAACGATCCACTTCTGACGGCGATTATGCTGAAGCACAATCCAGGGCAGCATCAAGATCTGCTCGACGGTAGCGACTGCATCTATACTGCTGCTTTCGACCGCGCGGTCGAGGGCTGCGGTCAGTTCATTGATCAAAGCAAAGGTCGTCTCCTCAGATCGATAGGCTTGCTGTATCCACTCGCGCGCGTGATCGACCAGATGGTACGCCTCCTCCTGTGGATCCCGCTGTACCAGGTGATGGGCCAACAGCTCATTCATTGCCGATGCCTCAACATGATCATGCCAAAGGGCCTCTAAGACGTGTATCGACACACCACTCGCTGGGAGCATGGCCATGAGCGCCCACAGCTTGAAAGCCGCAGGAGACAGGAGCTGCCGCGTCTCTCGAAAGATCGTCTGGATACTGTTATTGAGCAGCGCAGTGTCCAGCATGAAGCTGTAGCCGCTGATCAAGGATCGCAGGGCGCGAGGATTACCTGCGCCGTGGGCGACAATCTTGGTGAAATCGAGCGTTTCGGGATCGCCCTCTCGCTGATAGCACTGCCAGAATAGGTGCGCCAGCGCGAATGCATCCGCATCTTTGAGCGGCGCGAGCGCGATATGGGCATCGATGACCGGTGTCAAGGCATGTATATACTGGTGGTCGATGAGAAACACGCAGGCCGAGCTGATCTCCATCAGCAGCGTCAGGAGCGCGGCTGTGTCCTGGCGCAGCGCAGCCATACCATCGATCACGATCACGGCCGCACGAGTTCGTTCACCGAGGTAGCGTCGCAGATCGAGTGCTCCCTGGCTGTCAAGCGCGGCGTGCGCGATCTGCCGCAGGGCAAGTCGTATACGCTCGACTGACGGCGGTTGATCGAACCACGATAGGAGATCGACTTGATCGCGCTCGATCATGCTGCTGACAACTGTGCGCACGAAAGCTGTCTTTCCAACACCCACACCGCCCGTGACCAAAATCGTCGGTCGTCCCGAGGTTAGCAGCGTTTCGACTTGCGTCCGCTCTGCTTCGCGTCCGATCAGGCGTGTATCGGCGCCGGGCGGCAGCGCAGCGCGCAAGCGCAGGTCATGG
>CAYTME010000114.1:0-9137 GCA_964438415.1 uncultured Pleurocapsa sp. | reverse complement strand
AAGCGGCAAACCTCCCACTCGCCCTTCGTCAGCGCGTCCGTCAGTAGGTTCAGGCCTTGAACCTCCAACCGCTGCCGTGTACGCATCGTCACGGCCAAACCTTTGCTGAGTTCCGCCAGCGACAGCCCTGGTTTGAGGTGAACGTAGCGATAGTAGAGGAGACCCCAGACGCGCACACCTTCATTGGCTGCGGCTGACAATCGCTGCAAATCCTCAACAGCCGACCGGACTGAGGCTACGCTCGGCAGACCAGCAGCCGCTCGCTGCTTCTCAAACTCGTTCACAATCAAACGTTCAAGGACACTGCCAAGCGCGATGTGTCGGGCGCGTGTGCTACTCGGTAGATCGGCCTGTTTAAGTTCGAACTCAACAAGCGTCAGCCAAAGTAGAGGATTGCTCGCCAGATCGGCGACTGCACCTGTTGCCAACGAGTCGAGTGCAGCACGCACATCTGCGGAGCTGAACCGAGGATAACGGTTACCACCGCCCATCTGGGAACGTCGATACGCCGGCATGGATACCAATCCGCTTGTACATCTGAAACCCGGTGAACGGATATCCGAGGATGCCGTCGTGAATCGCCCATGAGCGGCCGCGCACCGACTGCCAAGCATCGGGCTGTCGAAAGGGATTATCGGGCGTCAACTTACGGTGCAGCGTCCCCCCTGGCCGGAATTCTCGGTCGATCAAGACCATCTCCTGATGACCGCGCACATAGTTGAAACCATAGCGCTCGAACACGATAGCGTTGTGGTATGAAAGCGGCTCGATCAGGAACATATCGTGACCCATGTTGGCGACAAACTGCTCGAACACGGGCACGCTCTGCCGGAAAACACGCAGACCAGACCGTACCTGCCCCGGTGCGAGGCCAGCCTGCATGGCCGCTTCTTCAGCTGGCAGGTTGCGCGTCAGTGTGCCGAGCTGCGTGTCATTGCCATCTTCATCACGGTCAATATCGAAACGCGGCGCATCCGGATCGTTAATGATGACCAGCAGCACCAACAGTTGAAAGTTGAACGTATCGACCATATTGAAATAGCACATTGGATCGCGCTCTCCAGCGCGACGCCAGATCGTGACCTCCAGCGCGCGGCTGCCGCGCGGACACCGGAAGCGCACCACAGGTTTGCCGTTCACTGTGAGCGTTTCCCGATCGACACCGAACCAGTTGTAGACCCATTCCGGGATCAGGGTGCGGTAAATGGCGATTTTGTCTACATCATCGAGTTGATTGATGGCGAAGATCGAAGGCTGCCACGGCAGTGAGGACATCAACGCTCCTGTACTCGCTCTTTCATCGCTTGACGGATCTCACGGTCGCTATCGCGCTTGGCGATATCCGCACGTTTGTCATACAATCGCTTGCCCTTGGCGAGCGCGATTTCGACTTTGGCGCGACCGCCCTTGAGGTAGACCTCTGTTGGCACGACCGTGTATCCCTTCTGCCGCGCCTGACTGATGATGCGCGCAATCTCACGCCGGTGCAGCAGCAGCTTCCGAGGACGCATCGGATCGATGCGGCCGTAAATACCTGACTGCTCGTACGGCGAAATGTGCACGTTGACAAGCCACAGCTCGCCGCCTCGTTCCTCAACATAGCCATCTTGCAGGCTGATTTTATTGGCGCGAATCGATTTGATCTCAGAACCGGTGAGCACCAGTCCTGCCTCGTATCGTTCGCCTAGCTGATAGTCGTGCGCCGCCTTGCGGTTGCGCGCGATGCTTTTTCTGCCGTCTGCCATCTCGTGTATCCATCTCTGAGTGCCCTGCGCACCTAACCATCTGCCTGTGCCGAGGCAAGCTCAGCCGCAAGGTATCGCAGGGCTTCGCCTAGTTCAACATCTCGGCCATTCGGATCGGGGATCATATTGATATCTGGCTGAAGGCCGACGCCTTCAAGCTGGCGACGGTCAGGCGTCAGCCATTCGGCGGCGGTCACGTGCAGCGATGACCGATCAGACAGCGGATAAATCTGCTGGATCGACCCTTTGCCATAGGTCGTCTGCCCGATCAAGATGCCGCGTTCTTGATCCTGAATCGCCCCAGCGACCAGCTCCGCGCCGCTGGCTGTCCCCCCATTTACGATCACCACCAAAGGAAGATCCAGGGCCGCCCCTCCCGCTTTGCCGGTGAACGTCTCATCGCGGCTGCGACTGCGCTCATGTGCCAAGACTGCGCCATCGATGAACTCGTCAGCGACTTGGATCGACTCGGCCAACAGACCACCCGAATTATCGCGCAGATCGAGCACAAGCGCTGCGATCTCCCGTCTCTTCAAGTCCTCAAGTGCGATTTGCAGTTCCTCCGGCGTGCGGCTTGTAAAGCGCAGGATATGGAGGTAGCCCACTCGTTGATCCTCTTCCAGCACCCGCCAGATGACCGAAGGCACATTGATCACGGCGAATTCGATGAACTGGGTGACCGTCTCACCTGTGGTGGACGAACGGTACATCACCTCTACGCCGTTTCCGGGCCGCACTTCACCCCGTAGGAGCTGGTCGATCTCGTCCTGCCGCGTCGTCAGCTCGACCGATGCACCGTTGACCGCCACGAGCACGTCGCCAGCCGCAATGCCGGCGCGGAGGGCAGGCGAGTCGTCGAACGGATAAAGCAGAATCTCCCCAAGTTCGTTACGCTGAATCTGCACGCCAATCCCGCCGTAGGTACCTGCCAGAACATCGCTCTCACTGCGAGCTACCGGTGGATCGACGAAGAAGGTATACCGGTCAGCAAGCGTGGTCAGCAGTCCGCGAATGGCCGCATATTGGCGCTGCTCGAAGGAAGGCTGCTCCCGCAGATAATGCTGGTCAAGGAGCGATTGAACTTCCAACAGCAGTGGAAAGCCTTCCGTTTGTGCCTGCGCGCGCGATGCCGCGCCGACAAGATCGCGCGTGACAAAGCCCGCGGCAAACACCACCGCCATGCCGATGCCGATCAGCGCACCCAGCAAGACCGAGCGTCCAATAGATACCGATTTGGTCGATTTGTTTGTCATTCCGAAGTCGATCATTCGTTTATGATGGTTAACAACGTCGCACGTGTATTGTACAACGCTCGCGTTGACATTGAGACCGGTAAGCTATGCTCAAACTTGACCCATCTCTGTTCACACACCAGCCGCCTATGGTGATGGCGGTCGATGACGACCCAAACACCACCAGTATGTTGGAGACCATTTTTGTACGCGCAGGTTTCCAGGTCGTCAAGGTCAATAACGGCAGAGCAGCGCTCGCACAGGCGCACGCGCTGCTGCCCGACCTCATCCTACTCGACTATATGATGCCCGGCATGAATGGCTTCGACGTCCTGCGCGAGCTGCGTGCCGAGGCAGCCACCAAGCGTATTCCGACCATCATTGTCACGGCCGCGGCACGCGAGCCGGAAGATCTGGAGACGGGTCTCGATCTCGGTGCGGATGACTATCTTTACAAGCCGTTCAATCCCCAAGAGTTGATCGCGCGCGCACGCAGCAAGATCAAAGCGCGTAAGCTTGAAGAAGAATTGGAACGGCGCACACGCGAGCTGGAACTGCTGCTGGGTGTCAGCGAGCAGTTCAACCTGCACATTCTGGTCGAGGATCTGCTGGAGCTGATCCCCAATCTGGCGCTTGATGTGACGCATGGCACCGCTGGCGTTGTTTACGCCTTTGACCAGGGCGGCGGACTCGCCCATGTGCGCGTCCAGGCGCGCCCATTGAGCAGCCCGGAGCGGCTGACCGATCCAGGCTTTGTGCGTGAATTGATGCGCTGGCTCCGCTCGCCTGAAGGACGCATTTGGGATCAAACAGACAGCCCACTGCCCGCTTTCAGCAGCGGCATGATCGCGCCCATGCAGCAAGGCAGCACGACACTGGGGCTGCTCATGTTGGTCGATCAAACACCCTATGACGATTATCAGCTCCGACTGCTCGAAGGGATTGCGCGCCAGGGAGCGCTCGCCCTACGCAACGCCGAGCTGTACGATCTGCAAACCCGTTATGCGTCAGAACTGGAAGCGCGAGTCGAAGAGCGCACGCGCGAGCTTCAGTCGGCCCAACAGCTCCTTCTGCGGCAGGAAAAGCTTGCTTCCCTCGGACATCTCGCCGCGAGCATCGCGCATGAGATCAACAATCCTTTGATGCCAATTCGCAACCTGCTCGAAGATCTGGTGGAAGACCTGCAAGCGGCCAATGTGCCTTTCGACACCAAAGCGGTCAGCATTATTCAAGACAGCCTCGAGCGCATCCGCCGCATCGTGCGTCAACTGCTCGATTTCACCGGCAAAGGAAGCGCAAGCCCTCGGCTAGCCTTGATCGAGATCAGCCCGATCCTTGAGGGGATTATCGAACTCAATCGCAAATTCTTCTCGCAGAACAAGATCGCGATCGAGGCCGATCTTCCCAAACTGCCGCCCATTTACGGCAGCAAGGATCAATTGGAACAGGTCTTTATGAACCTAGCCATCAACGCGCAGCAGGCCATGCCCAGAGGCGGCACCCTTCGGATCTGTGCCTTTCAGCGCGATGATCAGATCGTGGTTGAATTCAGCGATACAGGCGAGGGTATCTCCGCCGAAAACATCGACCGGATCTTCGACCCGTTTTTCTCCACCAAGCCAGATGGCACTGGCTTGGGGTTGTTCGTCAGCTACGGCGTCGTCCAAAGCCACAACGGCACGATACAAGTTGAGAGCAAGCCGAAAAGCGGAACCCGCATCACCGTCTCGCTGCCTCTACATGGGGGCACAACCCAGCCGCATATGGAGGATGAAACCGAGATTGACTGACCACACGCTCACACAAACGCCATGGCGCGGCAAGAATGTCGATACACCCAGCCAGACTTTGTGCACTTAACGCGCCCTCAGCCGTGCCTGATAGGCGTCTATTTCGAGCCTACCGTCTGCATATGCCAGCGCGTCCTCCAGTGACGAAGTGAGCAGACGATACTCGGTGTCGTCGGAGCAGTTCACAAGGCGATACCCAACGCCATCGATACCGAAACGCAGCAGCGCGGCCTGCCCTTGCAGGGTCTGTACGGCCTGGTCGAGGGTCGCGCGCAGCAGAATGCCCGGAGCCTGGCTGCACAGCCGGATGACGAGCGTGTCACCCGCAGCGGTCGTCTCCACGCTGACAGCCGCTTCCTCACCGAATGAGGCGGCAAAGGCTACCTGCACCGGTTCCAGCGCGACCGCCTGCGCATCCCCAACCACCGGTGTTGGGGATGCCGTCACCTGCGCCGCGGCACGCGCTTCCGCAGTCTCCGTCGCACCAGCGATAATGGCAGTAGCCGTCTGTCGTATCTCATTGAGCGAGGCATCTTCCGTAGCAGATGCCGCCTGCGCGCTCTCGGCCGTCTGCGTGAACGCGATCGCCGCCGTTTGTGAGGCCGCGGCGATAACCGAGGTGGCTGTTTCCGCCCTCATGCCCATTTCAGCCGTACCGGTCGCTTGTATCAGAGCGGACTCAGTCGCTGCATTTGTCTGCGCGCGCGCCGCAGTGCCAGTCGCACCATCGATGATCGCAGTGCCGGTGAGATTAAAGTCCTCGCCCGACGCTTCTGGTGTCCCAGAGGCACCCGCCTCCGCCGATGCAGTGGCGTCTTGAATGAATTGAGTTGCCACCGCCACACTCGTCTCCAGTGCGCTCTCTTGTGTGGGATCGACGGTAGGCGCGGAGAGTGTCACTTGTTCGATGAGCGCGGTAGCCGTAAGACTCAGCGTGTCCGCCGTGCCATCTACCACATCGGTCTGGAGCGCTGCGTTGAACGTCATCGCGGCCGCTGCTGTCTCCTGCCCCGCAGTCCGATCAGCCGCCACCTGCGTCGGTTCACCACCAGGGGCAAGTGCACTCTGGCTGAGCAGCAGCGCTGCCACAATCGCCGCAATGAAGAGCAGCGCCAGCAGCCCAACGCGTCCCCACGGAATGCCGCGCTGTGGCCGCCGCTCAGTACCAAGATACGCCATCTCACGCTCGGCAGGCGTCATCGGCTCGACTTCAGGCATATCCTCCGGCAGATCGGGTATCGCACGGATAGGCTGGAGCTGCATGTCTGTGAGCGGATTGGTGATAAACTGGCCTCGAGTTGCCTCCTCCAGCATCTCCAGCAGACGCTCGGCTTCAGGATACTGGGGATCGATCTGAAGCACAGTTTGCAGCGCAGCACGCGCATCATCCACATCGGTAACGGCATGCGCATAGAGCCACCAAGCGTCGGCGTTGTTCGGATGCTCTGCCAGCACCGGTTTGAGTAGATCGACCGCCTCATCGAGCTTGTCGGCTTCGATTAGCCCATACGCTTGCGAAAGAACCGTGTTGATCGACATACTCATCGCGTTTGCGCTCCCGCGGACACTGCTGAGGCTGGGTCTAAGAAAAGTGTACATGATCAAACAGATTCGCCGCAACCAAGGTTGCCAGTTGCCCTATCGGGACAGCGGCACGAATCCTCGGCTCAACCATACAGATTGAGGCGGCGGGGTGCCAGATCGCGTTTACTTGATCGGCTGCGCGGCGGTCATCACTGCGCGCAGATCTCGCAGCGCACGCTCAACATAGCCCGCATAACGCAAACGCTTGTCTTTCATGTGGGGCGTCAGTTCTGGCAGGATGCCGAAATTCGCTTTCATCGGCTGAAAATCGTTCGGATTGGCGTGCGTGATGTAATGGCACAAGCCGCCAAGCATGGTGGTCGTTGGCAGAATGAGCGGCGGTTCACCTGTGAGCACACGTGCCATGTTGATCCCGGCCAGCAGCCCTGTGGCGACGTTCCCCATATAGCCTTCAACGCCGGTGATCTGTCCGGCAAAGAACAAGTCGTCTCGGCCGTGCCATTGGAGTGTGGGACGGAGTAGGACAGGCGAATTGATGAATGTATTGCGATGCATCATGCCGTAGCGCACGAATTCAGCGTTTTGTAGGCCGGGGATCATCTGCAGGACACGCTTTTGATCACCCCACTTAAGATTGGTCTGGAACCCGACGATGTTATAGAGCGTACCGATCAGATTATCACGCCTGAGCTGGACTACTGCATACGGCCGCCGTCCTGTCCGCGGGTCGCGCAAACCGATCGGACGCATGGGGCCATAGGCGAGCGAGTCTCGTCCGCGCCGGGCGATCTGTTCGATAGGCAAGCAACCCTCGAAGAAATGTGGATCCTCGCGCTCGAAATCCTTCAGCGTAATTGTCTCGGCTGCCAGTAGCGCGGATACAAACGCCTCGTACTCCTCGCGGCTGAGCGGGCAGTTGATGTAATCCCCTTCTGTATCATCACCACGATTGTAACGGCTCGCCCGGAAGGCGATGCTCATATCGATGCTGTCGAGCATCACGATCGGTGAGATGGCGTCGTAGAAGTAAAGATACTGCTCACCGCTGAGTGCGGCGATCTGCGCTGCGAGCGCGTCTGAGGTGAGCGGACCGGAGGCGATGATCGTCGGCGTCTCCGGGACGTGAGGCATTTCCTCCCGCACGAGCGTGATGCGAGAATGCTGGGTTATGGTGGCGGTCACGCGTTGCGCAAAGGCATCGCGATCGACCGCGAGAGCACCACCTGCAGGCAGTGCCGTCTGGTCAGCGATATCGAGCAGCAGAGAGCCAAGCTCCTGACATTCGGCCTTGAGCAGTCCGGAGGCCCGATCGGGCAGCTTGCTGCCAAACGAGTTGCTGCATACCAACTCGGCCAGGCGGTCGCTGACATGTGCGCCGGTCTGCCTTTGGGGACGCATTTCATACAGCCGAACATGAAATCCACGCTCTGCGAGCTGCCAAGCAGCCTCACTGCCCGCCAGTCCGCCGCCCACAATGATGACTTCTGTCATGAATGAACTCCGCTCATGCTCTGCTGCGCAGTTCGCGAGCGAACTGGTGATACCGTTCGATCTTGTCGCCTTCAGGCGCATCCGCGGGCATCAGGTCAAGGGCACGTCGGTAAGCATCTGCCGCCTCGTCATAGTGCCCCAGGGCAAACTGTGCGCTGCCAAGCAAATCATAGACACGATAGTCCTCGACTGCCTCGCCTTCGCCTTGCGCCGCGGCGATCAGGGACTCTGCCGCTCGCGCTGCTTTGTCGTAAGCCTCGGCGTGATAGTAGCAGCGCGCAATCCGATAGCGCATCTGGATTTCCCACGGTGTGTACGGATTGTACTGAAGGGCAGTTTGCAGCGCATCGCCAGCGGCCGCGTGCTGGCCGCAGTTGGCGTAGGCACTTCCGAGCAGTTCATAGGCGCGAGCGAACGTGACATCGACACCAAGGGGACGGCGCGCGACTTGAATGAACTGCTGCAAGCGCGCGATCACGTCACGGTCACGGCCGCCCAAGGCGCTGAGCTGCTCCGCCGAAGCAAGCAGCGCATCAGCCAGCGCGAGGCGCGTATCATCGTACTCCTGAGCGATACTGACAGCTTTTTCAACGGCCTCAAGGGCGGCTTCCCGCTTCTGACGGGCATGAAGGACGCGGCTGCGCAGCGTATGCAGCCGTGCCAGCCAGATCGGATCAGCGCTTGGAGGATAAGCGTAGAGCGCTTTGTCTAGGCAGCTCACCGCCAGTCGTAGGTCGCGCCGCTCGTAGAAATACGTGAACCCGAGCCGTTCGAAACAGTATGCAAGCAGTGTGGGCAGCGTCGTTGGAGCGAGCAGCGCATCGCGGAAGTAAGCGATGGCTTCATCAACTCGCTGGTCGCTGAGACAAATACGCCCAAGTTGATAACGTACCCAGCCCTCGTTCTCGTAGGCATCATCAGCGCGCAGCAGGTCGAGATAGCAATGTTCAGCGCGTTGTGCATCGCTGCGGTCGGCAAATCCAACACTGGCCAGCTCAAAACGGGCAAAGTAGGCATCTCCCTGCCACTGGCGAAAGGTGGATCCAGTTTCCAACGCCGGATCAAGATCGAGAGCTTCGGACAAATCGTCAAGTGCCTCGGTGGGGCGAGCGCTGAGGAGGCGGGCGCGGGCGCGCAGCACAAGTGCAGCCGCACGATCTCGATCGGACAAGGTGCTTCTCAGCAGACGTGCGATCTGAACTTCGGCCTTCTTAAGATCGCGCGCAGTCAGCAGCCCGTCGATAAACTGAAATTGAGCAGCGTTCAAGACTATGGCTCCTCGGCGCAGTGGACTATTGAGCCGAGGAGCCATAGTCTTGAACGCTGCTCAATTT
>CAYTME010000113.1:11716-12546 GCA_964438415.1 uncultured Pleurocapsa sp. | reverse complement strand
ATGTAGCGTTCGGCGTTGACGAGCGTCTGCTTGCGGATGTAATCCGACGGGACTTTGTCGGCGTTGGCATGGCTGATCTCGATGTAGTAGCCGAAGACCTTGTTGAAGCCGACCTTGAGCGAGGCGATGCCCGTCCGCCTGCGCTCGTGCGGCTCGAGCTGGGCGATCCAATCGCGAGCGCGGCGCGTTTTCTCCATCACCTCATCCAGCTCAGCGCTGAAGCCGGGGCGGATGACACCCATCGTGTTGAGCGTGGCAGGCGGCTCGTCGGCCAGCGCCGCATCGATCAAGGCGCGCACGTCGTCGCATTCATCCAGCATCCTGGCCAGCGCGCTGAGCGCGGGCACGGGCGCGATCGAGCGGCGGATGCCCGGCACCGTTTCGAGGCTGGTGCGCAGCGCGATCAGGTCGCGCGGGCCAGCTTTGCCGATGAGCAGGCGGTTGGTCAGCCGTTCTAGATCGGTCACACCGTGCAGCGCGGCGCGGATCTCGGCGCGCAGCCGCTCATCCTGCGTCAGCGCCTCGACCGCGTCCAGCCGCGCATTCAGGCGCTTCAGATCGAGCAGCGGCTGCCCGATCCACGTCCGCAGCAGGCGGGCACCCATCGCCGTGACCGTGCGGTCGAGCACACCGAGCAGGCTGCCCTGCGTCCGCCGCTGGCGGATCGTCTCGGTCAGCTCCAGGTTGCGACGCGTGAACGGGTCGAGCACCATGAAGCCCGCCGTTGTGTAGGCGCGGATGCCGACGATCTGCGCCAGGCTGTTCTTCTGCGTCTGCTGGAGGTACTGGAGCGCCGCGCCCGCTGCGCAGATGCCCGCCGGGTGCTCGCC
>CAYTME010000113.1:10071-11701 GCA_964438415.1 uncultured Pleurocapsa sp. | reverse complement strand
CACGCGGAAGTGCTGGTGCAGCGCGCTTTCCGCCGTGCCGCGTTCGAAGCGCCAATCGGGGTACGGCGTCAGCCCGATACCCGGCGGCAGCGTGACGCCGCGTTCCGCCCACGACTGCGGCAGCAGCACCTCGCGCGGCTGCAGGCGCGCCAGTTCCTCCAGCGTGAGGACGGCGGCGTTCTCGCCGCTCAGCTCCGTGGCGGCAAATTCACCCGTGCTGACATCGACGTAGGCGATGCCCGCGCGCTCCCAGCCATCCGCGCTTGCCACCGGCAGGATCGCCATCAGGTAGTTGGCCTGCTTTTCCGCCAGCAGCCCCGGCTCGATGACCGTGCCCGGCGTGACGACGCGCGTCACCTCACGTTCGACCAGCCCGCGACCGTTCGGCTCCGTCACCTGCTCGCAGACGGCAACGTGATAGCCCTTCTCGATCAGCCGGGCGATGTACGTCTCGACGGCGTGATGCGGCACGCCGGCCATCGGGATGCGCTGGCTCTTGCTGACCGGACGGCTCGTCAGCACGAGATCGAGTTCGCGCGCCGCGATCTCGGCGTCGGCGTCGAAGGTCTCGTAGAAATCGCCCAGGCGGAAGAAGAGGATGCAATCGGGGTACTCGCGCTTGATCTCAAGATACTGCTGGCGCAGGGGCGTCACGTCGCTCATCGGCTTGTATCTCACGCGGTCGTGCGGGCGCATTTGAACAGGTATTCTAAGCCAGCCGGCGCGCCATTTCAACCATGGTGGTGTCCGCCAGCGCGTTCACGCGCTGGCGCAGGGGGAACGACACACGATTGCAGCCGAATGCGCTGCACTGCCGAACAGGCAGCGGTCACGCGCCGAATGTCTCTCAACGGGCCTTTAACACACCTATCGCCAAGATTTCACGGCTTTCGCCCTCGACAGCCCGCGCATCCCCGCTATAATCCCGCCAATTTATCTCGCATCAATCTATCGTAATTTGCGCTGTAACGAGATTTGGCGAAGGAGAACCCCCATGCAAACGGTCGATACGATCCTCAGCGGCGGCATCGTCGTGACGATGAACCGGCAGTTCGATCTGATCTACGACGGCGCAGTCGCCATCCAGGCGGAAAAGATCGTCGCCGTCGGCAAGCGGGCGGAGATCCTGAGCGCGTATACGAGCGGCCAGATCGTCGAGTGCAGCGGCAAATACATCCTGCCCGGCCTCGTCAACGCGCACACACACGCGCCGATGACCCTTCTGCGCGGGCTAGCCGACGATCTGCGCTTAGATGTGTGGCTGCTCGGCTACATGATGCCGACCGAGCGCGAGTTCGTCACACCGGAGTTCTGCCGTGTCGGGACGCTGCTGGCCTGCGCCGAGATGATCCGCAGCGGCGTCACCGCCTTCGCCGATATGTACTACTTCGAGGCCGAGGTCGCCAAAGCGACCGCTGAGGCCGGGCTGCGCGGCGTCTTGGGCGAAAGCATCCTCAAGTTTCCAGCACCCGACGCGGTCAGCTATGAGGAGAGCTTGGCCTACACACGCCGCTTCATCCAGGACTGGAAAAGCCACCCGCTGATCACCCCGGCGGTCGCGCCGCATGCCCCGTATACCAACACCGACGAGACGATGACGCTGGCGACCGAGCTGGCGCTCGAATTCGAC
>CAYTME010000113.1:8541-10037 GCA_964438415.1 uncultured Pleurocapsa sp. | reverse complement strand
CGAGTTCGGGATGCCGGTCGTCGAGCGGATGGATCATCTCAAGCTGTTCCGCGCCAAGACGCTTTGCGCCCACTGCGTGCACATCAAACGCTTCGAGATGCGCGTGCTGCACGAGCGCGGGGCGACGGCCGCCCACTGCCCGTCGAGCAATCTGAAGCTGGCCAGCGGCATCGCGCCCGTACAGCAGATGCTCGAAGCCGGGGTCAAGGTCGGCATCGGCACCGACGGCCCGGCCAGCAACAACGACTTGGACATGTTCACCGAGATCCATTTGGCCGCCATCCTGGCCAAGACCGCCGCCAACGACCCGACGGCGCTGCCCGCCCGCACCGCCCTCTTGATGGCAACGCGCCAGGGGGCGGAGGCGCTCTTCCTCGGTGACGTCACCGGCAGCTTGGAGGTGGGCAAGCTGGCCGATGTGATCGTGGTCGATGGCGACCCGGTTCACAATACGCCCCAGTTCGACCGCGACCCCAACGCCGTCTACTCGCGCATCGTCTACGCGGCCAAGAGCACCGACGTGCGCCATGTGATCTGCCACGGCCGCTGGCTGCTGCGCGATCGAGACCTGCTCACGGTCGATGAGGCGGCGCTGGCCGAGCGGGCGCGCGCCTACGCCCTCCAGATCGACGCCTTCCTGCGCGCGCGCGAGGAGAACGTGCTCAGCAAGCTGGTCGCCGTCAGCGAGCTGCAGCAGGCGGAGAGCTTCGAAGTCCAAGTCAAAGCGCGCATCGACGACGAGGCCGTCATCGAGCGGCTGCTGCAGCACCCGGATGTGCAGGTGCTGCGCTTCAATCACTACCGGCAGTACGACAGCTATTTCCTCTTCGATGCGGAAGGCAAAGAGCGCGTCCGCTATCGCGAAGATGACAAGATCGATGAAAAAGGCGAGGTCGTCAATGTGCGCAGCCGCCTGACGTACAGCGTCCCGGCGCATGAGCGCGCCTTCGACCAGGCCGTGCTGCTCTTCCGCTCGCGCTTCATCGCCGATGCGACGCGCCCGCTGCGCTTCTATCGCGAGTATTTCCAGCCGCGCGAGGAGCGCCAGCTCGAAAAAGACCGCCGCCGCTGGCACATCTTGTATCAGGGCGTGCTCTTCTACGTCAATCTCGACCGGCTGATCAAGCCACAGATCGACGGGCTGTTCATCGAGCTGAAGAGCCGCACGTACTCGGAGCATGACGCCGAACAAAAAGCGGCGCGCGCGCAGGAGATGCTCGCCATCTTGGGCGTGACGCCCGCCGATATCATCCGCACGCACTACATCGAGATGGAGGCGGCACCCGCCTGAGCCAGTGGTCGAAAGTAATCCACGACCGAGCAGCGCATTTTGGACTTGAGCCGCTCCTCGCCGAGGTCGTGGATCACGGGCATGTTTCGACCATCGGCTTAGCGCTGCGCTACGGCGTCCGTCAGCCGGCGGCGAACGCGGTGATCGTGCGCAGCGGCAGGTGATCGGTCACGTCGCGCCCGTAATGCGTGTGCTGAATGATGCC
>CAYTME010000113.1:4432-8531 GCA_964438415.1 uncultured Pleurocapsa sp. | reverse complement strand
GCTTTCGTCGATCAGGAAGTCCGCCGGGACGAGCCGCAGCTCGCCGACATCGGTGCCGGACTTGAACGCGCCGCGCGCCACCCCGCCAAACCACTGCGGGATGTGGAGCAGATGGCCGGTGATGAATTTGGCCGTCGAGAGTTCGCCCTGGTACAGCTCGAACAGGCGCATCTGCGGATCGGCGACGATGCGAAAAGGCAGCCGCCCCGCGATCTGGTGCCGCTCCAGCTTTTCGACCGGCGATTGGAAGACGGCGATCACGTTGAGCTTGTCGGTGAAGCTGTTCGCTTTGGCTGAGAGTTCCAGCACGCGCAGATTGCAGTACGGGCACGAGGCGAAACGAAAGAAGCTGATCATCAGCTTGCTGCCGCGATACTGCGCAGGTGACACCGCTGCGCCAGTGATATCGGCCGTCTCGAAGTCGGGCGCGGCCATGCCGGGCTGTAGGGGCATTGGGGGATGTTCTCCTGTTAGTCTTCGACGCTCCTCATTCTACGTACGACCGCCTGCCAGTAGATGTTCGAATTTGTCATGAGAGCCTCGCCGCCTAAACCGAATGCACCCCACGAGTCGCAGGCAGCGGCGGAGTCGCGGCGGATGCGGTATCGTTAGGCAGCGCAGCACGATTGTATGGTAGATCGACCGGCTATGAACCATCTGTGGGCACCCTGGCGTATGGCCTATATCCGCGGCGACAAGACCATGAGCGACGGCTGCATCTTCTGCCAGAAGATCCTCGGTGACGCCGCCGCCGAGCACATCCTCGCCCGCTCGCGTTTCGTCTACGTGACGCTCAACCGCTATCCGTACAACAACGGCCACTTGATGATCGTGCCTTACGCACATGTCGAGACGCCGGAGAAGCTGCCGCTCGACGCCCTGGCCGACCTGATGCACATGACCAATCAGGCGCTGGCGGCGCTGCGCGCAGCGTACAACCCGCCCGCCTTCAACCTGGGGGCCAACCTCGGCGCTGCCGCGGGCGCGGGCATCGCCGATCACTATCATTTCCACATCGTGCCGCGCTGGCCGGGCGACTCCAATTTCATGACCGCGGTCGGCGAAACGCGCGTCATCCCCGCCAGCCTCGATGACTCGTATCGCGATCTCAAGGCGGCCTGGCCGTCCGACCATGCCTGAAGCCGCGCCGCCCGACCCGCGCCGACGCCTGGGGACGCATGGCGAGGCGCAGGCGCGCGCCTATCTGATCGCGCGCGGCTATCGCATCCTGGCGGCCAACTGGCGCTGCGCCTACGGCGAACTCGATCTGGTCGCGCAGCAGGGCGAGATGGTCGTCATCGTCGAGGTGCGCACGCGCCGCGCCAGCACACAAGCCGCCTTCGAAAGCATCACACCGGTCAAACGCGACAAGCTCCTGCGCGCGTCGCAGGCGTTCTTGGCCGAGCACAATCTGGACGATGCCCCGTGCCGCATCGACGTGATCGCGGTGCGCTTCGGGCGCGATGGCCGAGCGCAGATCGACCACGCGGAGGATGCGCTTGGCTGGTGAGCTTCCCCTGCTCGTCATCCTCGGCCCGACGGCGAGCGGCAAGACCGGTCTCGGCATCGCGCTGGCGCAGGCGCTCGCTGGCGAGATCGTCAGCGCCGACAGCCGACAGGTCTACCGCCACATGGACATCGGCACGGCCAAGCCGACGCCCGAGCAGCGCGCCGCGGTGCCGCATCATCTGCTCGATCTGGTCGATCCTGATGAGCCGTTCGGTTTAGCGGAGTTTCTCGATGCGGCACGCCCGGTCATCGCCGAGATCGCCGGGCGTGGGCGGCTGCCGCTGGTTGTCGGCGGTACGGGGCAGTACATCACCGCGCTGATCGAGGGCTGGTCGGTGCCGCACGTCGCCCCCAATCCACATCTGCGCGCGGAGCTGGAGGCGTACGCCGCCGCGCGCGGCGCGCAGGCGCTCCACGATCGGCTGCGCGCGATCGACCCGCAGGCAGCCGACCTCATCCACCCGAACAACGTGCGGCGGGTAGTGCGTGCGCTCGAAGTCTGCCAGACGACCAGCCAGCGCTTTAGCGACCTGCGGCGCAAACAGCCGCCACCTTACCGCGTCCGGCAGATCGGGCTGACGCTGGCGCGCGAGCGCCTGTACGCGCGCGCCGACCAGCGCTTCGACGCGATGATGGCGGCGGGTTTGCTCGACGAGGTGCGCGGGCTGCTGGCGCGCGGCTATGACCGGCGGCTGCCATCGATGAGCGGCCTGGGCTATGCCGAGCTGACAGCGCACCTGCTCGATGGCGAGCCGCTGGCCGAGTCGATCCAGCGCGCCAAGCACAACACGCACGATTTCATCCGCCGCCAGTACACCTGGTTCCACGGCCACGACGACGGCATCGCCTGGCACGAGGCCGACGCGCTGGAGGCCGAGGCGCTCATCCGCGACCTGCGCGCCTGGCTGGCGGAAACGCGCTGAGACTCGACGACCTACTCACCCTGTCCCAACGAGTAGCCCGGCTGGCCATCGAACGTGCACAGGTTCTCGGTCTTGATGAAGTCGAAGCCAGCATCGGCCACGCGCTGGAGCAGCCGAGCGATCTGCGCATGCGAGAGCGTGCCATCCGTCGCCATGTAGCGGCAGCGCCAGTGATCAACGCAGAACGTCTCCGGCGATCCATCGGGCCACACCTTCTGGCCGCGATTGCTGATCATCGACAGCTTGACGCCGTCGCCATCGAGCGGGCGCAGCGCCTCACCCAGCACGTTGGGATCGCGGTTGGCTTCATCCCAATTGAGGAAGACATCGACGCCGACCGTCTCTTTCTTGGCGCGCGTGTGGACGACCGCGGCGCTGCCAGGCGGGATGCTCTCGCCGCTGGCGTAGCTGACCGCCTTGAGCTGCTGCGGCTTCTGTCCCAAGCGAGCGACGATGGCCTCGCCGAATTCCTTCGTGCCGACCTTCTCCTTGCTCACGCCTTCGCGGAAGATATCGTAGGTGTGGACGCCGTCCTCGATCGTGCGCAGCCAGGCATTGTGGACGCGCTCGGCGACTTCCGGCTGGCCGATATGCACCATCATCATGACGCCGGCGAGCAGCAGGCCGGACGGATTGGCCAAGTTCTGCCCAGCCCGGCGCGGCGCGGAGCCGTGGATCGCCTCGAACATGGCGGCGTGCTCGCCGATATTGGCCGAACCCGCCAGCCCGACCGACCCGGCGATCTGTGCGGCCACGTCGGACAGGATATCGCCGTACAGGTTGGGCAGCGCGATCACATCGAAGGCTTCGGGCGTATCCGCCATCTTGGCCGCGCCGATATCGACGATCCAGTGCTCCTTCTCGATGTCCGGGTACTCGGCACCGATCTCGTCAAAGACGCGGTGGAACAGGCCGTCGGTCAGCTTCATGATGTTGTCTTTGGTGAACGCCGTGACCTTGCGCCGGTTGTTGCGCCGCGCGTATTCGAAAGCGTAGCGGATGATCTTCTCGCTGCCGGGGCGTGTGATCAACTTCAGGCACTGATACACCTCATCGGACTGGCGGTGTTCGATGCCCGCGTACAGGTCTTCTTCGTTCTCGCGGATGATGACGATATCCATCACCGGATGCTTGGTGCGGATGAACGGGTGATAACTGACGCACGGGCGCACATTGGCGTACAGGCCGAGCGTCTTGCGCGTGGTGACGTTGATGCTCTTAAAGCCGGTGCCCTGCGGGGTCGTCAGCGGTGCCTTGTAGAATACCTTCGTGCGGCGCAGCGACTCCCACGCGCTCGGCTCGATGCCTGCCGTGTTGCCGGCCAAGTACAGTTTTTCGCCCACTTCGATCGTTTCGATCTCGATCTGCGCGCCGGCTTCCAACAGCACATGCAGGGACGCGCTCATGATCTCTGGACCGATACCATCACCATAGGCCACCGTGATCGGCGTTTTGCTCATTCGATCAGCTCCTAGAGACAAGGTGGCACCCCGGCGCGGGCGCACTGCACCGACCGAGGCTGCACAACAAAGTGCGATCATCGTACACTATCCCCATTGACCAACAAAGGGATTCTAAGCCCCAGCTTATCATCGACGAGGATCGACCATCTGTGAGCACGCTCAGCATCGAAACGATCGAACAGGATGGCGTCTGGAACGCGGCGC
>CAYTME010000113.1:0-4414 GCA_964438415.1 uncultured Pleurocapsa sp. | reverse complement strand
ATACGCGCACATCCTGCAAACGTGGGAATGGGGCGAGTTCAAACGCCAGACGACCGGCTGGCAGCCGCAGCGGTATGCCTTTCGGCACGGCGGCACGCTCGTCGCACTGGCATCGATCGGCGTGCGGCAGATCGGGCCGTTCCGCGTCATGTACGCGCCGAAAGGGCCGGTCTTCGCCAGCGAGGACGCCGATCCGGACGTGTGGTCGGCGGTGCTGGGCACGCTGGAGGCGCTGGCGCGGCGGCAGCGGGCGATCTGGCTCAAGCTCGACCCGGACATCCCAGCGGCGACCGGCATCCCCGGCGAGCCGGACGATCGCCCACTGCTCGCCGGCCAAACGTGGATCGCGATGTGCGGCGCCCGCGGCTGGCGCTTCTCCGCCGATCAAGTCCAGTTCCGCAACACGATCGTGCTCGACCTGAGCGCCAGCGAGGACGCGCTGCTGGCGGCCATGAGCCAGAACACGCGGCGTAAGATCCGCGTCGCCGAGCGCGAGGGTGTGCAGGTGCGGGCGGGCACAGCGGATGACTTCCCCACGCTCTATGAGCTGTACCGGATCACCGCCGAACGCGATGGCTTCCTGATCCGCCCACCGTCGTATTACCAGCTCGAGTGGGGGTCGCTGATCGACGCGGGGCTGGCGCAGGCGCTGATCGCGTCGGTCGATGGGCAGGCGGTCGGGCATGTCATCCTGTTCCACTTCGGGCGCAAATGCTGGTACTTCACCGGCGCGTCCGCGAACGCACATCGCGACAAGATGCCCAACTATCTGCTCCAGTGGGAAGCGATCCGCTGGGCCAAGGCGCGCGGCTGCCGCTGGTACGACTTTTGGGGCGCGCCCAATGATTTCGTCGAAAGCGACCCGCTCTGGGGTGTCTACGGCTTCAAGCGCGGCTTTCGCGGGACGGTCACGCGGCACGTCGGCGCGTGGGACTACGCGCCATCGCCGCTGCTCTACCGCCTGT
Source organism: uncultured Pleurocapsa sp. (assembly GCA_964438415.1). GTDB lineage: Bacteria > Chloroflexota > Anaerolineae > Aggregatilineales > Phototrophicaceae > Flexifilum. The sequence goes on along the minus strand of CAYTME010000113.1, from coordinate 3,449 downwards.
ACACCGAGGCGATGCCGCGCGTCCGACGCTGGCTGCGGCGCTGATGGTATAATGTCGTCTATGACGAACTCCAAACATCTCCCGTTTCTGCTCGCGCTGCTGCTGTGTGTCGGCTGCGCAGCGCAGCCCGCCGCTGCCCCGATCGCCGATGCGATGACCTCGCCGACCCCGACGCTCGCGGTCGTGACCGCTGAGCCGGTCTCGACACCAACCCCGACCGCCCGCCCAAATCTCCGCCTGCGCTTCTGGCTGCCGGACGAGCTGGCCGGCCTGGATGACCCCGATGCGGGCGATGTGCTGGCACAGCAGATCAGCGCCTTTCGCGCCGCCTATCCCCAGATCGAGATCGAGCTGCGCCTGCGCGCGACCGAGGGCACTGGCGGCCTGCTCGAAGCGCTGCGGGCGGCTTCAGCCGTGGCGCCGGGCACGCTGCCGGATATCACCCTGCTGCGCTACGATGACTTCCGGGCGGCGGTCGCGAGCAGCCTGCTCCAGCCGCTCGACCTGCGCCAGCTCGTCGTCGATGCGGGCGATTATCATCCGGCAGTCGCCGCCACTGGCCAGATCGACGACCAGTGGTGGGGCGTGCCCGCCGCGATCGAGGTGCTGCACGTCGTCTACAGCGACGCGCAGCCGCCGATCGCATCGTGGCGCTTCGATGACCTGCTGGCAGAGGAAACTCCGCTGCTGTTCCCGGCGGCGTCGGTCAGCGGCCTCAGCCCGGTCCTGCTCCATCAGTATGTGACGGCGGGCGGTGCCGCTGCCGTCAACGGCAGCGGCCTGCGAATCGACGAAAATGCGCTGCGCGCCGTGCTCGGCTTCTACGAGCGAGCGGCAGATGTGGGGCTGATCACGCCGGCCGTGCTCGAATACGACGCGCCCAGCCGCTATCCCGACGCGATCGCCGGCAGCGTGCCGGTCGTCGTCACGTCGAGCATGTACATGCGCGCGGTCAGCCAGGGGCTGACGCTCAACCGCGGCTACCTGCCGACGCTGACCGGCCAGCCCTCGACCGTGCTCGACGGCTGGATCTGGGTCATCACCGCCACCAGCACTGACCGGCAGACCGCCGCACTGCGCTTCCTCAACTGGATGGTAGACACCGACCGCCAGAGCGCCTACGCCAACGCGATCCATATGCTGCCGGCGCTGCGCGCTGCCCAGCGGCAGATCGACGCCGAGTACGCCACCTTCGTCGACTCGCTGCTCGAAACGGCGCTGCCAGAAAACACGGGCACGCTGACTGCGCGCACCTTGCAAAATGCCTTCGCGGCGGTCATCAACGGCCAGAGCACGGCGGCGGACGCCGTCGCTGCGGTGCTGGCGCAGGTCGGCGGCTGATTGGGTCACCTGCCGACTCAGCGCGCGGCGCGGTCGGCCAGCGCCATGCGCGCGGCCACCCGCCCAGAGAGCGTCACCATCGGCACGCCGCCGCCCGGATGAGTCGTCCCGCCAGCGAAATACAAGCCCTGCACGTCCGCCGCCCGGTTGTGCGGACGGCGCAGCGCGCTGAAACGGTCATTGCTCGACTGCCCGTAGAGCGCGCCGCGCCGGGCGCCGTTCATGCGCTCCAAGTCGTGCGGGGTCAAGACTTGCTCGGCGCGGATGCGCCCGCGCACATTCAGCCCCATGGCCGCCAGCCGGTCGAGCACCCGATCGCGATAGCGCCCCGCCTGCGCCGCCCAGTCGAAGCGCGCATCGTAGGCCGGGGCGTTGACCATGACGAACCAGTTGGCGTGCCCGGCGGGTGCGTGGTCGGGGTCGGATTTGCTCGTGATCGAGACGTAGATCGTCGGCTCGGTCGGTGGCTGGCCGCGCCGGAAGATGTCATCGAACTCGCGCCGGTAATCCGATGAGAAGAAGATGTTGTGATGCGCGAGCTGCGCGTCATCGCCCTCGACGCCGAGCAGCAGCAGAAAGCCGCTGCACGATGGCTCAACGCTGGCCAACCGCCGTACGCGCTCAGACCGCACAGCCTCCGGCGGCAGCAGCCGCTCATAGACAGTGGCGACATCGACATTGGCGATCACGGTGTCAGCCGGCAGCCGTTCGCCGCTCTGCAAGCGCACGCCGGTCACGCGCCTGCCCCTGACCTCGATCTGCTCGACGCGGGCGCCGGTGCAGATCGCGATGCCCAGCTCGCGCGCGAGCCGCTCGAAGGCGCGCGCGATCTGGTAGACGCCCCCGCGCGGATACCAGACACCGCCCGTCAGCTCGACATGCGCGATCACGTTGAGCGTGGCCGGCGACGAGAACGGGCTGCCACCGACGTAAGTCGCGAAGCGCCCCAACATCTGGCGCAGATGCGGCGAGCGGACGAACGACCGGATCGCCCCGTCCATCGTCCGCAGCGGATCGACGGCGGGCATATCGCGCAGCGGCGTGCGCAGGATGCGCCCGATCGTCGGCGGCCGATCGTAGATGAAGACCGGGCCGGTGATGCGGTGGATGCGCGCTGCGTAGGCCAGGTAGGCCAAGTAGCCCTCGACATCGCGCGGCTCGATCGCGGCGATGCGCGCGGCCATCTGCGACAGATTGGCCGTCGCATCGAGCACCGTGCCATCGGGATAGAAATAGCGCGTGAGCGGGTCGAGCGGCAGCAGTTCGACGTAATCCTCGAAGCGGCGGCCAGCCGCGCGGAACGTCTCCTCGAAGACATGCCGCATCGTGATGACCGACGGGCCGGTATCCCAGCGGTAGCCAGCGCTGGCGATCTCGTACATCTTACCGCCGACCTGTGAGTTCTGTTCGAGCACGGTCACCCGCTGGCCAGCCGCGGCCAGATGCACGGCGGCGCTCAGCCCGCCGATGCCCGCGCCGATGATGACGGTCTGCATGAGCGATCATCCTTTCCGAACAAACATTGTGCGCGATCAAGATGTGGAGTGGGTGAGACATCGGGCGGGACGGCATCGCGTATAATGGAAGCATCGAGACTGCTGATGGATGAGGTGCGCCCATGCAGACGCAAGCGCCAGCCAAAATCGGGATGCCGCTGGATGACTTCCTGGCGCAGAGCAGCGCGCAGCCGTTCGAGCTGATCGACGGGGAGAGGATCGCCAAGATGCCGACGGTGTTCGGACCGAGCGAGATCATTCAGCGCCTGTTTCTCGCCCTCTATTACTTCGTCGTTCAGCGGCAGCTTGGCCGGGTCTTCAGCGAAACGACGTTCGTCTTATCCGATACGGACAGCGCCAAGTGGGTGAGCGGTGCGCGCATCCCCGATGTCATGTACTACGCTGGCACGCGGATCGAGGCGTACAAACAAGCCGTGCCTGAGCATGCGCTGCGTCCGCTCGCGCTCATTCCCGATCTGGTGATCGAGGTAGTTTCGCCGACGGATGCTTACAGCGCCGTCAGCGCCAAAGTCGATGCCTACCTGCGCGACGGCGTGCGCCTGATCTGGATCGTCGATCCGCAGCGGCGCAAGGCCGCCGTCCATGCGCCGG
>CAYTME010000112.1:8173-12796 GCA_964438415.1 uncultured Pleurocapsa sp. | reverse complement strand
CTTGGCGACACCGTTCGCACCGGCAGACAGCCGCAGCGCCAGCACCGGCAGTGAGAACACCTCGGTACCGCCGATGTTTTCGCGCCCCAAATCGAGAAACTGGTCGCGCGTCAGACCCAGCGAGCGGTAGTAATCGGTGAAGTGCTCATCCATCTGGTCGAAGCCGAACTGTTCCAGGCCGGCAGGCACGGGCGTGTGCGTAGTGAACACGTTCGACGCCGCCGAGATCTCCCGCGCCTGCTGAAATGTCAGTCCGCGCTCGTGCATCAAGTCGTGGATGCGCTCCAGCGCCAGAAACGCCGAATGCCCCTCGTTCATATGGAAGATATCCGGCCGGATGCCCATCAGGCGGAAGGCGCGAATGCCGCCCAACCCCATCAAGATTTCCTGGCGGATGCGCGTGCGCCGGTCGCCGCCGTACAGCCGGTCGGTCAGGCTGCGGTCTTCATCGCGCTCGTTATCCGGGATGTTCGAATTGAGCAGGTAGAGCGGCACACGGCCAACCTGCACCTTGTAGATGACGGCGTACGGCTCGCGTCCCGGCAGCGGCACGCTGATCTTGAGCGGCTTGCCGTCCGCGCCCCGCACCAACGTGACCGGCAGATTGGGATAATCGTTGATCGGGTAGTATTCCTGCTGATAGCCGTCGGCATTCAAATACTGGCGGAAATACCCCTCTTGATAGAGCAGCCCCGCGCCGACCAGCGGCAAGCCAAGATCGCTGGCGCTTTTGAGATGATCGCCGCTGAGCACGCCGAGGCCACCGGAATAGTTCTGGAGACACTCGGTGATGCCGAATTCGGTCGAAAAGTAGGCGATCAGCGGTTGGCGTTCCAGATGCCCATAATGGTGTGTGAACCAGGTATCGGTCGATGACATGTAGGCGTCGAAATCGGCGCACACCCGCTGGTAGTGGGCGATGAACGCCGGGTCAGCAGCCGCAGCCTCCAGGCGCTCTTGGCTCAGGCTGCCCAACATGCGCACCGGATTGTGATAGGTGCTCTCCCAAAGGTCACGATCGAGACGGCGGAATAGGGCGATGGTTTCGTGATCCCACGACCAGCGAAGGTTGTAGGCCAATTCGGCCAGGCGCTGAATGCCTGCCGGCAAATCTGGGGTAACGCTGACCGTCGCTACAGGTTTTACCATGTGACTTCCTCGCGATTAGACTTCGCTGTCACAATCATACCCCTCAACAGGCGAAAAACGACCGATCTTGTAATGTTTTGACGAAAACTTGAAAGACGATCGCCAAAGAGGTGAGCTAAAGCGTGCATTCAGGCAGTTTTATTGTCAGATATTGACGAAGTTTTGAACAATTTCGCCATATATAACCATGAGACGAGTATGCTAGAATGCGCCCGACTGCATGTGCATTGCATCTTGGAGGCTAAATGAGCGCAATGCTGAAAAAACAGTATTTCAAGACCAAAGACACCTGCAAGGTGACATTCTCGCTGCCCGCGGCGGTGCAAGCGGAAACGGTCTATCTGGTCGGGGACTTCAACGACTGGCAGGAAGAAGCGACACCGATGAAGCGCCACCGCGACGGCAGCTTCTCGATCACCCTCGAACTCGAAAAGGGTCGCGAATACCAGTTCCGCTATCTGGTCAACGGCAGCGAATGGCACAACGACTGGCAGGCCGATCGCTACGTGCCGAACCCCTTCAGCGGGGACAACTCGGTCGTAGTCGTCTGAGGGCTGCCCAGCAGCTCATCGAAGGCGACCAGGCGGTCGCCTTTCGGCTTCCTCCGCCGGCTCAATCGCGCAGCAGCCGAAAGCCGATGCGCCGCCCCATCGAACGCGCCAGCCCGACATAGACGAAGACAAAGCCTTCCAGGCAGCGCGCCATCGTTAGACCGCCTGTATCCACAGCGTCCAAGCCGCTCACCGCCGCCAGTGTGGCTGCGAGCGGCGCGCGCGTCAGCTCGACCGATGGCTGGTGTACCGCTCCGAGGCTGCGCCGCACAGCGGACGATGCTCACCCCAATTTCATGCAGATCGGCACGCGAACGCAAGCGCAAGCGCATATATAGTGAAGGTAACAAAATGCCTTTCTGAACCGTTTGCGCTCGCGGGTCAGTTCGCACCACCTTGATCGCGGCGGTGCAGCCCGCGCGGCGGGAGTCATGGGGAGGATATATAACGATGAGCACCCCAGTGATCATGGTTCGCATGGATGACCACACATGGACGGCCAACGCCATGCGCGCAGCCTGCCTCGAAGCGCGCCGGCTTGGCGGCAGAGTCGCGCTGGCGCTGATGCTGCCGAAAACCCAAACAACCCTGGCGGGCATCACCCCCGAACGGTATGAGTTCACACCGACCGAGCAGGAGGAACTGGCGGTCTACCGCGCCATCGCCAGCGAGATCGGCGTCGAGATGAGCGTGCACGTCTTCGAGTATGAGACGCTCGAACGAGGCGTCGTCGATGCCGCCGATGCGCTGTCGGCCGAGATCGTCTACATCCATCTGCCGCCGTCGCTGCTGCCCTTCCAGCACGAATTGCAAGTACGTCACCTGGAGAAGGCGCTGGAGGAGCACCAACATCACCTGCGCGACTTCGACAGCCCGGTCATCATCGGGGAGTAGGCGCGCTTCAGGCGGCGCACGGGCCGAGCAGCGTCCCCCAATGCAGCGCCGCGATCTGGTCGGCGACGGCGACCCGCAGGAGTCCGTCGCCACCGAGCTGCGCCCACACGTCAGCGCGTTCATGCCCGTAGAGGCGCACTTGACCGCAGATCGCGCCGTCGCTCGCGCGCAGCGCCAGGATATGCCCCTCGTTCGTGGCCAGCGCCAGCACCGAGTCGTGCAGTGTGAGGCGCGCGCGCCCGGCGACGCCCGGCAGCGCCACCTGCCACACGATCTGCTGCGCGCCGTCGAGCTGGGTGAGCACGCCGGCATCGAAGATGTACAGCCGTCCATCCGCCGCCGCTGTGATGGCGCTGCCGCTGCCCGATGCCAGCAGCGCACCCGCCGCCGAGCCGGTACGCCAGACCGCGCCGCCGCTGTAAACGACCAGCCCGCCAAGCCCCAACGGCGCGACACCGGCACCAGGACTGACCGCCAGGCGTTCGATCACACGGCCGTCCGCGGACAGCCGCACCAGCTCGCCGGCTGAGGTCGTCAGCGCGATCTCGCCGCCCTGCGCAGCCCAGTCGCGCGGCGGCGGCAGATCGGCGATGCGCCAGCGCACACTGAGCAGATCCGCTGCGAGCGCCGCCCAGCCCCGCTCGCCTTCGCTGACCAGCACCAAATCGCCGAGCGGGATCGCATCGTCCGCGGCCGTCAGCCCGGCATCCCAGCTTTCGCCGAGCGCGCCATCGAGACCGAGGCGCTGCAGGCGCCCATCGGCGTAAAAGATCGTCGTCTCCACGCCATCGCTGATGACCGCCGCCGGCCTGCGCTCCGGGATCGCGCGCCAGAGCCGACGGCCATCCGGCGTCAGACGCACCAGCCGCCCGCTGTCGATCACGATTAAGCTGTGATCGCTGAGCACGGCGGGCGGCGTCGGCGGACCGCCCTCGTCGCTCACGCTCGTCTGCCAGCGCATGGCGGGATGCAGCCCGGCCTGCCAGTTGAGCAGCATCTTGGTCGGGCGCAGATACCCCTCATCGAGCGGATCCCGCTCGGTGTAACCGGGACCGGGCAGGTCGCGATTGCGCACGCGGATCTCGAAGTGCAGATGTGGAGCCGGGCGCGCCTCGCCGATCGCGCCGATCACGTCGCCAGCGCGCACGCACGTGTACGCGGCGGGCATGGTCGCGCCATCGGCCTCGATCAGGTGCCCGTACTGGCTGTAAAACACGCTGCCATCGGCGAACGTGTGCTCGATGATGACGACACCGCCATCTCGCCCCCAGACGATCGGCGAAGCCAGCGTCACGCGCCCGGCGGCGATGGCGCGCACGGCCTGCCCGTATGTGCTGCCGCGCCCGCCGAACCAATCCTCACCGGTGTGAAACCAGCCGCGATGCCTGTAGCTGGGGACAGCGTAATCCTGCATGATCGTGAACACCGCCGGATCGACCGGGAAATCGACCCGCTCGACATACCCGCACTGCGGCTGTGCCCCGGCGCGCCCCGGCGCAGCCAGCGCAAGCAGCAGCGCGAGCGCCCACCACCAGTGCCGCATCAGGATAACCCACTCAGGTAGGCGCGGGCGGCGCGCACATCGGAAGCGATCTGCGCGGTCAGGGCATCGATGCCGCTGAATTTCATCTCTGGGCGCAGCCGCTGCTCGAACGTCACGCGCAGGTGCTGGCCGTAGATGTCGCGGTCGAAATCGAGCAGATGCGCCTCGACCGTCACCCCGGAACCGCTGAAAGTCGGGCGCACACCGATGTTGGTCACGGCCATGAAGCGTTCGCCGCCGAGCACAGCCCAGCCCGCGTAGACGCCGTTGGCCGGGATCACCTGCTGATCCCAGACGGCGACGTTGGCGGTGGGAAAGCCGATCGTGTGCCCGCGCGCTTCGCCGTGAATGACCTCACCCGCCAGTTGATAGGGCCGCCCAAGCCAGTATGCCGCCTGCGCGACATCGCCCATTTCGAGCGCCGTACGGATTGCAGTGCTGCTGATCGCCCGGTGGTCTCCGTTGGTCATGAGCAGATCGATCACC
>CAYTME010000112.1:0-8163 GCA_964438415.1 uncultured Pleurocapsa sp. | reverse complement strand
ACGCTGAAGTGGTGCGCCTCGCCCGCGCGCTTTAAGAACGGCACATCGCCCTCACGCCGGTAGCCGAGCGCGAAATCCGCCCCCACCCACAGCGATGACAGGCGCAGATGGCGCAGGAGCTGATCGACGTAGTCACCAGCGCGCGTCTGACGGAACTGGTCGTCGAACGTCTGCGTGATCACGTAATCGACGCCGAGATCACCCAGCAAGGCAGCGCGCTCTTCGGGCGTCGTAAGATAGTAACGCCCCTCCAGCCGTTTGATGACCAAGTCGGGATGCGGGAAAAAGGTCAGCGCGACCGCCAGTTTACCCTCGGCACGCGCTTCTTGAACCAGCCGACCGATCAGATACTGATGCCCGCGATGGACGCCATCGAACACCCCGATCGTGACGACGGATGGGCGTTCCAGATGGGCGTCTGACAAGCTGTAATAATGCTGCATGATTCCTGCGACCGACTCCCACGCCGTCCGGCATCTGAGATTGACTTGCAGCCGGTGATGATACCACTTGCGCGTCCAAAGCTCACGGCACGGCTACGCCCCGAAGACGTTGATCGTGATCGCCAGCGGATCGCGGCCGATGCGCAGATCGCCCGCAGTCAGCACATCCCACAACCCGCTCGCCTGGCCGTTGCGCATCGGGGCACGCCCGCTGAAACGGATGACATAGGTATCGCCAACGGTGATGCGGCGGTCGAAGCGGAAGATCTGCTGGCTGTCGAAGAATTCGCCCTGGCGGAAGCGCAGATAGGCGTTAATCTCCCATGCGCAGGTGCCGGCATTGCGCAGCGTGATGTCGAGATTGAAATCGCGCCCGCCCGGCACGAAGCCGTCGAAGACCTGCCGCCCCCCCACGTACAGATCGCGCGAGACTTCTTCGTAATCGAAGATGCAGGCCTGCGTTGTCGCCGTCTGGATCTCGCGCAGCATGGCGATCTGATCCTGTGTGGCGGTGAAATCGACCGTCGGCGTGAGCGTGATCGACGGCGTCGGTGTCAGGCTGGGCGTGTGCGTCGGGCGCGGCGTGTTGGTCGGGCGGACGGTCGCGGTCGCCGTGGGCGCGCTCGTCTCCGTCGGCGTCGGCGTGGCGGAGGCGGTGGGGGTCGGGGTCTCGCTCGGCGTGGGTGTGTGGGTCTCGGTCGCTGTGGGTGTCTGGGTCGGGGTTTCGCTCGGCACAATCAGCGCCGCTGCTTCAGTCAGTGTGGGGGTGCTCATCTCCGTCGGCGCTGCGCCGCCGCCACCGAGGAGCCGGCTGCCCAAGCCGCCCCAGAAGACCAGCCCATAGACGCTCGCGCCGACCAGCATCGAAAAGATCACCCACAGCCAGATCGGGATGCCGCGCCGGCGCGAGACGGCGGGCGCGGCTGGGGGGAGAGCCGGGCGCGCAGTGCCAGTGTCCTCGCGCCGGTTGGGCAGCGCCACTGTCGGCGCTTCGGGTTGAGCGCTGCCGCGCTGCACATTCCGTCCGATGTTGAGTTCGACCTCGGCATCGCCCCACCCGCGCTCGAAGCGATCGAGATCGGCGATCAGCTCGGTCGCGGTCTGGTAGCGTTCGTTAGGGTCTTTGGCCATCAGGCGCGTGATGATGGCATCGAGCGGCGCGGGCAGATCGGGGCGCAGTTCGAGCGGCGAACGCACCGGCTCGTTGAGATGCTTGAGGATGACCGCCAGCGGCGTCTCGCCGTCGTAGGGGAGCTTGCCGGTGACGAGCTGGTAGAAGATGACACCGAGCGAATAGAGATCGCTACGTTCGTCGCCCTGCTCGCCCAATCCCTGCTCAGGGGCCATATAGGCAGGCGTGCCGACCATGCCGCCGCTGGCGGTGAACTGGACGCCGGTCACGATCTTGGCGATGCCGAAGTCGGTCAGCACGACGCGATGGCCGCGATCGAGCATCAGGTTGGCCGGCTTGACATCGCGGTGGATCATGTTCAGGCCGTGCGCATACGAGAGCGCGCTGGCCGCCTCGCGCACGATGCGCACCGCCTCGGCGATCTCCATCGTGCGTCCGCTTTCCGAAAGTTCGGTCAGAACTTCCTTGAGCGTCGGACCCTCGACCAATTCCATGACCATGTAGTAGCTGTCGTTATCGACATCGTTCTCGAAGTCGTAAACCTGAACGATATTGGGATGCTTGAGCTTGGCGATGTTGCGCGCTTCTTTTTCGAAGCGGCTCTTGAACTCAGGATCGTCGGCTAGGAACGGGTGGAGCACTTTGATGGCGACGAAACGGTCGAGATTGCCTTGGTAAGCGCGATACACCTCCGCCATGCCGCCGCGACCCAGGCGTTCGATGATCGCGTATTTGCCATTCCCAAGACTGTTGGTTCCCACGATGCGGTTACGATCCTGTTCTGGAACTGCGCTGACGCCCGATGGCTTCACAGCACGGGGAGTATACCGGAAAGACATCCATGCCTCAATATGACTGCTGTTACAGTGTTGACACCGCGTCTTCATTTTAGAGGCGTTTAGAGCGTGAAAGGAGAACTCTGGAGCGGGCTGGGGTTCCGGCACGTCCACGCATCCGTCGAAATAACAAGGTCCTGATGAAGCATTAACCTTGACTGGTACCTAAATCCTATCTCACGGATTGAAACCTAAATTCCGTAAATGGTAAGATGATGAATGATGAATTCAGAGTTGTGGATGGATAAAAACGTTGGCGTATCTCTATGGAATACCACGACAAGGAGCGTACAGAATGCATGAAGTGATCCGCCTCATCACATCGTGCCTGCGCAGCCGTTGGGCAGCACTGGCGTTGATCTTCAGCCTCAGCCTGCTGTTTTCGACACCGATCTCGGTTGCTCAAGCCCAGTCGGCGGCTCCCGCCAATCCTAACGCGACCGCCGCAGCGCGCAATGTGCTGCAGTACTTGTACAACATCCAGGGGTCACAGGTGATCGTCGGTCAGTTCGGCAGCTACGGCGAGCAGACCAGCATCGCCTCGGCCAATGACCAGATCGCGGCCGTCTACAACCTGACCGGCAAGTACCCGGCGCTGACCGGCTTCGACATGCAGCGTCCGGACCAAACCCCGGAGCGCAGCGTCGCCGATGCCGTCGCCTACACGCTCGAAAAATGGAACGCAGGCTACTTGGTCACCCTGTCGTGGCACGCCAACAACCCCTGCACCGGCGGCAGCGCCCGCCATGAGTGGCCGCTGCCCGCTTTCGATGTGCGGCGGATGCTGCCCGGCGGCAACTGCCGCACGCAGTGGCTGGCTCAGCTCGATTTGATCGCCGGCGGCCTGCGCCAGCTTCGCGACGCGGGCGTCGTCGTCATTTGGCGTCCGTTCCACGAGATGAACGGTGCTTGGTTCTGGTGGCACCAGCAGCCGCAGCAGCTCTTCATCGATCTCTGGCGCGATATGTTCAACTACTTCACGACCACGAAGGGCTTGAACAACCTGCTTTGGGCCTACAGCCCGAACAGCCCTTGGGATCAATGGGCGCGCGCTGCCGACTTCTACTATCCCGGCGCGCAGTATGTCGATATCGTCGGGCTGGATCACTACATGAGTGTCAGCGAAAACACGCTCGATATCAACCGCTTCGGCGGCTACGACCAGCTCGCGCGGCTGAATAAGCCGATGGGGCTGCTCGAATTCGGCCCAGTCCCGGCCAGCGGTGCCGGCTGGGACAGCAAAGCCTACTGCTGGAACAATCTGCAGCGAGATATCCAGCAGCTCTTCCCGCGCATCATCGTTTTCCAAGCTTGGGAATGGGTCTGGCAGATCGGCCGCACGCCCTACACCTGCCAGCGCGACCTGATGGCGAACGCGCGTTCGGTCACGCTCGACAAGCTGCCCAACTTCCGCGGCGGCTCGCCGACCGTGCCGACGGCCGGCGTCCCAGCCGCGACCTCGACGCCCGTGCCCAGCGCACCCGGCACCGCACCGACGCAGATTGTCCCACCCACCCAGGTCGTGCCACCCACCCAAGTCGTGCCACCCACCCAGGTGGCACAGGCACCCGGTGAAGTTCCAACCGTCACCAGCCTCACGCTGATCAACATCAACACGCAGCAGCCCGTGCCCGGCTTCGACCCGATCCCCAACGGCGCGACCATCTCGCTGCCGATGACGACGTGGAACTACACGTTCCGTGCCAATGTCGCAGGCAGTGCGGGCAGCGTCATCTTCGGCTGGAACGGCCAGTCCAATTACAGCACTGACAGCGCCGCACCCTTCGGTTTAAACGGCGATCAAAACGGAGTCTTCTATCCATCCTGGCTGGGCAATGGCACGCACACGATCACGGCCACGCCCTACACCGGCGCTTGGGGTGGCGGCGTGCCCGGTGTCGCGTACAGCATCACGATCACGATCACCGAGCAGAACTCCGCACCCGCCCAACCGACAGCGGTGCCGCCGACCGTCGTGCCACCCACGGTCGTGCCGCCGACGATGATCCCGCCGACGGTGGTCAGCCCAATTGACCCAACGCCGGTGCCGCCGACGGTGGTCGTCCCGCCGACGCCGGTCAGCGGCACACTCGAAGTGATCGCTGCCGCCAGCCATGCCCAGGCGCTGCCCGGCCAGACGGTCTACATTGAATTGATGCTGTTCAATCCGCAGCTTGCGGGCGGCGGCAGCCTGCTGGCGCTGGAAGCCAACTGCGCTGTCCAGCCGGCCAACGTGCTGTTCGGCCAGAACGTCGCCAGCGGTATCGCTTTCGGCGCGCAGCCGGTCACGATCAATTCCAGCTTCCGCCCGGACGGCACCTTCACCTACGCGACCTCACAGGACAGCGGTGTGCCGGTGACCACCGGCGGCGTCCTGCTGACGGCGACGCTGGCGGCGCTCGAACCGGGGCAGGCCGTCCTCAACTGTACGATCGAAGCGATCGACGGCGCGCGCCAGACGATCGCCATCCCCTACACACCTGTCAGCATCAGCGTGATCGCGCCTGTCGAGACGATCGCGCCGACGCAGGTGCCGACCGAGATGCCGACGCAGGTGCCGACCGAGATGCCGACGGTCATCGCGCCGACCCCGGTGCCGACCGAGATCACGCCGCTGCCGACAGTCGAAATCACGGCGGAACCGACGCTTCCCCCAACGCCGGTCGGGCCGGAACCGTGCGCCCTCACCACCGGCAGCATCAGCGGGCGAGCAGGCCGTTCGCACGCACAGGATGGCGATATCGACATCATACTCACGGATGCCAGCGGTCAGACCGTCATGAGCGTCAAGACCGCGCCGGATGGGACGTTCGCCTTGGCCGATGTGCTTGCAGGGAATTACATCATCAGCGCCAGCACGCCTGGCTATCTGCCCGCACAGGCCGCGATCACGGTTGAGCCGTGCGCCGTCATCGTGCTGGCCGAGGTCGAGCTTCCCGCTGGGTATTTGGTCATCAAGCCGCAGCCGGCCATCGATGAACTCGACGTCGTGCAGCTCGCCATCGCCTATGGGCGGACAGGCGACGGCGTCGGCGTCGAGGACTTGGATGACAACGGACGCGTCGGCGTCGGCGACCTGCTGGCGGTGGCGGAAAACCTGCGCACAGTCGGCCCGGTCGCGTGGCAGATAGCCCAGCCGTAAGCCTGAACGCCGTGACATGAGGGCAGTCCGCCGGGCTGCCCAGAACTCCGATACGACTCGCCAGGGCATGCCTCGTCATGCCCTGTGCATTTTTACCCGCCTCAACAAACCTCACATGCTGGCGCGAGGTCAGCTTACAGGTTTAATTTCACCTAACATTTACCGCTTTAGTGCTCTGCAAGGCTGCGTCAGTAACATTGTAATGAAAGGGGTATCGCGTCGTCAGAACACTGCCAGCAGGGGCAGCTTCATCTATTGATCATCGACAAGAGATAAGTTATGAGCCACCAGACACTTGACCGAAAAGAGAGCGGCCAGGGGATGGTCGAATACGCGCTGATCCTGGCGTTAGTCGCTGTCGCCGCCATGACCGTGCTGTCGCTGGTCGGGTTAAGCGTACAGCGCAGCCTGGCGGTGGTGGCAGGCGTCATGGGTGCCGATCATGATATGAACGACCGCGCGATCCTGCAGATCGTTACAGCGCAGTGCATCGCCGTCGCCAGCAGCGGCCTGACCGGGATGTGGGTGACAGGGGTCACCGATCAAGACATTTCGACGCTGACCGCAAGCAGCGAGCAGGGCATCAACGTCGGCGTGGACGGCCTGTCGGCAGGCGTCGTCGCCAGCGGCCCGAACACTTTCCAGTACAACCCCCTGCTGGCTTACCGCGCCGATGTCGGCGTCTGCCCGCGCACGATCGTCGTCCAATCAGCCAGCGGTGCGGTCGCCATCGCACCGGTCGATGTGGTCGTGATGCCATGAACGAGGAGTCCGGCCTACTGGCCGAGATCAAGCGGCGGCAGCGACAGCCGCGCCCGCCTGCGCCGGCAGCTCCGCTTGACAGCCTGCGCACACGACGCCCACCGGTGCCCGCGCAGCCGCCGCCGAACCCGCCCGCGCTCACCTTCTGGATCGGTCTCACGCACCAGCAGCGCAGAATTGTGATCGGGATGGCTGCCGCCCTCCTCGCCATCGTCGTCGCGATGCTCGTGCTGCTGGCCAGTGTCGAGCGACCATCTGCAGCGGTCGAAAGCCCCGCCACGCGCATGCCGCCGCAGGTCAGCGCGCTGCAGATCGCCGAAATCCTGACGACAGGCGGACTCATCGTTGAAAACGCACAGCCCGTCCTCAATCCAGTCGAAGGCTGGCGCGCGCAGCAGGCATTGGAGTTCACCGTCATCCACGAGCAGATGGCATTCCAGGTGATCGTGCTCAGTTACGAGTCGGCTGCCGCCGCCGGAGTCGATGCGTTCATGACGCAGCTCCGCGAGGCCTATGCCGATTGGCCGCTGATCCAGATGAGTAATTTACTTGTGCTGTGCAGCCCGCAGCCGTCGGCGAATGCCTGTCAGGCGGTCGTCGAGCAGCTCAATTCCGTCCTTATTGCGCCATTTTATGGGCTGGACGATCCGGTCAGTGACTGACGGCGCGTACGCGAGCGAGGAAAACGGGAAAAGGATACGGATTTATGCGCAACCGAAAGAAAAGTCAGACAGCTACCGCGCGCGCAGGCCTGACTGCGCTCTTGGTCTTGATCATGGTCGCGGTCATCATCTTGGGCGGCGTGCTGGTCGTGCAGATCCAAGACGCGGCGCCGCAGCTCGCTGTCCCGCTCGACCGGGCAGCGTCCGATCCGAACAACCCGATCGTGATCGAAAACCAGCGTGAAGGTACGACGGACTGGATCTCGCCCAATTTCGACAGCTATTCGCAAACGATGGTGCTGCTGAATGCACAAAAAGAGCAGTACCGTCAGAGCTACGCCGACTCCGGCGGCGCCTTCGCGCAGACCTCCGACTGGACGCGCACCCGCCAGATCGAAGGCTACGCCAGCCAGACGAGCATCAACAAAGGCGAGTCGCTGACGCTGCACATCAGCTCGTCACTGGCGAACTACGACCTCAGGATCTATCGCCAAGGCTGGTACGGGGGCACCGGCGCGACCCAGGTCGCCCAGTCGCTCAATATGCCGGGCACGTTCTACAGTGCCCCCGCACCCGACCCGGTGACCGGCATCGTCGAATTGAATTGGCCAGCCGCCTACACCGTGCAGACGAACGCGAGCTGGACGAGCGGCGTCTACCTGGCTGCTTTCTTCAACGTGGGAGGCAGCAGCCCGCTCGGGTACATCATCTTCGTCGTGCGCGATGACGCGCGCCCGGCAGATATCGTGTTCCAACTGCCGACCGCGACCTACCAAGCCTACAACGAATGGGGCGGCAAGAGCACCTACGAATACAATTCGCCTGGCGGCCGCGCGTACATGGTATCGTACAACCGGCCGTATGCGCAGAACGACGGCACCGGCCTGTACCTGCCGGGTGATTACAACATGGTGCGCTGGCTGGAGCGCGAAGGCTACGATGTCAAGTACATCACCAGCGAGGACATGGAAAACCCGAATATCTTGAACAACGTCAAGGTATTCCTGACCAACTTCCACGACGAATACTGGTCATGGCCGATGCGCGAGACGGTCGTCAATGCGCGCAACCAGGGCGTCGATGCCGCCTGGTTCACCTCGAACAACATGTATTGGCAGATCCGCTATCAAAACTCCTCGACCGGGGTGCCGCGCCGCACGATCGTCTGCTATAAGAGCGCCGCGCT
>CAYTME010000111.1:12670-12908 GCA_964438415.1 uncultured Pleurocapsa sp. | reverse complement strand
GCGATCGCGGCGTCGCTCCGAGCGCGCGGAACGCGTCCGCTCGCCGGCGGGATCCACATCCACGGCCGGTTCTCCAAAATCGAGAGCGTCTGGGCATCGCGCAGCATGTTGCCCCAGCTCGGCGTCGGGATCTGCACGCCCAGGCCCAGAAACGAGAGCGCCGCCTCCAGCAGAATGGCATCGCTCACGGCGAAGGTCACGGCGACCACGATCGAACCGACGGTGTTGGGCAGGATAT
>CAYTME010000111.1:10363-12586 GCA_964438415.1 uncultured Pleurocapsa sp. | reverse complement strand
AGGTACAAAAACTGGCTGCGCACCAGGCGCGCCATCGTCGGCCAGCCCAAAATGCCGATCGCGATCATCGAGTTGTAGATGCTGGGGCCGGTGATGGCCACAAACGAGATGACGACCACCAGCATCGGAAACGACATGACGATGTCGGTCAAGCGCATGAGGAGCATATCGACCGCCCCGCCGAAAAAGCCCGAGAGGCTGCCGATCACGATCCCGATCGCGGTCGAGATCGAGACGGCGACGATGCCGACCGACAGCGACACGCGCCCGCCGTAGATCAATCGCGTCCAGACGTCGCGCCCGTTGCCATCGGTGCCGAGCCAGTAGCTGGCCGACGGCGGCTGGTTGCGCGCCTGCAGATCGAGCTGGAACGGGTCATAGGCGCTCAGGAGCGGCGCGAACAGCGCCAGCAAGACGAGCAGGCTGACCATGACGAGGCCGATCAGCGACAGGCGGTTGCGCAGAAAGCGCCGCGCCGGCTTCGAGCGGAGCAGGCCTTCGAGGCCGCGCGCCGCCTTGGGCAGCGCCGATTTGGGGGACAGGGTGACGATCGGCTGGCTGGTCATCGTTCAGTGGTACCGTATACGGGGATCGACGAGGCTGTAGACGATATCCGTCAGCAGATTGCTCACGACGACCAGCACGGCCGTGATGGTGGTGATGGCCATCAGCACCGGGATATCGCGCTGCGTGATCGCGTTGATGTAGAGCAGGCCGATGCCCGGCCACTGAAAGACCGTCTCGACGATGATGGCGCCGCTGAACAGAACCGGCAGCGTCACACCGACGACCGTGATGACCGGGATCAAGGCGTTGCCCAGGACATGCCGCGTCAGGATGGTGCGTTCGTGAAGCCCCTTGCCCCGCGCCGTCCGCGTGTAATCGTTGTGGATGACTTCGAGCATGCTCGCGCGCATGTGGCGCATGAAAAGCGGCGTGCGCACCAGAACCAGGCAAGTCGCCGGCAGGATCAGATGGCGCAGGTTGTCGACCAGGCTGTACGGCTCGCCGGCGGTGACCCGCCCCGAGGTCGGCAGCCAGCCGAGCCGGAGCGCGAACACATACACCAGCACCATACCCAAGAAGAAGACCGGCACCGACAGCCCGACGAAGCCGAGCACGGTCAGCGCGTAATCGATCCAGGTGCTGCGCCGGACGGCGATGATGATGCCGAGCGCGCTGCCCAACACGACCGCGATCGCGAGCGACACACCCATGAGCTGCACCGTGGCCGGCACGCGGTCGAGGATCATGGCGCTGATCGACGTGCCGTTGACGTACGAGAAGCCCAGGTTGCCGCGCAGCACGCTGCCGATCCAGCGCAGGTACTGCACCGGGACGGGGTCATCAAGGCCGAGCTGGCCGCGGCGGATGCGGATCAGATCCTCCGCCATCGGCGACTCGTCCGAGATCATCGCCACGACCGCGTCGCCCGGCATGGCGCTGGCGAAGGCGAAGATGACGAGCGTCACGCCCACAAGCACCGGCAGGCTGATCAACAAACGCCGCACAATGTATTTCGTCACCGGAGCGCATCCTCATCTTGCGACCATCGCTGCGAGGCATCGGGGACGGCTGGCGGCCGCCCCCCCCAGACGAACGATTATCGCTCAGCTTTCGATATACCAGGTATGGATCTCCTGGTAGACCGGCAGGTTGAACAGGATCAGCGGCTGCTCGAGCCAGTGCTGCGACAGGCCGACCACCCGGTTGTTGAAGGCGAGCGGGCGGGCGGCGTACCACAGATAGCCCTTTTGCAGCTCCTCATTCAAAATCAGGCTGATCTCGTGATAGTAGACGGCGCGCGCATCGCGGTCGGCCACCGAGACGCCCAATTGGTGGAGTTCATCGACACGCGGGTTGCAGTAGCCGAGCGCGAGCTGGGCGCCGCAGGTCGTGAGCACACGCCCGAGCGATGGGTCAAGCCCCTGGCCGTTGGCGAAGTAGCCCATCTCGAAGGCGTTGTCGGCGTAGACGGCCTGGATGCCCGCCGGGTCGAGCAGGCGCGGCGCGATGTTGATGCCGACATCGGCCAGATAGGCCTGGATGGCGACGATGACCTCGGCCGTGACGTTGTCGGTGTAGTAGTAGATGAAATCGAACGGCTCGCTGTTGAGCATCCAGCCCATGTCGGCGAGCAGTTCCCGCGCGCGCGCGGGATCATACGGGTACGGGTTCATGCCCGTCTCCGGGCGCGCCCACGCCTGCGGAAACTGCGTATCG
>CAYTME010000111.1:8971-10340 GCA_964438415.1 uncultured Pleurocapsa sp. | reverse complement strand
CGTGTCGACGATCGACTGGCGGTCAATAGCGTAGAGCACCGCCTGGCGGAAGCGCAGGTCGCTGAACGGTTCCTTGCGCAGATCCCACTGGATGTAGGTCGGCAGGCCCGCATTCAACTGCCCCAGCACGGTCAGGTCGGCGCGGTTCTCGAAGCGCGCGACCTCGGTCTCGGGGATGCCGCCGCCTTCGTATGACATATCGTCGACTTCGCCGTTCTCCAGCGCGTTCAAAATCGTCGGGATGTCGGCGTAGATCTGGTAGATGATGCGCTCCAGCCGCGGAGCGCCTTCATAGTAGCTGTCGTTGCGCACGACCTCGATGAACTGGTCGGGCACATACCGCGACCAGACGAACGGGCCGGTGCCGACGCGGTTCTCCCAGAACGGATGGCTGCGCAGCTCCGACGCGGATACCTCACCGAGCAGATGCTCGGGCATCATGACGATGAAGATGAGCTGCAGATCGACCCACAGCGGCGACGGATTGGCCAGTTCGATGCGCACGGTGTGATCGTCGATCTTGGTCACGCCGGACAGGCGGTCTGCCGCACCCGATTGGAAGTCGGCGTAGCCGGCCACATCCTGCAGCTTGCTCGCCCAGGCGGAGGCGATCGCGGGGTTGGCGTAGGCGTTCAGGCTGAAGACCACATCGTCGGCCGTGAACGGCGCGCCGTCGTGCCAGGTCACGCCGCGGCGCAGGTTGATCACATACGCCTCGCCGTTGCCCTCCATCTCCCAACTCTCCGCCAGCATCGGCTGCACGCTGTCCGCCGTCCAGCGGATGGCGACCAGCGGCTGCAAGACCGTCATGTCGAGCCGGTGGCCGCAGGTCGTCCACAGCGGCCCCTGCATGCAGCCGGTGCGGAAGGCCGAGCGGTAGGTGCCGCCCTCCTGCGCCGCCGCCGACCCGAACAAGCCGAGGATCAGCGCCAGCGCGGCCAGTAAAATGACGTATTTGCGGAACATAGGATTTTCCTCATGTCTAGTCAGTTGCACTGTCAAATAAACTGCGCGTGAGTATCGGTCGGCGGTTGGCGATAGGCATCCTTTCCCCGGGCGGTCATTCACCGCCGAGATAACCCAGTTTGGTCGAGATCCGGCTGGCCGCCCAGATGACAGAACGGCTCAGCTCGGCCTCCCGATCCGGGTGGACGCGGGCTTTCGGGCCGGAGATGCTCACGGCTGCGCAGACCGCCTCGCTGTGATCGCGGATCGGCGCGGCGATGCAGCGGATCCCCGCTTCGATCTCCTCGTCGTCGATGGCGTAGCCGCGCTGGCGCGTGCGCGCCAGCTCGAGCGCCAGCGCCTCGGGCGTCACGATGGTCTTGGCCGTCATCTGGCGCATGCCGCGCCGCGCCAGCAGGTCGGC
>CAYTME010000111.1:3626-8944 GCA_964438415.1 uncultured Pleurocapsa sp. | reverse complement strand
GCGGCAGATGCGCCAGCATCGCCTTGCCGAGCGCCGTGCAGTGCGCCGGCACACGCTTGCCGATGTGGGTGTACATGCTGGGCGGCGTGTGGAAGCCCTCCACCCGGTCGATGTACATCACCTCGCCCTCGACGAGCACGGCCAGATGCACCGTCTCCTCCACGCGTGCCATCAGCGCCTTCATGACCGGCATCGCCTGCAGGCCGATGCCCATGTTGCGCATGGCGCCGCCCTGCAAATTGATCATGCGCATTCCGAGTGCGTAGCGCCGGCTCGGCACCTCTTGGCCGACGTAGCCGAGCTTGACCAGGGTCGCAAGCAGGCGATGCGCGGTCGACTGCGGGAGCTGCGCCGCGGCCGCCAGCTCGCAGATGCCGACCGGCACATCCGACTGCGCCAGCAGTTCGAGCAGCCGAAAAGCGCGTTCGAGAGAGCGGATCTCATCGCTCATGACCCACGCCGTCCATCCCCGTCATTTTCAGTATGAGCCGCTTTGAATCGTGGGTCAACGCATTCTTCCGCCTGGCGGAAGCGCGAAATCTGCCGGGTCGTGCGCCCAGGTGCTGCCGAATGCCTGGCTCATGAGCGAGATGGCATCCTGCCAGATGTGCGTGTCATCGTCCTGCGCCTCTGTGCGTTCGAGCACTTCGGTGAGGGCTTGTCTGAACTGCAGACTGTCGCCCGCCCGGATGCAGGCGGCGAACGTCTGCACCAGGCGCTCGCACAGCGCGCGGCCTTCATCTTCGGTGAGGCCGTGCGCCTGATCCAGAAGGGCCGACGCCATCGCGCTCGCCAGGTCGGACAGGTCGCGGTCGCTGCCGGACAGCGTCCGGCTGGCATCCTGTCCGCTCGCTCGGCTGCAGCCGCACGACTCGCGGATCACAAGATGGGTCGTGATCTGCAGCAGACGCGGCAGCGCGACGCCGCCCTCGATGGAGCGCAGCAGCAGCTCAACGGCACGGTAGCCCATATCGAACAACGGCACATGGATGCTGGTCAAGCCCGGTTCCTCGACGCTGCCCTCGAGTCGATTATCAAACCCGATCACGGCGACATCGTCGGGGATCCGCCTGCCAGCATCTTTGAGCGCCTGGATCGCGCCCAAAGCCGACTCATCGTTGCTGGCCACGACTGCCGAGCAGCCAGACCCCGAGTCGAGGATGCCGCGCATGGCCTGGTAGCCGCCGTCATAAACATGCCGACCGTATGCGATGAGACTGGGATCGCGCGCCAGATCGAAGCGTTCAACCCCATCCAGATAAGCGCGAAGCCGCTCTCCGCTGTCGCCGTGGATGTCCGCGATCGGCCCCGCGATGAACGCGATCCGACGGTGCCCGTGCTCGACCAGATGCTGCAGGGCTTGCAGGATGCCGCCTCTGTTGTCAGCAGAGATGGTCGGGCCATCTTCCCCGGAGCCGACAAAGAGGACCGGATGACCGGCGGCGACGGCCGTGCGCATGTAGTCCGACCGTGCCTGTGAATGCAGCGGCACCGCGACGATCAGACCATCGGTATTCCACGGGCCGATGGGCACAAAATCATGGCCGGGGGCGAATTCTGGCCAGGCGGGCCGCAGCGGATCTGTCGGGCTGGCCGAGGGGCCGATGCCGCAGCCCAACATCACGCTGCACCGCAGGTGTTTCGCTGCGTGTGCAGCGCCGCGAAAGATCGGCGCAAGGTAGCTCAGATTAGTGGCGGTCCGGTAGAACTGCCAGCCCGCCAAGACGCCGAACGTCGGCCCTGCGGGTTCATGAATCGAAGCCATATTCACAATTCCCTATAGATTGGAATTGTAGCGCGGCAGGATTCGATTTGCACCGGACGCTCGCGAGGCGCTCGAGCCGACTCGGTTCAGCGCTTTGACGCAGTCCCGCTGCGCGGCACTGACCGACACATGCCATCGTGTGCGCAGGATCGCGCCGGTGAGCGAGCGCCACAAGCGCCGGATATGGCGCGCCGGTGCCGAGCGGCCTCACCCCGGTTTGGCAGCAACCGCGCCGGGCATGGAGGCGATGGGCGCGCGTCCACCAGCGGATGGCGCACGGAGCATCGTTTGAGCGGCGACCTTGCCCGATGACGGGCCGACCGGAGGCTTCTTCCGCGACGGTCAGCCGTTGGCGTGGTAGGGTGCATCCAGGTTTAGGGGCAAGATCAGGCAGCATCCCATAAGTCATCAAACTGGTCAGACAGGATGGCGGTGCGCAGGGTAATGATGTGCTCAGCGCCGGGGCGCGACCAGCGCATCCTAGCGGCGGTTAAGCGGTGTTTGAACTGCTTGATGCGGGCGTATCCAGGTTTCGGGGCAAGCTGAGAAAAACCGGGCTTTGCCATCGAGGAGCGCAGGGCTATACTAGCTTCTGTGTGATGATGCTGCCGATCAAGGTGACACGATGTCGGAACAACCGCCCCAAGTCGATCCCGAAATGCTGGCGATCCTGCGCTGTCCAGTCGCCGTCCACTTCAAAGACAAGGGGGACGATCCGGGCAGACTGGAACTTGTCAAAGGCTTTTGGCTGGTGTGCGCGGACAGCGGCTATAAGTACCCGATCCGCGACGGCATCCCGATCATGCTGATCGAAGAGGGTGAGAAATGGAAAGACACCCCGATCGACGATCTGCCAGTGCCGCCGCCGGATAAATGAGCTGCCCACTTCGCGCCTGTCGCACGACAGGCGCTTTTTGTGATCGATGCCCGCAGATTGCCCTCCAAGTTTGAACGGGATATACTGCGACTGTGCGACATGCATAATACCTATTCTTGATGCACCACATCGGCAAAGCGAGATGGTTTGATGGCAGATCACACATATCACGAAGCCCCTGTGCATGACCCGCAAGCACTCCCGGTGATGATGCCTGCGAAACTCGTCGGCCGCGATGTGCTGCTGGCAAAAGCCTACAGTGATCTGAAAAACAATGACGCGGTGCTGTTCTACGGCGAGTCCGGCGTCGGCAAAACCGCCCTGGCCGCCACGCTTGCCAGCGCCTACAGCGAACTGCCCGGCGGCGTCATCTGGATGTCGGTGACTGGCGAGCCGCTCGAAGCGCTGGTCGTGCGCGCAGCCAGAGCCTTCGGCATGGCCGATGTGGCGATGGGTGACAACCCGGTGGGCAGGATTGACCGCCTGGCTGCCGCCTTCGAGCAGCAGAAACCGCTGCTCGTGCTCGATGGCAGCCCGGACAGCCAAGCCGCTGCCGATTTCGTCGCCCAATGTGCGGGCGCGACCCCCGTCCTGCTGACCGCCGATGCGCGGCTGGCCGGCCCCTGGACGCCGATCGAAGTCCCGCCACTGCAGCCGGAACAAGCCGCCGCGCTCTTCGCCCAGGTTTCCGGCATCGACGCCAAAGACGATCCCGGCGCGGTCTCGCTGGTGGGCGCGCTAGGCGGCAGCCCGCTCGCGATCGTGATCGCCGCCGCCGCCGTCAGGGCCATACAGCAAACGCCGACGCAGTTTCTGAGCGCCATGCCTCAATCGGCGGCGGGTGCTGCCCCGGCTCCGCTGCTATCGCTCACCGCCGCATTTCGCGGACTATCCAACGCCCTGCAAGGGCTGCTGCTCATGGTCGGCGCGACCTTCCGCGGCCAGGGCAGCGCCGAGCTGTTGAGCATGATCAGCGGCGCGCCAGTCGAAGGCGTCAATCAGGCGCTGGGAATGCTGGTGAACAGACACTTGATCGAACGATTCACGCGCTACGGCGCACCGTACTACTGCCTGCATCCGATGGTCAGGGAGTTCGCGCGCGGCTGGCTGCGCGGGTCGCAGCGGCTGGCGGCGCTGGAGAACAAAGTCCGCGACTCGGTGGTGGCGCATGCCAGCCGTTTCAGCGCCCAGCATGACCGCCTGGCTGCCGAGATCGAGACCTATATCGGCGCGGCAGAATGGGCTGCCCAAGCGGGCGACCTCGATACCCCCAGCCAGCTCGCGGCCTCGCTCTTGCAAGCGGGCGATTTCGTCACCCAGCGCGCGTTCGGCTACGAACTCCAGCAGATTCGCCGGCTGGCGGCCAAGCCGACCGTGCCCTTCCCGGCGTATACCCAGACAGCGCCGGTGCCCTCCACTGCGCAGCAGCCGACCGAGGTGGTCGATGAGGAATTTGACGATAGGCTGGAGGCAGAAGACCTCGACGAGGACACCTTCGACGATGGTCTGGAGGATGAGGTCGAGATCCAGGAAGACGATCTCTTCGACGACGAGCTGGAAGACGATGAACTCGACATCCTCGATGAGGAACCGGACGAAGAGACGCCGGAGGAAGACGATCTGCCGCTGCCGATGATGGAAGCGGCCGCGCCGATCCTGCCCGCAGAAGCCATGAGCGAAATGGCTCGCCTGCGCGGCGTGCTCGTCCAAGCGCGCCAGCAGGGCGACCAGCGGCGGCAGGCGGAGACGCTGAAAGCGATCGCCGCGCTCTACGCCAGCGACGGGAAGGACAATGAAGCGATCTCGACCTATGCCGAAGCGCTCACGCATTTCGAAGCCGTCAACGATCGCGGCGAGATGCTCAACGTCCTCGAGGCACTGGCCGCGCTCGAGGCAGCAACCGACAACCTGGAGGCGGCAGCGCTCCACGCTGCGCGCGGCGTGACGCTCGCCGACCAGTTGGGGGAAATCGAGAAGCAGAAGCGTCTGCTCGCGGTCTTAGGCGATGCGCGTCAGCAGTTGGGCGAAAGCGAACCGGCTATCGATGCCTATGAGGAGGCGCTGGAACTGGTTCGCACCAGCGGCGATGCGCGCAGCGAGGCGATCCTGCTGTTCAAGCTGGGCTATGCCTACATGGACAGCAACGATCCCGCCAAGTCGAGCGAGCTGTTGGAAACCGCGCTCAAGCTGTTCAAAGAACAGGGTCGGCGCGACTACGAAGGCCGCGTGCTCGGCGCGCTCGGCGCAGCCTACGGCGAGATGGGGCGCTGGACAGAGGCGATCAATTTCCACACGTCGGCACTGCACATCGCCCGCGAAGTCGGCGACCGCACCGAAGAAGCCTTACAGCTCAACAATCTCGGTTTCGCTTCGGTGCAAGCTCGCCAGTTGGGTCAGGCGGTGCTGCGCTATCGCCAAGCGCTCCATCTCGCCTATCAAGGCGGCCAGCGCGATGATATTGTGAGCACGACGGTCGAACTGGCCAACGTCTTGATCCAAAGCCCGCGCCATCTACTGATCACCGACATGCTGGTCGATGCCGCGATCGAATACGACCCGAATGACCGCGATCTGCGCAAGCTGAAAGAACGGATTACGACCGACAAGATCGACGCTCAAGCGCGCGGCGTGAATTTCATTGCCGTCGAGGGCAGCGCCCAGTCCTACGCCGAAAAT
>CAYTME010000111.1:319-3607 GCA_964438415.1 uncultured Pleurocapsa sp. | reverse complement strand
GAGCGTCAGGCGCGGTGCGGCAGCCAAAAGCCGAAGCGGCTGCCGACCCCGACCGTGCTTTCCACCCAGACCTCGCCCTCGTGGCGTTCGACGATCGTCTTGACCAGACTCAGGCCGAGACCGCGTCCCTCGCTGTCCTCACTGCCCGGCTGTCGCGCGCGATAGAACGAGTGGAACAGACGCGGCAAATGCTCGGCTGGTATGCCGATGCCGGTGTCTTCGACGACGAAATAGAATCGCGATCCTTCGTAATAGGCGGAGACGGTGATGCGCCCACCCTTGGCGGTGTATTTCACCGCGTTGTTGAGCAGATTCTCCATCGCCTCTCGGATCAGCGCGGGGCTGATGAGGAGCGTCGGCGCACCATCCAGCCGAAGCTGGGCGGACAGGCGCTGCTGTTTGTTATCGACCAGCGCGCGGATATTGTTGAGGGCGCTGTTGACGACATCGCGAAAATCGACGTGTTCGTACAATTCCAGCGGCGAGTTGCGGATCTTTTCGACGCGCAGCAGATCGTCGAGCAGCCTCGTCATGCGTTCGGTCTGCTGCTGGATGATGCTCAGATATTCGGCTGGCTTCGATTTCGGTTCGAGGTCCAGCTCCATCAAGCTGCAGTAGCCCACGATCAGCGCCAGAGGGCTGCGCAGGTCGTGCGAGGCCATCTGCAGCATTTCGTCTTTGAAGCGGTTGAGATCGCGCATCTGGGTCACATCGCGCATGACGACCACATAGCCCGCTTTGTCGCCCGCTGGCTGCTCCCAGACCGAGCTCGGCGCCAGCTAGTCACGTGTACGCTGATCGGAATGCGCCTCGAACGACCAGCGCTGACCGCTTTGCAGCGGGCTGTCGACGATGTCGATCACCATCGTCAGCGCGCTGTCGGCGCCCTGGAAGTCGCGCAGCAGCCGCCCGACCGGCGCATGCTCGTCTTTGCAGTTCAACAGATCGGCCGCGGCGTCGTTGATCAGCAGCAGGTGCCCGTCGGCGTCCATGACCAGCAGCACGTCGGGCATGGCGCGCAAGATCGTCTCGAGCTGCCGCTGCTGCGCCTGCATTTGTGTGAAAAGCTGCGCATTGCGCATCGCCACCGATACCTGATTGGCGATGATGATCATCAGGCGAAGCTGTGCATCGGTGAAATGTCCCGGCTCCGGATGTTGAAGAGTGAAGACGCCGACAACCGTCTGATCGTGCATGAACGGCACAGCCAACACCGAACGGATGCCATCCGGCGTATCGGGAAACGCTCCCCAGCGTTCGTCGCTGAGCGTATCCTCCACGATCAAGCCCTGACGGTACTGGATCACCCAGCGCGCCAGCCCCTCATTGGCGATGCGCTGCCCCTCGCGCGAGGCGTCTTCGGTCAGCGGCATCCGGAGCAGACCGGTATTGAACTGGGGGCGCAGGCTGAAATGCCGCCAGCCCTCCGCACCGCCAGGGTCGGACAGCATCAGTAGAGATGACTGGCGCACGCCGAAAGATCGCATGAGCAGATCGATCACGTCTTTGAGCACACGGTCTCGGTCGAAGCTCGTCAGCATCTTCGAGACTTCGGTGAGCAGCTCCCATTCTTGCAGCGTCTTTTCAGACATGTCGGTAGGCATGGCGAATCCAATTGAAGTGCACTCGCTGTCTCTATCAAGTGAAACACAGCCTGGTGCCAACTTCAAGTTGACGTTTGCCGCCGGATAGAGCCAGAGCAGCTGGCGGCGTTCAGTCCGTCTCAAAAAGGCAGCGGGTTCGCCAGCAGCCCATGGAGCAGATCGACACACGCGCGCACATCGTCGAGATCGACGGTTTCGCTGGTCGTGTGCACAAAACGGCATGGGATCGAGATGCAGCCGCTTGGCACACCGCTGCGCGCGCTTTGGATGCCAGCCGCGTCGGTCGTCCCCGCCTTGATGATCTCGCGCTGATGGGGAATGCCGTCCTGCACCGCGCGGTCGATCATCCAATCGCGGATGGCGGGCGGCACAATCAACCCGGTATCCTGGAGCTTGATCGCCGCGCCCGCGCCCAGCTTGACCGCATTGCGCTCACCTTTGATCTCATCGCCGGTCGGCGTCACGTCGAGCGCGATCGCCACGTCCGGATCGACGCTGTAGCTGGACGTGCGCGCGCCCCGCACACCGACCTCTTCCTGCACCGTGAAGACGAAATAGACGCTGTGCGGCGTCGCCAATGCCAGACGGCGCATGGTTTCGACAGCCACCGCGCAGCCGACGCGATCATCCATGCTTTTGGCGATCAGGCGGCTGCCGCGCGTATCCATCGGTCGCCAAAACACCGCGGGCGCGCCGGGGGCTATGGCGTTGGCCTGCCCGCCGTCGCTGACGTCGATGTAGAAGCTGTCCAAATCGGGCGCGGTCGTGCGCGCGGCGCCAAGCGCATCGGGCGCCGCCATCACGCCGATCGTCCCATCCTCGAAGCGCACGCGGCTGCCGTGCAGGGTCGTGTGCAGCAGGCCGCCTAAGGGTGTGAAGCGCAGGTAGCCGCTCTTCGGCTCCTGAAACGTCGCCATGATGCCGATCTCATCCATATGCGCGGCGACCATGATCTTCCTCGGTCCGTCCCCGACGCGGCAGATCAGGTTGCCCAGCGCATCGACGCGCATCTCGTGCGCGAACGCCGCGGCCTCCTCTTGAATGAGCGCGCGCACGTGATGCTCGTATCCCGACGGCCCCCAAGCTTCGACAAGTTTTTTGATCAGGTCTATCACGATGACTCCCGTTTTCAGTCGCTTTCGCCCGTGAAACTGCGCAAACATCGGCCGCTCGGCCGGGGCACATCACCGCCGGATCAGGTCGGGGGTGAGGTCGTGCAGCGCCGCCTGCACCAGGCGCAGGGTCTGCTCGTAGTCCTGCTCGTGCAGCAGCGCCGCCGGACTGTGGATATAGCGGCACGGCAGCGAGATGACCGCGGTCGGCGTGCCGCCCGCAGCCAAATGGATCGCGCCGCCGTCGGTGCCGCCGCCGGGCTGGCTCTTGAGCTGGTAGGCGATGCCGTGCCGCTCCGCCGTCTGGCGCAGGAACGCGAACAAGCGCGGATCGACGATCAAGCTGCGGTCGAGCAGACTCAATACCGGCCCTCCCATCACGCGGCAGGTCGGGTTGGGCACATCCTCATCATCGGCTTCGGCCAGCGGGTTGGGCAGATCGTTGGCGGTGGTCGCCTCCAGGACCAACGCCAGATCGGGTTCGAAGAACTGCGCCGCGACCTGGGCACCGCGCAGACCGATCTCCTCCTGCACGGTGAAGGCGGCCAGCACATCGACCGGATACGGCCCGC
>CAYTME010000111.1:0-266 GCA_964438415.1 uncultured Pleurocapsa sp. | reverse complement strand
CGAACGCTTTGCCGCGCAGCATCCGCTCACCGAATGCGCCAAAGCCGCCGGTGAACGTGATCATGTCGCCGAGCTTGACTTTGCCGTTGGCGTCGTCTTTGCTCGCCGCACCGATATCGATGCGCAAGCTGCCGTTCTTCACGACCGACTGCTCGCGGTTGAGATGGATCGGCACCCAGACGATGACGCCGGCCAGGCCGCTGCTGCCGATCTGGACGCGCAGGCCGGGCAGGATGCGGTCGTCGATGCCGCCGACGGGCGTGAAG
>CAYTME010000110.1:10550-12953 GCA_964438415.1 uncultured Pleurocapsa sp. | reverse complement strand
GGGGCGCAACGATCTGGGTCGCGTGTGCGACTATGGAACGGTCAAGGTCACTCGCATGATGTACGTCGAACGCTATTCGGCGGTCATGCACATCGTCAGCCAGGTGGAGGGGCGGCTGCGCGACGATATGGATGCCTTCGATTTGCTGCGCGCGACATTCCCGGCTGGCACGCTGAGCGGTGCGCCGAAGGTGCGCGCGATGGAGATCATTGAGGAGCTGGAGGGCACACGCCGCGGCATGTACGGCGGGGCGGTCGGGTATTTCAGTTTCGATGGTTCGATGGATACGTGCATCACCATCCGCTCAGCGGTTATTCAAGGCGATCGCGTCTCTTTTCAGGCGGGCGCGGGTGTCGTCGCTGACAGCGTGCCGGCGGCTGAGTATCAGGAGACGATCAACAAAGCGCGCGCGCTGGCCGATGCCATCCGCCGCGCTGAAGAAGGGTTGAGCTGAGATGTCGCCTAAGCGTATCATCTTCATCCGTCCTGGTGAGACCGATTGGAACCGAGCAGGCAAGCAGCAAGGCTGGGTTGCGTCACCGCTCAATGCGCTCGGTGTCCAGCAGGCAGAAAAGCTCGGCCACCTTCTGCCTCTGATCGGTGTGGGCGCTGTGTATGCCAGCGACCTGAAGCGCGCGATGCAGACGGCTGAACTGCTGGCGCAGAAGCTCGGTCTGAAGCCGGTTTTCGACGAACGTCTGCGCGAGCGTTCCGTCGGTGTTTGGCAGGGGCTGACGATGGAGGAAATCCGCGACTGGTATCCCGATGAGTTTTGGGCACTGCTGACCGATGTCGATGGATACCGCATTCCCGGAGGCGAGTCGCGCTTGGATGTGCAGCAGCGCATGACAGCCGCGCTCAAGGACATTCTGGACAACGCTTCTTGTGAAACCGTCGCCGTCATTTCGCATACGACGGCCATCAAAATGGCGATCCGCTCGCTGGTGCCGGGGATGGACGTCCATCTGACCGAACTGACCAATTCGTCGGTGACGACTTTAGAGCTTGACGAGGCTGGTACATGGCGTGCAGTTGCGGTTGATGATGTTCTGCATCTGGAAGGGCTGGAGACGGCATCGGTCAAAGAGCCGGAGGACGCACGATGATTCTCGTGATCGACAATTACGACAGCTTCACCTATAACTTGGTGCAGTACTTTGGCGAGATGGGCGCAGAGCTGTGTGTCATTCGCAACGATCAGATCGCGATTTCCGAGATCCGCGCCCTGAATCCTTCTCACATCGTCATCTCGCCCGGACCGGGTGACCCAGACGACGCCGGTGTTTCGCTCGATGTGATCGCGCATCTGGGTGCGACAACGCCGATCTTGGGCGTGTGTCTCGGCCACCAATGCATTGGGCAGGTCTATGGCGGTGTTGTCAAGCGGGCAGCACGTCAGATGCACGGCAAGACAAGCCTGATCTACCACGATGCCGACCCCATGTTCGCAGGATTGCCCAACCCGTTCCAGGCGACCCGCTATCACAGCCTGATCGTGGAGCCGGAATCACTGCCGGACTGCCTGCTCGTGACGGCGCGGACAGCCGAGGGGGAGATCATGGGCCTGCGACACTGCAGTTTCCCAGTGTATGGTGTGCAGTTTCATCCGGAGAGCATCTTGACCCCCGATGGGATGCAGATTTTGCGCAATTTTGCTGAAGTTGGACGATTGGCGAAGGTGTCTTGAGGCATGATTGAGGGACAGATCGAAACCGCACAGCCCGCTGCTGCACCGCGCAAGAAGGTCGTACTGTCCGGAGTGCAGCCGACCGGAGGGCTGCATCTGGGCAATTACGTCGGTGCGCTCAGCCTATGGGCAAATCAGCAGTACGAGTTTCAGAACTATTTCATGATCGCCGATTTGCATGCGCTGACGATCCCGGAGAGTATCAAGGCGAAAGAGCTGCGCAGCAACGCGCGCTCATTGGCTGCACTCTACATTGCGTCGGGCATCGATCCGGAAGCCAACGTCATCTTCTTGCAGTCGCAGGTGCCGGCACATCCATATCTCGCTTGGCTGCTCACGTGTGTGACGCCGATGGGTTGGCTTGAACGCATGACGCAGTTCAAGTCGAAGTCAGAACGCGCTGCCAGCGTGGGTACGGGATTGTTCGCCTATCCCACGCTGCAAGCGGCGGACATCCTGCTCTATCAAGCGGATTATGTGCCGGTCGGAGAAGATCAGCGCCAGCATGTCGAGCTGACGCGCGACATTGCGGCTCGTTTCAACGGCCTGTTCGGTAATTGTTTTCGCCTGCCGGAAGGGCTATATCGAACGAGCGGTGCGCGCGTGATGGGTTTTGACGATCCGACAGTCAAGATGAGCAAAAGCATCGCTGAAGAGCGATCGGGACATGCAGTCCGCCTGCTCGACCCGCCGAACGTGATCAAGAAGACGATCAT
>CAYTME010000110.1:0-10540 GCA_964438415.1 uncultured Pleurocapsa sp. | reverse complement strand
GAGCGGCGTCCACTCCGTTGGAGTTCACTACCCTGTCGGCCGTGACCGACTCCGGCAATGAGGCGCGCTTCGAGTATGCTTCGCCCGGTGTGCGCAACCTGTTGGAGCTGTATGAGGTGCTCACGAAGGAGCCGCGCGAAGCGATCGAGCAGCGGTTTCATGGCGGCGGCTATGGCAACCTCAAAAAGGCAGTCGTCGATGTCGTCATCGAGACGCTGCGCCCGATTCAGGAACGTTATCATCAGATCACTTCGGAGCCAGGCTACTTAGACGCGCTGTTGGCGCGTGGGGCTGAACGTGCGGGCGCTGTCGCCGAGCGAACCTTGGCGAAAGCGCGTAAACTCACGGGACTGTGAAAGGTGGATCGCCAAATGGATATCCAGCGATCGATCGACTTGTTGAGCCGTTTCGGTCATCTTCAAGCTGAAGAGGCCGAGGCGGTCATGAACCAGATCATGAGCGGCGGGGCGACAGACGCCCAGATCGGCGCGTACCTGATGGCGCTGCGCATGAAGGGTGAGACACAGGATGAGATCACCGGCAGCGCGCGCGCGATGCGTGCCAATGCCCATCGTGTTCCCACCCGTTTCTCCGGCGAGATGCTGCTCGATACCTGCGGTACAGGCGGAGACCGGAGCGGAACCTTCAATATCAGCACGACGGTTGCATTCGTTGCTGCGGGTGCGGGCGTGCCCGTCGCCAAGCACGGTAATCGCGCCAGCAGCAGCAGATGCGGCAGCGCGGACGTCCTCGGCGCGCTCGGCGTCAATTTGGATTTGACGCCCGAGCAGGTTGGACGCTGTATTGATGAGGTCGGTATCGGCTTCTTGTTCGCACCGAAACTGCACCCAGCCATGAAGTATGCGCTCGGTCCTCGACGGGAGATGGGGCTGCGCACGATCTTCAACATCCTGGGGCCGTTGACGAATCCTGCCGGGGCGCGTCGGCAGTTGATGGGCGTCTTCGCCAGCGACATGACGGACATGCTGGCACATGTGCTCGGTCAGTTGGGCGCGGTATCAGCGGTGGTGGTCAGCGGGTATGGCGGTCTCGACGAACTGACGACGACAGGTCCCAATCGGGTGAGCTATTTCCACGACAATCGGGTTGAGACTTATGATCTCAATCCGTCCGATTACGGCTTTCGCGGTGCAAATATCGCCGAGCTGCTGGGTGGGGATGCAGGAGAGAATGCTGCCATCTTGCGCGGTGTGCTCGATGGCTCGATCCAGGATGCCAAACGTGATGTCGTGATCTTGAATTCAGGGGCCGCGTTGGTCGCCAGCGGCAAAGTCAGCAGTCTGCGCGCAGGCTTTGAGCTGGCAGCGCAGGTGATCGACGGTGGGTCTGCGCTGGCGAAACTCGATGCGCTGATCGCATACAGCCAACGCCTTTCGGCGGATGGATCGTGACGTCGATAGGAGGTGAACGGCGATGTTTGTCAAGACCGGTACCATTCTCGACCGCATCCTAACCCGCAAGGTAGAGGACCTAACGCGACTCATGCGCGAGCGACCGCAGCAGGAGATCGAGGCGATGATCGCTAAAGTCGATCCGCCGCGCGATTTCATCGCGCCGCTGCGACGAGGTGATCATATCGCCTTGATCGCGGAGGTGAAGAAAGCGTCGCCGAGCAAGGGCGTGTTGATCGAGGATTTCCATCCCGTGCAGCTTGGTCTGACCTACGAAAAGTATGGGGCGGCGGCGCTCTCGGTCTTGACAGACGAGCCGTTTTTCCAGGGCAGCATCGAATTTCTGCCCCATGTGCACACGTGGGTTTGGCTGCCGATCCTGCGCAAGGACTTCATCGTCGATCCCTATCAAGTCTATGAAGCGCGCGCATACGGGGCGGACGCGATCCTCTTGATCGTGGCGGCACTGGCCGACTCTCAGCTTGAAATGCTGCACTCGCTGGCGATTTCGCTCGGTATGGCCGTGCTGGTCGAAGTCCATGATGAGGCCGAACTCGATCGCGCGCTCAAGATTGGTTCGCCGCTGATCGGCATCAACAACCGCGACTTGAGGACGTTTCAAGAAGACTTGATGACGACGGCGCGCCTGGCACGACTTGTGCCGCCGCACATCACGCTGGTCGCAGAGAGCGCCATCCGCAGCGTCCAGGATGTGCGCCGAATGGGGGAAGTCGGCGCGCACGCGGTGCTGGTCGGTGAGGGTTTGGTCACGGCCGATGACGCTGCACGGCAGGTACGCGCATTCAGCAGCCAGCCGCGACCTTCCGCACCGCGCTAACGTCGAGCCGCGCAGACAGTTCTGCAAGGGAATGATCGCATGAGCATGATCAAGACCAAGATTTGCGGCATCACATCCCTCGAAGATGCATTGGCGGCCGCACGCGCTGGCGCAGATTTTCTCGGCCTGAATTTTTATAAGAAAAGCCCGCGCTTCATCGAACCCGCCGCCGCAGTTGAACTCGTAAGCCGGCTGCGGTCCGAGCTTGGGGCGTCCACGCCTCAGATCGTCGGGGTGTTCGTCAACGAGATTGTCGGTCGTATCTCGATCACGATGGAGCAGGTCGGTTTCACTGCCGCTCAACTGAGCGGTGATGAGTCGGTTGAACTGCTCAAAGAGCTGCACGGCGCGGGTTACAAGGCCATCCGACCGCGCAGCCTGGCCGAGGCGCTGGATGATGTGGCGTATTTTGCGCCAGGGACACCAGCATCAGAGCGGCTGCCTTCGCTGCTGCTGGATGCGCATCATCCCGATTTGTACGGCGGTACTGGTGAGCAGGCCAGTCTCGAGCTGGCGGCAGCGATCAAAGCGCGGACGCCGCGTTTGATGCTGGCAGGAGGGTTGACGCCGGACAATGTGGCAGGGATTGTGCGCGCAGTGCGCCCGTGGGGTGTCGATGTCGCCAGCGGAGTCGAAGTCGAGGGCAAACCCGCAGTTAAAGACGCAGGTAAAGTGCGAGCATTTATCGAGGCGGCACGGGCTGCAGCCGGCCCATGACCGCTGTCGCACTGAGTCGACGGAACGCCGGATAACTAGTCTAGAGGTTGGATTGATGGTGACCATTGTTGGCCAAACGATCGCAGACTCAGCGCAGTCGAAGCCGGCTGTGCCCGATGCGCGCGGCTATTTCGGCGATTTTGGCGGGCGCTTCGTGCCCGAGACGCTGATGCCCGCACTTGACGAACTGACCGAAGCCTACCGCGATGCAATGGCTGACGAGACGTTTCGCGCACAGTTGGCAGATTTGCAGGCGACCTATGTCGGACGACCGACGCCGCTCACCTATGCTGCCCGCCTCAGCGATCAGCTCGGCGGCGCGCGCATCTATTTCAAGCGCGAGGACTTGGCGCACACAGGCGCACACAAGATCAATAATGCCTTGGGACAGGCGCTCCTGGCCCAGCGCATGGGCAAACGCCGCGTGGTCGCGGAGACCGGTGCCGGACAGCACGGTGTGGCCAGCGCGACCGCCGCGGCGCTGCTCGGTCTAGAGTGTCATGTCTACATGGGCAGTGTCGATATGGCGCGCCAGCAGCCCAATGTCTTCCGCATGAAGCTGATGGGTGCGGATGTGATCCCGGTTGAAAGCGGCAGTAAGACCCTCAAGGATGCCATCAACGAGGCGATCCGCGATTGGGTGACGAACGTGCGCACGACCTTCTACCTGCTTGGCTCGGCGCTGGGACCGCATCCATACCCGATGATGGTGCGCGACTTTCAGAGCGTGATCGGCATCGAGGCGCGCAGGCAGATGCTCGAACAAGTCGGTCGTCTGCCGGATGTCTGCATCGCTTGTGTCGGCGGCGGCAGCAACGCGATCGGGTTGTTTCATGCCTTTCGCGACGACGAACCCGTCGAATTGATCGGTGTGGAGGCTGGAGGACGCGGAATCGCCAGTGGTGAACATGCGGCTCGTTTTGCCGACGCGGACATTGGCCGCCCTGGAGTGCTGCACGGGACGTATTCATTCGTGATGCAGGACGAGGACGGCCAGATCATCAACACGCACAGCATCTCGGCCGGGTTGGACTATCCCTCCGTTGGCCCAGAGCACGCATACCTGCGTCAAAGCGAGCGCGCATTCTACACCAGCGCCACAGACGACGAGGCATTAGAGGCGCTGCAGGTGCTCAGCCGCACAGAGGGCATTATCCCCGCGTTGGAGAGCGCACATGCGGTCGCCGAGGCGATCAAGCGCGCGCCGACGATGCCAAAAGACTCAATCCTCTTGGTCAATCTGTCCGGGCGTGGCGACAAAGATCTCGACACAGTCATCAAGGCTTTGGGCGGGTAGGCGATGTCGATCGCGCTGACGACGACTTGGCAGCCGCAGGGAGAACTGGCGCGGCTGCAGCGGTTTCATCCACGCCTGTGCGCAATCTTCGAGAGCATCACGGTCGTCATGCCATCCACCGTCGGCGAGGAGCTGGTCATTACTCTGAACGAGATGGACGGCGTTCACGCGCTGACGACGGCCACCTGGCCGCGCGGTCGGCACGTGGCGCTGCGGGAGGCGCTCAACCGTGAGGCAGCCCATCTTCTGTACTGCGATCTGGATCGGCTGATCCATTGGATTGAGGTGTACCCGGAGGAGCTGGCGCAGGTGGCACAGCGTGCCCAGCGCTGCGATTGTCTGGTGGTGGGGCGTACCGGGCGCGCTCTGATGACACATCCGCGCGCGCTTCGTGAGACGGAGCAGATCGCCAATGACGTGTTCGCACATATCACCGGCTGTGCGTACGATGTGTGTGTCGCGACGCGCGGCTTCAGCCATGAGGCGGCAAAGCAAGTCTTGGCAGCCAGCCGTACGGAGACTTCGCTCGGAGTCGATGGCGAATGGGTGTACCTGTGCCAGCAAGCCGGTTTCCGCCTGGACTACGTAGAGACCGAAGGCATGGAGTGGGAGACGCCCGACCAGTTCCGCGAGAGCGCGGCAGACTCCGAGACTCAGCGTGTGGCTGCCGAGGCCTTCGACGCCCAGGCGAGCAATTGGCCGAAGCGTGTGCAGATCGCCAGGGCGATCATCGCCGGGTTGTTGGCGGCTGCGAAGTGAGAGGATCAGCAGTATGACCAGTGATCGAACAAGACGCGGCCTGCCGGCTGTTGAAGAGATGTTTCGTCAAACGCGAGCTGCAGGGCACGCTGCATTCCTGCCCTATTTCCCGATCGGCTATCCAACCTACGAAGACTCGCTGGCGATCATCGAGTCGATGGCGGCGGCTGGCGCAGATGGTTTCGAGATCGGTATCCCGTTCAGCGATCCGTTGGCAGACGGGCCGGTCATCCAGGCCGCGACTCAGCAGGCGCTCGAAAACGGGACGACACTGCGGCGCTGTCTCGATGCCGTGCGCACGCTGCGTCAGCGCGGTATTGCTCAGCCGATGATGTTGATGGGTTACATGAACCCTTTTCTGCGCTATGGAGTCGGCCAATTTGCAGCAGATGCGCGCGCCGCCGGCGCAGACGGATTGATCGTGCCCGATCTGCCCCCCGAAGAGGCTGAGCATGTGATCGCCGCTTGCCGGCGCGAGGGACTGGCATCGATCTTCCTGCTTGCGCCGACCAGCAGCGGCGAACGTATCGCGTTGGTCACGAAAAGCAGCAGCGGCTTCATCTACGTGGTCTCGCTGACTGGTATCACCGGCGAACGCGCTCAACTGCCGCCGGACTTGGCCGACTTCATCGCGCGGGTACGCGCTCAATCTGGCGCGACGCCGCTCGTGCTGGGCTTCGGCATCAGTCAGCCGGAGCACGTGCGCATGATCAACGCGCTGGTAGACGGTTTCATCGTCGGCAGTGCGCTGGTACGTGCGGGCGCTCAGGGCGTATCGGCAGCGCGAGCGCTGACCGAGCAGCTGCGAGGTGCGCTCAATGCCGAAGCTCAGGGTGAGGACGCTCAGTGATAATGCTTGCAGCCAATTCGTGAGGATGTTATGCTCACCGCATTGTTGATCCTCGTCAGGTGAGATGAATGACCGAGCTGAGACCGATCCGGTCGGCAGTGTCGCTGCATTACCGCAGCGGCCGCGCCGTCACGAGCAGACAGTCTACTCGTGGGCGATTGGGTCGCGGCTGAGGAGGCCTGCTATCCAACGTAAGGCGCAGAGCGAACGCTCCGCGCCTTTTTTGTTGCGCACAGGGAGGAGAGGGAGTTCCATGTTAATCGTGCGCGGGGTGCGCGGTGCGACGACCGTGAGGGTGAATGACCCACAGGCGATCGTGGATGCGACGCGAGAGCTGCTGCAAATGATGGTCGAGACCAATGCGATCGCTGAGGAGCAGGTGGCCAGCGTCTTTTTCACGACTACGCCCGACCTGAATGCCGCATTTCCAGCTCAGGCAGCTCGCCTGATCGGTTGGGAAAAGGTCGCACTTCTCGGTGCTCAGGAGATGGACTGCCCGAGCGGCGTTCCGCGCTGCATTCGCATCCTCATCCATTGGAATACCGACCGACCGCTAGACGCAATTCGGCACATTTATATGCATGGTGCGGAACGACTGCGCCCTGATCTGTACCCGACGAACAAGCTCGTCATCGACGATGAGCCGGAGGCGCGGGCATGAGTGACGGCGGGGGATTTCGCACTCGTCATCTTGCGGTCGTCGGGTTAGGATTGATGGGCGGTTCGCTGGCGCTGGCGCTGCGTCACTGTGCCGAAACCATCACTGGGATCGAGTTGAACGCGGCGACACGCGAGTACGCGCTGCGTGAGCGCATCGTCGATCGGGCGACTGATGATTTGAAGACGGGTGTTGCGGAAGCCGATCTGGTGGTGTTGGCTGTACCTGTGCGCCGCATCATCCAAATCGTGCGCGGACGGCTCGGAGCCTACCTGCGTTCCAACACTTTCGTGATCGATCTGGGCAGCACAAAAGAAGACATCTGCGAGGCGATGGGGCAGCTCCCGATCGGTATCCAGGCTGTGGGCGGCCACCCGATGACCGGTAAAGAGACGAGCGGCGTCGAGGCGAGCGATCCCGACCTCTACCGGAAGCGCCCATTCGTCCTCTGCGATACGCGCCGAACGACTCCGGCAGCGCGGCTGCGTGCGCTGGCGTTTGTCGAAGCGCTGGGCGCCGAACCGATCGAGATGGATGCGCACCGGCATGACCGGACGGTGGCGGCGATCAGTCATCTGCCGTACTTGCTGAGCGCGGCGCTGGTGGCGACAGTCAGACATGAGGGTGAGCGAGACGATGCAGTCTGGCAGCTCGCAGCGGGTGGGTTTCGCGATACATCGAGGCTGGCGGCCAGCGATCTGGCGATGATGGGCGATATTCTGAGCACGAACACGCAGGCGGTGGCGACGCTGCTGGCGCGTTTCCGCGCCCATCTGGCGCTGCTGGAAGCTTCGTTGATCGATCAAGATGAGGCTCACTTGGTCGAACAGCTTCGCCCGGTGCGCGAGGCGCGTGTCGAATGGGCGCGCAAATACGAGAGGAAGCGGTAGGAGAGATGGCGCTCGATTATTTTTCTGTTCGCCCTGGTGCGCCGCTGCGCGGCGAAACGCGCGTGCCGGGCGATAAATCGATCTCGCATCGCGCCGTGATGTTCGGCGCGCTTGCGCACGGGTCAACACATGTCCGCGACTGGCTCTCAGCCGGTGATACCGAAGCGTCGCTCGGCGCGGTGCGGTCGCTCGGTGTGCCGATCGAACGGTTGAGCAAGACTGAGCTGGTGATTCACGGCGGCGAGCTGCATCAGCCAGGCGCCCCGCTCGATCTGGTCAATGCCGGTACCGGGATCCGCCTGCTGGCGGGCATTCTATGCGGCCAGCCGTTTCCGAGCGTGCTCGACGGTAGTGACCAGCTCCGACGCCGTCCGATGCGCCGCATCATCGAGCCGCTGCGGCTGATGGGCGCGGACATCGAAGGTGCTGACGGAGACCGGGCCCCGCTGACGATCCGTTCCGCGCATTTGCGGGGGATCGAATACGCGCTGCCAATGGCGAGCGCTCAGGTCAAGAGCGCCGTACTCCTGGCTGGGGTGTTCGCAGAAGGTGACACGACGATTATCGAACCGGGGCCGGCGCGTGATCATACGGAACGGATGCTGCGGGCGATGGGGGCTGATGTGATGGTGGACGGTGCAACCGTCACACTGCGGCCTGGGCGCACGCTCAACCCGATCGACTTCACGGTGCCGGGCGATCTATCTTCAGCCGCGTTTCTCATCGTCGCTGCGCTTCTCATCCCCGGCAGCGAGATTCGCCTGACCAACATCAGCATCAATCCGACGCGCACTGGCATCCTCGACGTGCTTCGTGCGATGGGCGGTCAGATCGACGTAGAAGAAAGCGGTCTGCAGGCGGGTGATCCGGTCGGGACGATTCACGTGCGCCACAGCGCATTGAAAGGGATCGAGGTCGGTGGTGACACGGTCGTGCGCATGATCGACGAGTTTCCCATCTTCATGGTGGCGGCACTGGCGGCTGAAGGGATGACAACTGTCCGCGATGCAGGAGAGCTGCGCGTCAAGGAGACCGACCGCCTGGCGGTGATGTGCGCCGAGCTGGGACGCATGGGGGCAGTCATCAATGAGTTCTCCGACGGGTTTGCTTTGACCGGCGGGCAGCGCCTGCATGGTGCGGCAGTCGATGGCCACGACGATCACCGGATCGCAATGAGCCTGGTCGTAGCGGGGTTGACAGCCGACGGACTGCCGACGACGGTTGCGGATGCCCGCTGCGCAGGCGACTCGTTTCCTGGCTACGCAGAGACTTTAGGCGCGCTTGGCGCGGACGTGAGTGTGAAGTTATATGCATAAAGTGGGTGTGATCGGCTGGCCGATTGAACACAGCTTGAGTCCGGCCATGCATAACGCCGCCTTTTCCGCGTTGGGGATGCACGATTGGTTTTATGACAAGCTGGCAATCCCGCCCGACGTGCTGGGGTACAGCCTGCGCGAACTCAAGCGCCACGGATACATCGGTCTCAATGTCACCGTGCCGCACAAGGAAGCGGTCATGCAGCATGTGCTGGTCGATCCGACCGCGCAGATGATCGGCGCGATCAATACGATCGACTTTCGGAATGGCAGGGGTACGAATACCGATGTGACCGGGTTTCTGGATGATCTCGCTGCACACGGTCTGCACGTTGAGGGAATGCGCGTCGTAGTGCTCGGTGCAGGGGGCGCAGCGCGCGCGGTGATTTATGGGCTGGCACAGAGCGGTGCACAGGTGATCGTCGTCAATCGATCGGCTGAGCGTGCGCAGGCGCTGGCGCGGACCCTGCTCGTCCCGTTTGAGATCGCGCCGCTGGCCGCGGCAGCAGAAGGTGCTGGTCTGATCGTCAACTGCACGCCGGTCGGTATGTATCCGCACGTGGATGCCTCTCCATGGCCAGACGATGTGCCGATCCCGTCGGGAGCGGCGGTTTACGATACGATCTACCGGCCATCGCGAACGCGCTTGATGCGCCAAGTGGAAGCTGCCGGGGGACGGGCGATCAGCGGCGTGGGGATGCTGGCGCGGCAGGGTGCAGCGGCATTCAAACTGTGGACGGGGGTGGATGCGCCGCTCGACGTAATGATCGAGGCCTTGCATACTGCGCTGGAGGCAGGCTGATGTTCAGTATCCGGCAGGCAACCCCTGAAGATGCCCTCTTGATCGCGCAGCTCAATTGTGCGGCGCATGAGATTCATGTGCAGTCACGCCCGGACATTTTCAAACCGATGTCTCCCGACGAGGAGCTGGTCGGTTTGACTCGTGAGCGCTTGGCGGACGGCAGCACCTATGCTTTCATCGCTGCGGTGAATGACGAGCCAGTGGGTTATGTGCTGACAGAGGTCGTTGAGCAAGCAGAGAGTGTGTACACACACGCGCAGCGATACCTGCTGATCGGTCAGATGGCGGTCGATCCGAAGTATCGCAGCCGCAGTTATGGCGAGCAGTTGATGCAGCGCGTTTTCGCACATGCACGCGCGTTGAATATACAGCGGATTGTGCTGCAAGTGTGGCGTTTCAACGAGCGCGCTGCCGCCTTTTACGAGCGCAGCGGTTTCGAGATTTGCGAAGTGCGTATGGAAAAGTACATCGATTGAGCCGCTGATAGGCATCGATGTCGAGCTGACATGACAGGCGTTTTGAACTAGGGGAACGATTTTCAGCCATGATCCGTTTTCTCACCGCAGGGGAGTCCCATGGCCCCGAATTGACCGCAGTTGTCGATGGGCTGCCGGCTGGCATCCCTCTTGAACCGGATGTCATCAACCGTGAACTGCGCCGCCGACAGGAGGGGTATGGCAGCGGCGGGCGGATGCAGATCGAAACCGATACGGTCCGCATCACATCTGGGATCGCCGCCGGTTTGACAACGGGCGGGCCGATTGCGCTCACGGTCGTCAACCGCGATTACAAGAATTGGCGCGAAAAGGATATCGCGCCGATGACCACGCCGCGCCCCGGTCACGCCGACCTGACCGGGGCGATCAAGTACGGCTACCGCGATCTGCGCATCGCGTTGGAGCGCGCCAGCGCGCGTGAAACAACCATGCGCGTGGCTGTGGGCGCGATCTGCAAGCGGTTTCTAACGGAGTTCGGCATCACGGTCGGCGGCTACGTCGTAC
>CAYTME010000109.1:2653-13066 GCA_964438415.1 uncultured Pleurocapsa sp. | reverse complement strand
CCGCATCCCACCACCCAATTCGCCAGATGCGAGATAATCTCACCGCACTACCCATTACAGCGGAACCCACGTTTGGGGTGGATGGTAAAGCATGACGACTCACCTCTTTCTCTTCCAAATCGGTCCAGTACAGACGTTTATCGCACAAGCGCGCCGCACGCAGGATTTGTTTATCGGCAGCTATATTCTCAGCGAGCTGGCGTCGGCTGGAGTGACCGCTGCAAGCACATTGACACACTTCAAGGCGATTTTCCCGCTGGTTGAAAATGGACAGGTGCACGGCGGTGCGCCGCACCGGTTTGCCTTCTTATGTGATGAGCACCCTCAGATCGCTGCCGGAGTCGTACAGTCAGCTGTTCAAACGCGGTGGCTGGTGGGCTTCGCCGATCCTGTTTTCCGACTTCTACAGCACGCTGTCGGCAGTGGAGAATGGCAGGCGACTTTTGAGCGTCAAAAGACAAGCTGGCAGGAATTCTACTGGGCTGCAGTTGAGTACGATCCACGCGATCACGGTGGTTCTTTTCGGCGCGTCAGTGCAGCGTTGGCACAGCGTAAGTATGCACGCACCATTCATGCAGTTGATGAGCCGGGATACAAATGCACCCTCACTGGCGCTCAGTCGGCACTCGAATTGAGTTGGCGGCAGTTGAGAAAGCACCTGGGCGATACTGAGGGAAAAATCCTGCGCCCAAACGAACGACTAGGGTCACTAGCCCTGATAAAGCGCTTAGCAGCGATCTCATTGAAGCGTGAAGATTCTGGCATTCTCGATTTCGAGGGGTTTCCTTCCACGAGGGAGATCGCCGCCGATCGGAAGGGCATCCACGAGAGTGCCGCTGTTGGCAAGGAAGCCGCTGGCTACATCGCTGTTTTACATATGGATGGCGACCGAATGGGCCAGCGCTTAGGTATGCTGCAGAGTGCGGACGATCACCGGCGGTTTTCCCGCACCTTGGCAGATTATGCCTCAAGTCAAGCGCAGAAGATCGTTCAGCGCCATGGTGGTCAGTTGGGGCGGCTCGTTTACTCCGGCGGAGATGATGTGTTGGCGCTGCTGCCCTTAAAGCATGCGCTGCGTTGTGCAGACGAACTGCGCAAACGGTTCCATGAGATAACCGGCTGCAATGCCAGCGCTGGCATCGCTGTCACACCTGCTGTTCTGCCGCTCGACATGGCTCTAGAACTCGCTCGCGATGCCGAGGAGATGGCGAAAGAGGCCTATGGACGTAATGCCATCGTCGTCATCGAGGCACATGGAACAGGGCAGATGCGCCCGGCAGGTGCGAAATGGGACATCGTCGAGTTCATCTTGAAGCTCCAAGCACTATTTGAACAACGCGTCATTTCAAGCAAGGTGGGCTATGACCTGCGCATGCTCGACCACGATCTAATCGGTACCGAACTAACAGCAGCGCGTGAAGCGGAAATCAAACGGTTGATGAAGCGGCGCACGGCAGAGAATGCGACACCGAATCAAGTGAATGCAGTCAGCGATCTGGTTGAGACGATGATCAACCTCGTCGAAACCCAACGCGCTGTTCCAACCTGGTCAGACATGGCAAATTGGGCGATCTTGGCGCGGTTTCTCGCGCAGGGTGGCAGGCGCGAGGCGGAGGCGCAATCATGAGCCAATGGGTTTTCATCGAAGCTTCGGATGTCTGGTTGTTCCGCGATAACAAACCTTTTTCAGCACAGCAGAATTTCGTCGCGCGCGGACAGTTTCCACCGACCCCCATGACGATGCAAGGTGTGCTGCGCACGTATTTCTTGGAAAACCAGCTCTTACGCGAGGGCCGCACTTGGGATGATTATCGGCGCGGCAGCGTGAGTGCCAGCATCATCGAGACGGTTGGGCTGCCAGCCTTCGAAGATCAACCTGCTGCATCCGGGTCGCTGCGTGTGACGGGGCCGTTTGTGTCACGCCGCACTCCGGGTGGCACGGTAGAGCGGTTGCTGCGCGCACCACTCGACCTGTTGAGGGATGAAAGCCGGAAGTACCGGCTGCTGAAGCCTTCACACCAACACGACCGCGATTTCTGGACAGAGGCTCCTTTCGAAGGTTGGCGTCCTTTGGTTGGCGGCGGGGAAGGCTACAAAGAAGCCCAAGGATGGCTGACCGAGTCTCAGTTTGAC
Organism: uncultured Pleurocapsa sp.; assembly: GCA_964438415.1. GTDB lineage: Bacteria > Chloroflexota > Anaerolineae > Aggregatilineales > Phototrophicaceae > Flexifilum. Next base: position 10,933 of record CAYTME010000109.1, on the reverse strand, counting down.
GATTACCTCAGGGGAGATGTAAGCAGCATTCAACACCTTTTGAATAACGATGATGTATTTCAGATTGAAGAGCGGGTCGGATTGGCGCTCGATTACAGACGGCGAGCCAATGCCGAAAGCATGTTTTACAGGGCGGAATTCGTTCGTCCGTGTGATCAGGTCGGTTTGCTTGTCCACGTCAATCTGGACATCTTTGAAAGCGAGTTAGGCTATTTGAGCCTCGGTGGTGAGTCGCGTTCGGGACGTTTCCAAATCGTGAAAACGGTCAACACTCTGCAGCAAAGAGGACATGGCAATGTAAAGATCGTCTTACTCACCCCCGCGTACTTTACACAAGGGTGGATGCCCGATCGTGAAGATTGGTCACCCTGGGTTGGCGGCGGACGGCTCGTGTCTGTCGCTGTCGGCAAACCGCATCCTATCAGCGGGTGGGATATGGCGAAGAACGAGCCAAAACCGCTTCGGTATTACGTTCCGGCGGGCAGCGTCTTTTTCTTCGAAAACGCCGACGTGATCGGTCGGCCCTTCACAGAAACACCGCCTGAGTCGCTCGATCATGGCGCGATCGGGTTCGGCACGTTCGCAGTGGGTACATGGTGAAACAGAGAGGTACAGCATGATTTCCACATCGTTATTCATTTATACCGAAAGCTCGCTCCACGCAGGCGTCGGCAGCACCGTTTCCGTCATCGATCTGCCTATTCAGCGGGAACGCACCACCCAATTCCCAGTCGTGCAAGGCAGCGGGATCAAAGGCGCGCTGCGCAGCCAAGTCGAAGCGGATGTCCAAGGTCGGGATGCGTATATCGACCTCATTTTCGGCGGCGCGGATGAAATCTCCGACGGGAATGGCTCCAAAAAGACCGCCAACTACGCGGGCGCAGTATCGGTGGGCGATGCGCGGGTCGTCTTGTTCCCCGTGCGCTCGTTGGCTGGAGTCTTCGCTTATACCACCTGCCCGGCGGTTTTGGCACGGGTGAGGCGCGACGTGCCGGGCTTTCCTGAATTGAAACAAGCCGCTGCGATGGACGCGGCTTTGGTGACGGGCAGCTCCGCTGTCTCTGCTTCTGGTCGGGTTGTGTTGGAGGAGTTCAGCTTTACGGCACAACCTGATAGCGCAGTCGATCAGATCGCCCGGTGGTTGGCGGAAAACGCGCTGCCGCAAACCGAGGAATACGGCTACTGGCGCGGAAAACTGCAAACCAGCCTTGTCATCCTCCATGATGATGCATTCCGCGATTTTGTTCAGACCAGCACCGAGGTCGTGACGCGCGTTCACCTCGATTATGCCAAGAAAACCGTCCTCGATGGACAGTTATGGACTCAGGAAGCGCTGCCATCAGACACGTTGTTGATGAGTTCGATCATCGTTCGGGCGACGCGCAGCCAATCGATTCAGAATGACGGTCAACCCTTCCCTCCGGAAAGTGTGATCGGTTGGCTTCACAACACATCGATTGTGCCATCACGCATTCAGCTTGGTGGCGACGAAACGACCGGTTCAGGGATGGTCGCCCTGCGCTGGCATGGAGGACAAACAAATGGCTAACCTCACACAACAGCAAACTTTGCAGCAGAAGCGTGCCGCTCATGCATGGGCGTGTGTCGAGCGCGTCTCTACAAAACCTGACGATTTTCGGAAGAAATATGGATCACAAGTGCGCGGTCTGCCCTCACTCATACAATCTAACGGATTAGGGCAGACATTGGCATTTCTGCTGGCGAAGGACAAGAACGAGAAAAACACGCATTACCGCGCTGTATACGACCACGTCTCCACTTGGGTGCAGCAGGAATTAGGTGTTCAAGGTGATTTTCTGGAATGGCTGCTGCAGCAGTCTTCAACAGACTACCGCCGCGCTGCCGCCGAAGTTCTCGCGTATCTGAGCTGGCTCAAGCGCTTCGCCGAGGCGAAGGGCTGGCAAGATGAAGGAGCAGATCGTTGATGACCTACAAGTACCTGCTCCCCAACGATACGCAGCGTATTGGCCACCAGCCAAACAAAGTCTGCCAGAATTTCGCGCTCATCTTGCAGCGTTACCCACCGAGAGAGGTGATTGAACAAACCGACCGGCGGGATGAACGAGGACGGATCATCGGCAAAGAGCGGAATTTCTGGCTGCGCAAGATTGTCGAGGATTTCAAGCCCGATAAGGATTTGGTCGCCGGCATGCATCGACGCTGGCTGGCGATGACCGAAGGCGCGGCACGCTTCAAGATGGTCACGCTCAGCCGGTTGATTGTCGGGCTGGGCGGAAAGGGTGCGCTGGAGTTCGGCATCACGCTGCATCCGGTCACTGGACTTCCCTATATTCCCGGCAGCGCGCTCAAGGGCTTGTGTCGGAATTACACCCTGTACTTCATCGCCGAAGAGGCCGGCATCTCGCTCGATCCGTCAAAGGTAGATGACCCATCTAAAGTGGCTCAGCAGTTGGACGAACAGCTCTGCGGGGTGAAAGATCACGGCTTGAGGCTCAACCCGGAATGGGCTGCCTTCTACCGAAGCTTGTTCGGCACTCAGGAAGAGGCTGGACGCTGTGTGTTTTATGATGCGGTGGTCCGCGAGCTTCTGGCTGACACGCCCTCCTTGTTTGCCCTTGAGGTCATGACGCCGCATTTCCGCAAATACTATGAGTCGAATGGTAAAGTGGCACCGGACGACGCGGATAGTCCGAACCCGATAACGTATGTCGCAGTCAACCAGGGAATACCTTTTCATTTCGCTGTGGGTTTGCGAAAGCATGCCCCACCAGAAACGTCGTTTGGCGACGCTCGTGATCTGCTGCGAGATGCGCTGCAAGTCATGGGGATCGGCGCGAAGACTGCTGCGGGCTGCGGGGTATTTACGCCTTTGAAGACGAAGCAGGTGTAATGCCCACACTCTACATTGCCACGCTGGGGAAGCGCCCGGAAGCGATCACGGTCGCCTTTGACTGCCTGAACGAGCAGTACCGCTATCAAGGCTTGGCAGTGCTCCACACGCAACCCAATTTGTCGGGCATTGCCGAGGCCTACAGCAGTTTGCGCGCCGTGTGTGAACGCGACTATGCGACTCTACAAAAACACTTCCACGAGATCACCTACCCGGACAATACTCCGCTGATCGACATTGCCGATCAACGTTCAGCCGAGGCTTACTATCGGGGAGTGCTGCGGATACTCCGCGAGGGTTGGCTGCTGCATCTGATGATCGCGGGTGGACGCAAAGCGATGAGCATCTACGCTATGCTCGCTGCGAGCGCCGTGTTCGAACCGCCGCATGATCGGGTATGGACGGTGCTGTCGCCGGAAGCGCTGCTGGCAAAGCCAGGTCAGTTCCATATTCCAGCGGGGATGCGCGATCAAGTGCAGTTGGTCGATCTGCCGCTGCGCCCAGCGCGCATTGCGCCGGGAACAGCGGTTGAAGCGCTGCTGAAACAGCCGATCAGCCGGCTGGATGCCTTCCTCGCCAAACTGACCCCGGCTGAACGGGAAGTGGCCGAACTTTTGAGGCGTAACCCCTACGCCTCCAACGAGCAGTTGGGGAAAATGGCACACAAGAGCGGTCGCACAGTTGAAAATCAACTGGCGAGCATCTACGACAAGCTGATCGGCTTCCTCGACTTTGGGGAGACGATCAGCGACAAACGCCAAGCACTGCTGGATATTTTGCGAGGAGGGTGATATGCCCATTTGTGTAATTTCGACTACTGGCACAAGTGTTTTTTCAAACGCTCATGCTGACCTTCAAACCGAATGGAAATCCTTTCGGCAAAACTCAACTGTTGACCTCCAAGCAATCTGGAAAAGAGACTCTTTCGAGGGATTAGCGCTTTATCAACGAACATTGGAGTACCTACGAGCGGAAGCAAAAGCCAAGAATGCAACAGAAATCATTCGTCGAGCTAGCGCAGAACTCAACAGTTTAAGTCGAATTCTTGGAGATCAACGCACACGCAGCGATCAACTTCATTTCTTGGCAACGGCTACGCCCGATGGGGTATTAGCAGCGCGTATTATTGCGGATTTCTCGCGTGAATATTTCCAAGTTGAGACAGCAATTGTTCACCTGATTAGCGGTCTGCAAGTCAACGATGGAAATGTATTTCAGCGCGATGGAGTACGTAACCTAATTGCCAAAATTTACGATATTTTGCATTCCGCACCTGAAGGCACATTCACACGAGTGATCAATCCTACGGGTGGGTTCAAGGGAGCTATTCCATATTTGACCCTGATTGGCATGATCGAGTCAGGTGTGCAGTTGAGCTACGTCTATGAACAATCTCCAGTTTTGATCACTTTGGGGCGGATTCCGCTGCAATTCAATTTCGAGGTTCTTCGATCTGCTTATCAAGCTCTAAAAATATGTAGCGAAGACTTCGTTGACGAACGACGGCTGAAGGAACTCTTGAGTCTACCTTCAGATAAACCTTTGTCAGATCATCCGGCATGGTCGCTGTTTGATCAAACCACCCAAGAAGGCAGCGTCTATTTTAGTGTTAACGGCTTGGGGCAAATCGTACTAGAGCGTTTTAAGGCGCTCGATCGGACAGCGATTTATTTGTCCAGGCAAGCTGCAGAGCGATTCGATAGTCTTGATGCGACTCAACAGAAAAGATTTCAAACCTATTTCGAACGCTTACGCGACAAGGCGTGGATCGATGCAAACCGCCACGATGAGTATCGGAACCCCGGAAATGCTATCCCGATCAAACCCGGAAATGTGGACGAGAGACTGTTTATCTACCGTTTAGAAGATGGGGCGATCCTCGTGGCGGAGTTGGCTTTTCATCGCTCCGATGGCAGTTACGATCGCGTGCCGCAGCGTCGAGATGATTACGATAGGCATCGCCGCTGGGAAGCCGCATCATGATCATCCTCAATTTCGCCCACCCGCTCACGCCGCGCCAGCTTGACCAAATTGCGACGCTGGCCGGAAGTGCACCGGAGCGTGTGCAGGATATTCGTTCACAGTTCGATTTGGAGCAGTCGCTTCATCATCAGATTGTTCACCTGCTCGACACGCTCGAGATCTCAACGCAGCAGTGGCAGACTGGCGGCTGGCTGATTGTGCTGCCCTCGCTCAATTATGCGGCGGCGGTGCTGCTGGCGGAGTTACATGGGCGAATGGGTCATTTCCCTGCGATCTTGCGCCTGCGCCCGGTGGCAGGCGCTCTGGTCACAGAGTACGATGTAGCCGAGATCATCAATCTGGAAGCGGTGCGCGCCGAGGCGCGCACACGAAGATAGTATATGCCTAGAGCACACCGCGCTGCGCTCATAGGCGGACGCTGCCGAGCGCGGATGGGCTGGCCAAGCTCACGCTGACCGCTCCCAGCTCAGGATGTGAATGCCCGTCGGCATGTCGGTGAAGTAGACGGTGTACGGCAAATCGCGGATGAGCGGCTCGCGCTCCCACCATTCTCGAAGCTGCTGGAAGTAGGCATCGATGAACGCGCCGATGAGGAACAGATCCGCCAAGATGATCCAGAACACGATCGAGCGCCGCTCGCGCCCGATTAGCCGCTTGACGTCCTCCGATTGTTGAGGTAACAGCCGTCCTGTTCTGTTGTGCGCGAGATCGTCGGGAGTGAAGTGAGCGCCGCTGTTGTGCATACACGCTCTTCGCCATTGAACTCCGTGCCGTGCATGTAGACGATACAACAGCTCAGTTCATGGCGATCACAAAGCATCCAGGCGCACCCAGCAGCCCTCGCGCGAAGAACGTTCGGCGGCGGCCACCGTCAACTGGATGTGCAGCCCGTCCTCTAAACTGGGTACGGGCGAGCGTCCGTCGCTGACCGCGCGGAAGAAGCGGTACTGACACTCGGCGTGCGAACGCACGAAATCGGGGGCCATCGTCCAATCCGGGGCGTGTGCGCCGTCGAAGCGTCCGCCCGTCTCCACACGGCGCACGCCGCGCAGACCACCCTGCGGCTTGTCCGGATCGCGGGCGTCGTACACTTCGAGCCACGCCGGTTCGGCGGCGTCGAAGCGGAGCGCGCCGCGCTCGCCGAAGATCTCGATGACCAACTCGTTGGTCTTGCCTGTGCCCATGCGCGACGCCTCGACCGAACCGATCACCCCGTCGACAGTGCGTACGTGCAGCAGCGCGATATCGTCAACCTCGACCGGGATGCGCTCGCTCGATCCGGCTGCCGCTGGTCGTTCCTTGATGACCGTATCGAATGTCGCCTGGACGGCGGCGAAGTCGCCCAACAGACAGCGGAGCAGATCGAGGGCGTGCGATCCCAAATCGAGCAGGGCGCCGCCGCCGCTGCGCGCACGGCTCAGGCGCCAGCTCATCGGCTTGAGCGGGTCGATGTAGCTGCTGCGGTAGTAGCGCCCGCGAAACGAGAACACACGCCCGATGAAGCCGTCCTCCATCAACTGCTTGGCGCGCTGCATCGCCGGGTAGAAACGCACATTGAACGTCATGCCGCCGAGCACGCCCGCCGCTCTGACCGCGGCGACGATCCGCCGACCGTCCTCGACGCCCATCGCCAGCGGCTTGTCGCAGTAGATGTGTTTGCCCGCCTGGGCCGCGGCGACCAGGATGGCCTCGTGCGTGTCGTTGGGAGTGCAGCAGTCGATGGCGTCGATATCTGGGCGCGCGAGCAGTTCACGAAAATCTGCCGTCCAGGCTTCACAGCCGATCTCATCCGCCGCAGCCTGCGCTGTCTCTGGGCGCGTCGTGGCGACCGCAGCGATCTGGATCGTCCGCTGCGGCAGCGCGTAATAAAAGGGGATCGAGCGGTAAGCCAGTGCATGGACGCGCCCGATGCCGCCGTAGCCGATCAAGCCGATGCGAAATGAGGACATGGTACGCTTTTACTCCAGCGTCAGTGTATGAACAAACGACCTGCGCGACTGCGGCCTCGTCGATGATGGGCTTGGCCCAATTTTGTGGGCGAATGCGAGTCGCTCTCAGGATGAATGCTGGTGTTCATAGACCAGCACGCTGCAGCATCTCAGCGGGGAGTATAACCGCTGACGATTACAACACCGCGGTGAGTGTGAAAGATGCATCCGGAGTCCGCTCGTGGGTACGCCCCTTGAGACATCCGCCGCCCCCATTGCCCAATTGCATCCCGGCTCAATCCTCGACTTGATGCCTTAGCGGTTCTGCGCCATCATTGCGGCGGACATCGCCTGAAATCTGACGCGCGCGCATGAACCAGATCTCTCGCCAGCACAACGGCTTGATCGTCATCCTCATTCTGCTCACGCTCCTGCTGCCCGGCATGAGCGCAGCGCAGGACGACGCGCCGCCCAGCCGCTTCGGCGTCGTCGAGGCGTTCTGGCTGCCGGAGGCCGCGTGTGAGCTGGGCGTCGGCTGGGAACGCATCATCTTCGACTGGGCACAGCACCAGCCAACTGGCCCGGACGACTGGAACACGCTCAATGTCGATGCGCGCTGGCTGCGCGCTGCCCAGGACTGCGGCCGTGAGGTCGTCGCCATCGTCAAGCATACGCCGCAGTGGGCGACGGACGGTCTGCCCAATGCCGGCCTGCCGCGCGGTCTGTATCTGCCGGTCGATGATCCGGGTAACTTGTGGGCCAATTTCATGCGCCGCGCCGCCGCGTACTACGCGCCGCTCGGCGTGCACCGCTGGATCATCTGGAACGAGCCGGATATCAAGCGCGAGACCTACGGTTTCATCTTCGAGGGCACGGTTGAAGATTACGCGCAGTTGGTGCGCGTGGCGCATCTGGCCGCACGGCAGGCCGACCCCGCAGCGCAGATCCATCTCGCGGGCATGACGTATTGGCACGATGTCAATGCGGGGCGGCGCTTGTATCTCGACCGGCTGCTCGAGGTCTTGAGCGCTGACCCCGACGCGCCTGCGCACGGCCACTACTTCGATGCCATCACGCTGCACATCTACTATCGCACCGAGACGGTCTGGCAGATCGCGACCGAGATGCGCGCCTTGCTCGACCGATACGGCTTGGGCGACAAGCGGATCTGGATCGTCGAGACCAACGCCTCACCCAACCGCGACCCGCTGTGGCCGGTCGAGCGCCCCAACTGGCAGATCACGCTCGACCAGCAGGGGGCGTTCTTGGTGCAGGCCGCCGCGCTTGGCCTGGCCGCCGGGGTCGAACGGATCGCGGTCTACAAGCTGTTCGATTGGAACCTGCCGCCAGGCGCAGAGTCGTTCGGCCTCATCCGCGCCGATGAGACGCGCCGCCCTGCCTATGTGGCGTGGCGCATGGTCATCGAGCGTTTCGGCACGGTCGCGCGCGGGGCGTTCGCGCGCGGCCAGACCGCCGATGTTGTGCGGCTCGACGCTG
>CAYTME010000109.1:0-2588 GCA_964438415.1 uncultured Pleurocapsa sp. | reverse complement strand
AGATGGGCGATCAGTATGGTAACATGATGCAGGTGCTGCCGCTGCGCGGTGTCTACAACTTGGCGCTGCCGGGCGCAGTCTGCAATCAGACTGACGGCTGTGCGGTCGGCGGCGCGCCGACGGTGCTGATCCAGCCAACAGGATCGCTGCATGTCGAGGAATGGCTGCCGAGCGGCGCTGTGCCGCTCATCTTTGTCGATGGTACATGAGCAGACCGGGTGAAAACGCGATGTCCGATGAAATGAAAGCGACCGCCCCCAAGCAGTTCTCTTACGGCGGCCAAGCCGTCATTGAGGGCGTGATGATGCGCGGCGCGCACAAGGCTGCTATCGCTGTGCGCAACCCGAAAGGCGAGATCGTCATCCACGAGCAGCCGCTCAACGCCGCGGTCTACCGCGGGCGCATCGCCAAGACGCCGTTCTTGCGTGGGCTAGTCGGCTTGTGGGATGCCCTCGGCTTGGGGACGCGCGCGCTGATGTGGTCGGCGGATGTCGCCGTCAGCGAGGAAGAAGAGGAGATCAGCTTCACCGGGCCGGTCGGCATCGCCACGCTCGGCGTCTCGCTGCTGTTCGGCATCGGGCTGTTCTTCCTCGCGCCGACGCTAGGCGCGAGCGCCATCGGCAGCGCGCTCGGCCTGAGCACGTCGTATCTCGTCGAGGTCGAAAACGCGGCGGGCGTCACCGAGACCGTCTGGAACTGGGGACCCCTGCTGATCAACCTGATCGAGGGCACGATCCAGCTTTCGCTCCTGATCGGCTATATCTGGCTGATCGGACGCATTCCCGATGTGCAGCGATTGTTCGGCTATCACGGCGCGGAGCACAAGACGATTAACGCCTACGAGGCCGGCGCTGAGCTGTCGCCGGAGATCGTCGCCACATACCCGATCGAGCATCCGCGCTGCGGCACGGCCTTTCTGCTGACGGTCGCGTTCGTCAGTGTCTTCATCTTCTCGCTGCTGGGGCGTCCCCAGCTGCCGCTGCTGATCCTCTCGCGGGTGGTGCTCATCCCGGTCATCGCGGGCGTCGCCTACGAGATCATCCGCTGGACAGCGCGCAACATGCACCGTCCGCTCGTGCGCCTGATCGTCATCCCCAACCTGGCGCTCCAGCACTTGACGACGCGCCAGCCCGATCTCTCGATGATCGAGGTGGCGATCGCGGCATTCAAGCGTGTGCTGGTGTCCGAGGCTGTCCTCCGTGAGGAGGACGCACCGCCCGTCACCGACATTCAGCCAGCAGCCACGCCCGTGCCCATCAGCGGCGATTGAACCGCGCGGCATCCCCCGTGGGACAGTCATTTGAGGCTGTTGCAAGGTTGATCTGCTAGGCTGAATGCTCGCCGAGTATATTCGCTCGGCTTCCGCCCACACTTGTTTGAGCCTAGTAAACGGGGATGCCGATGACCATTCGACGCTGGCTGGCTGCACTGCTGATACTTTCCGGATTGATCGTCCTCCTGCCACCGCGGCAGGATCAGCAGTCTGCCCTCGCGCAGCCCGCTCCAGTGCGCATCATGCCGCTGGGCGATTCGATCACACAAGCGAACACTGCCAACAACAGCTATCGCCGTCCGCTGTGGCAGCTCTTGCAGACCGGCGGCTTCAATGTCGATTTCGTCGGCAGCCTGACCACAAACTTCGGGGGACCGCCGCCCAATCCCGATTTCGATCTCGATCACGAAGGACGTTGGGGCTGGCGCACCGACCAAGTCCTCAACAGCCTGCCGACCTGGGCAGCAGCACATCAGCCCGATATCGTCCTCGTCCATCTGGGCAGTAACGATCTCTTTCAAGGCCAGTCGGTTGCCAGCACGATCCTCGAGCTGGGACAGATCATTGATGTGCTGCGCGCGGCGCGTCCGAATGTGACGGTGCTGCTGGCGCAGATCATCCCCAACGGCGCCGTCTCGGTCGTCAACCTGAACACGCAGATCGCGATGCTGTCAGCGCAAAAGACGGCCGCGCAGTCGCCTGTGATCATCGTTGATCAATTTACCGGCTTCGATATCGGGACTGATACTTACGACAACACGCACCCTAATGCCAGTGGTGAGCAGAAGATGGCGAACCGCTGGTACGCGGCGCTGCAAGGCGTTCTCAACCCTGGCGGACCGACGCTGACGCCAACGTTCACCCCGACAGCGACAAATACGCCGCAGCCGGGAGAACGTGCTTTCTACCGCGCGATTAACCTCAATGGCGACCCGGCTGTCATCGATGGCAATCCCTGGGAGGGTATTGGGGCACCCAACTTCACCACCAACGGCTTTCCAGGCTGCAATCCCTGGCAGGTGCTCAACCCGGCCACCGACAGCGTGCGCACGACGATGATCCGCTGCCACGTGCAGCACTGGGCGCACAGCCTGGCGATGAGCGGGATGCCCGTCGGCAGCTACGAGGTATACATCTACACCTGGCTGGACTGGAACAATCCGAGCGCGCAGGCGTTCAATCTGAGCATCGAGGGGCAGACGGTGCAGTCGGGCATCCTGCTGACGCAGGCGGGGCAGTGGCAGCGGCTGGGGCCGTTCACGGTCGTGGTGAGCGATGGCACGCTCAATGTGGCGACCAGCGGCGGCCTGCCCAA
>CAYTME010000108.1:11842-13072 GCA_964438415.1 uncultured Pleurocapsa sp. | reverse complement strand
TGTCGAGACTGCGACCGTGCGTATCGCCTTGTCCGCTGCGGTCTGCATGACCGGAAATGGCTTCACGCTCGATGAATTATCGACTGCTGCTCGCCATCATCTTCTGGCCGTTGGCGCTGCTCACCGGGAGTGTCCTGCTGCTCAACCCGCCTGATGGGGCGCTTTTCAGCCAGGAGTCCGGGGTGCTGATCTTGTTCGCGTTCCTGACCGCCTTTGCGCTCATCTTCGGCGCGGCGCTGACGCAGGGTGAGCTGAGCGCGGCTCACGCAATCGGCCTGCTGGCACTGCTGGCGTTGCCTGCCGAAGCGCGACCGACCACGACTTGGGCGATCGCGCTTGGCGGCTTGGCGGGCGGGCTGCTGGTCACCCTGAGCAGAGACCGGCGGCTGCCCTGGCAGCGGCCGCAGGAACGCAGCCTGCGTGCTTTGATCTTGATCGTCGCGCGCGTGACGCTGAGCTTTTTTTTCAGCCACGTCATCTACACCCTGTTGGGCGGGGCGCTGCCGCTGCGGCTGGACAGCATTGGTGCACTGCTGAGCGCGTTCGGCTTGAGCATCGTCTACACCGCACTGTATTTCGGGCTTTTCCTGCTCGAAATCTACGGCCTCGGCTACGGGCTGCGGCGCACGCTCTACCTCAATCTCTACGAAATTCTGACCGTGCTGTGGCTGCCGCCGCTGTTCGCCATCCTCGGCGCGCACATCTACGCCACGTCGTCGCTGCTGGCATTCGCCATCTGCATGATCGGCTTGGGACTGGCGATCGTCGCGCCGTATGTCATCAGCCGCACGCAGCAGCGCCTGCGCAAGCAGGTCGAGGAGCTGCGCTCGCTTTCGGTCATGAGCCAAGCGATCCGCGCCAACTACCAGTACGGGTCGCTCATGCACATGGTCTATGTGCAGGTCTCGAATCTGCTCGATATCGATAACTTCACGGTCGTCCTCTACAACCCGTCGACTCAGCAGCTTGAATATCCGCTGGCGATCCGCGCCGGTCAAGAGGTCGAAGTCCCGCCCTCGCCGCTGCCCGCCAACTCGCCCATCAACCGCGTCTTGGAGACGCAGCTTCCGCTGCTGCTGGCGCGCGATGCGCAAAAGGAGGGCTGGCTGCGCGGCCTGAGCGTGCCCGATGACGCCTACTCATGGTTGGGCGTACCGCTGCAAGCGGGCGGCAGCCTGTTCGGGGCGATGATCGTCTTTTCGCCCGACGAGCGGCGCGTCTTCAATGCCG
>CAYTME010000108.1:11574-11803 GCA_964438415.1 uncultured Pleurocapsa sp. | reverse complement strand
CCTGCGCCTGCTCAACATCGTCGCCGCCAGCGCCAGCGTCGCGCTGGAGAACAGCTTGCTCTACGAGCGGCAGACGACGCGGGCGCAGCGGCTGGCCCTACTCAACACTATCCTGGCTCAGCTTACCGAGACGCTTTCGCTTGACGACGTGCTCGACCGCATCATGATGCGGGCACGCGAACTGGCGGGGGCGGATGCCGGGCTGGTGCTGCTGTCGTTCGGCGCGGGC
>CAYTME010000108.1:9137-11469 GCA_964438415.1 uncultured Pleurocapsa sp. | reverse complement strand
CCCTGATGCCGGTGCTGGTCAGCGATGTGCGTGAAGATGCGCGCACTGCGCCCCTGCGCGATCGCTTCGCCGCCGACCAGATCAGCGCTTGGGTGGAACTACCGCTGATCGTCGGCAGTATGCGCGTCGGTATGCTGCTGCTCTACTATCGGCAGGCGCAGCGCTTCGCCGACGAAGATGTCGAGGTGCTGCGCGTCTTCGCGACGCAGGCCGCCCAAGCGATCAAGAACGCGCACGAGTACCGGCGCGCCGACGAGGCGCTCTCGCGGCGCCTCGGCCAACTGCTGGCGCTGGCGACCATCAGTCACGAGCTGACGGCGACGCTCGACATGCACACGATCTGCAGTCTGGTGTTGGAATTCGCGCTCAACGCAACCTTCACCCACATCGGCACGATCATGCTGCAAGATGAGCACGGCGACCTCAATATCATGGCGCAGTACGGCTATCCGCTGGAGACCGTCGCACGGCATGCGCTGCCGCGCCAGTTCGTCACCCGCCGCGCATTCCAAACGGGCGAGCCGGTCTTGATCCCCGATCTCACCGACCGCCCCGATCTCAAGCCGATCGCGCCGGGGCTGCGCACACAGCTCGCTGTCCCGATCGTGCGGCGCGGGGTGCAGCTCGGCGTGATCACGATCGAGAGCGACAAAGCCGACGCGTTCAACGAAGAAGATGTGCAGTTCGTGCAGCAGTTGGCCGACCAGGCCGTCATCGCCATCGACAACACCCAGCTTTTCCAGCGCATCAAAGAAGCGCGCGATCAACTCCAGCTCATCCTAGACGCGATGAGCGAACCGCTGCTGTTGATCGACCAGACGGGCACGATCGCGCTGGCCAACCCGCGCGTCAACAAACTGGGGCTGCGCTCCGAGGCGCTGCTCGGCCAGTCGATCGAGGCGCTGCTGGCGCAGCCCGATCTGCCGCTGGCGGAGCGGCTCGGCTTCGAGTCGGCGGATGCGCTGCGCGCCCTCGTGCGCGGTCTGGGCGCGCGGGTGCGCCAGCAAAACTATGAAGCGCACGCCTACCGGCTCGAACACGGACCGACCACGATCTACCTGGATCGTCATATCATCCCAGTGCAGGACGATGACGGCGGCACGGTCGGCCTGTTGATGGTCTTCTACGATGAGACCGAGGCACGCGAGCTGATGGCCGCCCGCGAAGACCTGACGCGGATGCTCGTGCACGATCTGCGCAGCCCGCTGACCGCTGTCACCACCAGCCTCAAGCTGATCAACGACATCATCCCGCCCGACAGCGAACACAAGGACATCATCGAGTCGACCAGCAGCACCGGCCGCCGGGCGATCAAAAAACTGCTCAACCGGGTCGACTCGCTCCTCGACGTCGCCAAGATGGAGAGCGGGCAGATGACGCTCAGGCGGCGTCCGGTCGAACTGGCGACGCTGGTGGACAGCGTATGCGTCGAACTCAGCCCGCTGGCGCACGAGATGGGCGTCACGGTCGAAACGCTGATCCCGGATGATCTGCCGCTGCTCGATATCGACGCCGACAAGGTGGAACGGGTGCTGCTCAACCTGCTCGACAACGCGCTCAAATTCAGCCCGGAGCAGAGCCGCGTCATCATGCGCGCGCACCCATCAGGCACCGATGGTGCACCGCCCAATTTCGTGCGCGTCGACATGATCGACTCTGGCCCCGGCGTGCCTGAAGAATACAGGCAGACGCTTTTCAACCGCTTCATTCAGGTGAGCGGGCGCGAAGGACGCCGGCGCGGGACGGGACTGGGGCTGACGTTCTGCCGGCTGGTCGTCGAGGCACATCAGGGTCGCATCTGGATTGAGGACAATCCGGCTGGCGGTGCGGTCTTCTCATTCACGGTGCCGGCTGCTGTACAGCACAATAACGGTCAAGCTTGAGTCTCATGCATATCTTTGGGAGGGGAGGGCATGATGTCGGAGCCATATGTGGGGATCGAGCACGAGGCGTTTGACGCGCATTACGACTTCGAGCAGAACATCCTGCGCGTGCGCTATCACACCGAAGTGACGCCGACCGTTTCGGCGCAATTCTATCAGTGGCTGATGAGCGCCATGCGCGAACACCCGGCGCTGGTCGGCAGCGCGCGCGGGTCGATCTACGACTTTCGCGCCGTCGAGCATATCACTACCAGCAATATCAGCTCGGCCAGCCGCCAGAGCCAGCAGGTCAACCAGCAGGTTGATCTGCACAATCACCCGGTGGCGCTGATCGCGCGCGACGCCGCTCAGGAGCGGCTGCTGAGCTTGACGATGAAGATCTCCCCGCAGACGGAACGTAAGCGCATCGTCCGCACCGAGAGCGAAGCGGTGGCCTATATCGACACTTG
>CAYTME010000108.1:0-9127 GCA_964438415.1 uncultured Pleurocapsa sp. | reverse complement strand
CAGCACGCCGGCCAGTAGGGCGCAGCGCCTCATGCCATCCCGCTGCGCTTGGGTCGATCTCAGCGATCCACTCTACGTGGACTATCACGATCGCGAATGGGGAGTGCCGCTGCGGGGCAGCGACACAGCGCTGTTCGAGCGCATCTGCCTTGAGGGCGCGCAGGCCGGCCTGAGCTGGATCACGATCCTGCGCAAGCGAGAACACTACCGCGCCGCCTTCGATGGCTTCGATCCGGCGCGCGTCGCCCTGTATGGTGAAGACGAGATCGCCGCGCTTATGGCGAACCCCGGCATCGTGCGCAATCGGGCCAAGATCGAGTCCGCCATCCGCAACGCGCGCGCCTTCCTGGATGTGCAGGCGTCATTCGGCACGTTCGAACGCTATCTGTGGGGCTTCGTCGACGGCAAACCGATTCAGAATGCATGGCGCACGGTCAGTGAGATCCCGGCGCAGACGCCGCTCTCGCGGACGTTGAGCGCGGATCTGCGGCGGCGCGGCTTCACCTTCATCGGGCCGACGATCTGCTGCGCCATCATGCAGGCGGTCGGGATGGTCAACGATCACGTCGTGGACTGCTTCCGTCATGCCGAGGTGCGCGCCCTGAGCGAGCCTGACAGGGCAGATTAAGTTTGGTTAAAGCTTTCTTGACCTTTTATGAACCTCATGCTATGGTGTGCGTATCGTTCGGTCAATATGAAAGGAGGTGATCGTGTCTAGTCGCAGTCATATGGGGGTGCGCCCGAACTAGCGCCTCACGATCCTTCTTGAGTGTGCCGTGCAGACGGCGCATCTCCTGAGACCGCAGAAAAGACGCCCCCGGCCCGATCGGGGGCGTCACCGTTTAGAGCGCCACCAGTGCCGACGCCAACTTTCGCTGGATCGGGACGGAATTGAAACGCTTCCACACCTGCGGGAACTTGGCTGCCAGGTCTGCGCGTTCGGCATCGAGCGCGTCGAGGTAGGCGCTCAGCGCCGCCGCGTTCTCGTCGTCGAGATCATCCATCAGATCGCTCAGCCGTTCGGTCGCCACCTGGATATCCTGCATCCGACCGAGGTGGTCTTGAATGGCCTTCAGCTCTTTGAGGAAATCTTCAGCCCCGGCGTTCAAGATCGGGCTGAAGAAGTGCACCAGGTAGCGCAGGCGCTTGAATTCGATGCGCAGGGCGTGCAGCGTTTCCGCCTCGCCCTCATGGATGACCGAGTCGTAGGCGCGCACGCTGCCAAGATGTTCGTAGATGAGCATCGGCAGGATGTGGCGAATCTGGGTTGGCGCTGGGTTGTCATGGTCGGTGGCGCGGGCGCGCGCGCCGGGCGTCGTCAGGAAGGCGCTGAAATCGGCGGTGAACTGGGCATAGTCATCCCGGTCGAGCGTGCGGTGAAGGCGTTTGCGCGCGCCCTGCCGCTCGGCATCCAGCAGCGCGATCGCGCCTTCGAGCGAGGCACCGCGCGCTGCGCCGAACCGCTCGAGATCGTGAATCAGCACGTCGAGGTCGCGCACCGCGCCGAGCGCATCGGCGATCTTTTTCAACTGCGCGCGGAAGACGCGCACCGTCTTGCCTTTGTAATACGGATCGAGCATTCGCATGGCGCTGCGCATCCGCCGCGTGGCGACGCGCATGTCGTGGACATCTTCGATGTCTTCGCCGCTGCGGCTGCCTTCTTCATGCTCCAGCATCTTGATGAAATCTTGCAGCAGGATCTTGCGCCCCGCCTCCGCCATCGTGTCATCGGCCTGGATCGGCTGTACGGCGGCACGCAGGTCATCGAGAAGTGTATGAGTGGTTTCCATTGGAACGCCCGTAGATAGGTTATTCGGCCAAAGAGATGCCGACCATTTTAAATTTTAATTAAATATTTTGTGAGTTTACTTAACAATATCGTCGGTTGCTCTTAAAGATTATGAGCCGCAGAAGCCTCCTCTCTCTCGCCAACCGCAGCGATGCAGGCTAGAAGAGCCGGTCAAGGATCCACCAGATCAGCAGCCCGAACACGATGACCCGCAGCGCGATGCTGAAGAGCGAAAAGCCGACTTTACCTTCCTCGATCGAAAGCGGCAGCACCGTCTGCTGAACCCAGGCGGGATCGTAGAGCAGCCCGAAGTTGTAATGCTGGTCGGTGGTGGTGACCTGCAAGACGAGCGCGCGCATGCTCCAGTTTGGCACCAGGATCAGCTTGGCCGCCGTGACCGATGTGAGCGGGATGCGCCAGTCCCCGCAGACGAGCGCATCGTCGGTGAGGATGAGGGCGGCGCGCTTGGCCGTGATCCAGCCGGCTTCGCGCTGGAGCGGCGCGCCCTGCGCCATGCGGCGGCCCTTGGCCGCGCCCGCGGCCAGCACGCGCGCATCGGGGTGTCGCTGCTGAAATGCGCGCACCTGCCGCGGTACGAGATAGAGACGGTTGGTCAAGTTGAGCCAGAACTTCTCCGCCCTCGTCATGTCTTCGGCCATCGAACCTCCTAAATCCAACTCAGAACTCAGGCGTTGAGCAGCGGCAGCGGCGTCCCCTGAAGGCTCAGCGCAAGCGCAGCCGGCGGGGCGATTCAGCCGCCGAAACCGCGCCGTCCCCCCGCCCGTGGATCGAGTTTGCCGCGCAGGAGCGCGACCAAGTCTGGCGGGACATCGACGCCTGGCGGCGGTCCGGTTTGCAGGAAACCATCGAAATCTTGGGCGATGCCGTCATCGAAGACTGGCCCTTCGCTCGTCTCGACCCACGCCGACCAGATCAGCCTGCGCGTGCTGGCGAACAGGCGCACCGAACGCTGGCGCGTGTCGCCGTGCCAGCGCCACTCTGCCGGCGCGCTTTGCTGGAATGTCGATGCGCTCAAACGCGAATCCCCTCATCTGCTTCCGGTCAGGCCGCTGCAAGCCAGCCTGCCCATCAGCTTACGCTGATCGGCAGCCGTCTGGCAAGTAAGCAGTCCGAGCATTCCGGGCTTTCGTTGTCCTCGCAGATCTGATCGAAATCGCACGCTGGCCGAGTAGTGAAGCAGTCTGGGCAGGATTCCGGGTCTTCACCTTCCTCGCACAGCTCATCGAAGTCGCATGATGGCTCGGTGATGAAGCAGTCCGGGCAGGATTCCGGGTCTTCACCCTCCTCGCACAGCTCATCGAAGTCGCATGATGGCTCGGTGATGAAGCAGTCTGGGCACTCCGGACTTTCGTTGTCCTCGCAGATCTGATCGAAATCGCACAGCGGTTCCACCGTCGGCGTCGCCTCGACCGTCGGGGGCGGGGGCGGCGGCTTCGGCCAAGCGCGCACCATCGTCATGTTGATGCTGGCGGTGCAGACGGCCAAGCCGTTCACCAGCGCCTGCACATCCCAGGAATAGCCGCCGCCGAGCGGGATGGCGCTCAGGTCACCGCTGACGTTGGTCGCGTCCGGCGCTTGATCGAGCGTGTACACGAGCGCGCCGTCGCGGAAGACGCGGACGCGATAGCCTGTGATTGGCTGGCCGCGCAGGCCGTCCCAAAAGAACGTGACCGCGCCGAACGGCAGCCCATCGAGCGGCGAAGTGGGACGCAGGCCGGTGCAGTCCACGCGGACGACGGTCGGCGGCGCGGGCGGCAGCACGGCCGGCGCTCTGGTCGGCACAGGCGTCGGGCTGAACAGCTCGCTCGGCACGTCGATCGGGTAATTGAGCACGCTGTCGGGCACGTTCTCCAGCGGTTCTAGCAGCCGCCATTCGTCGAACGTCATCGGCCGCGGCTGCGACCAATCGCCGGTGATACTGCCATCGGCATCCAGGCCGACATCGACGATGAAGCCCGCCGGGATGAACGTGCCGTCTTCCAGATAGGCACCGCCGTCGATGACCGCCAGCACCATTTGGCTGGGCGGATCACCGATCGTCCACAGCGCAACCGTCGAGCCAATCGTCAGCTCGGCTCCGTTGACGTTGAGCGTGATCGTCATCTGCTGCAAGCCTTGCACGACCAGCAGTGACGGCGGCGCGGCGTCACAGGCGACCCCCGATAGGTTGGTGCGCAGGCGCACGGCCTGCATCGGGGCGTAGGGGACGTCGCTGACAGCCGGCAGCACGTCCAGGTTACCATCCGCCTCGACCGAGTCGATCTCGACCCAACCGACGAGTTCCTTATACACGACGCGCAGCCAAGCGCGATCATCGCTGATGCGGTCGGCGCTGATCGGGTTATCGGCTGGGATCGTGTCGCTGATGTTGGCGGCGCGCGTTGGGCGGGTGTAAAGCGGCGTGGCGATCTGCGAGGTGACGGCGACCGGCACGACCGGTTCGATGGCGCGCGTCTCGGCGCTGTCTTCCAGTTCGACATCGCCGAAGAGCAGGTACTTGACCGCCTGCCCGGGCAGTGCGTCGGGCAGATCTGTCTGCACGTTGAGGACGGCGATGCCCCACTCCTCCGCCGAGACGCGGAGTGGGGTCGTGCTGATCGTTTGTAAGTCGCGCAGTTCGGCCAGATCGGACGGTTCGGAGAAGAAGCCGAGCGGCATTTCCGAAGTGAAGATGGCATCGACGCGGTTGAAGCCGTAGCACGCGCTGTTGCGCCCTAGACCGCTGCAGTTATCGGCGAGTGCGTCGAGCGCCCGCTGCACGAAAGCCGAACACGAGGCGTCGAGCTGCGCTTGACTCTGCTGCGCGCTCACGCCGACGAATACAAGCAAAAGAAGGCCGATACCGGCGAAAGTCCAGCGCTGCATCGTTCCGCCCCATCTCTAAGCTCGGGCACCGCATCTGTTTGCCGACAGTATAGGCGTAAGACCTTACAGCCGCGCAACACTAGCGTAGAATTCACACGTTTATGCAGCGGCACGGGCGATTTTCTACAAAAAAGCCCCACACCGCAGGAGGGTGTAGGGCTTGCTTGCCGAGGGCGAGATTCGCACTCGCGACCCACGCATTTTCAGTGCGTTGCTCTACTGCTGAGCTACCTCGGCGTTGAATCGGAAGTATAGCCGAGCGCGGGGGTGTGTCAAGTGCGGGCATAAGCCGCCAGCAGCCGGCCCGTGCGCGAGGGTGACAGATGTCATGAAATGCGGTCGATCATGATCACGTTGCCACCGTCGTGCGTCTTTTACGCGTTACAGTGATCATATCCTGCTGCCATGCTCTGTCGTGGAAAGATCGGCTGCTCGTCGTGCATCATCGAACACAAAGGGGGGCCAATGGCGCGATTTTTCGGTCGAATTCGATATCGTACGCATCTGCCCTGGCTGGTCGTGACGGGGATATTTGGCATCGCAATGGGGCTGGGTCTCTTCACGTTTCAGTACGCCAAGGGCTTTTCGTATTTCTCCGATGATCCACAGGCCTGTATGAACTGTCACGTCATGCGCGATCAGTTCGAGGCCTGGCGGCACTCGACTCATGGGCGGGTGGCTACCTGCAACGACTGCCATACGCCGCACGAGTCGCCTGAAAAATGGGTCATCAAGGCGCTGAACGGTTTCAACCACAGCGCCGCCTTCACGTTGGGTAATTTCCACGAGCCGATCCGCATCACGGGTCTCAATGAGCGGGTCGTGCAGCAGAGCTGCGTCGGCTGTCATGCGACCACGGTCAGTATGATCAACAGCGCACATTTCGACGAAACGGTGAACTGCATTACGTGTCACAGCGGTGTGGGGCATCGCACACGCGATTAAGTCAGCACCGCAGCCGCGCCACCGACCGAATCAGGCAGCGGAGACTGTTCGAATACATCGCACACAGAGGAAAGGGTTGGACAATGAAGAGACTCTTCTCCCGCGCATCGCTGTTATACCTGCTGGTTTTCGTCGGCGCGGTGCTGATCACCGCTGGGGTTGCGGCGCTCCTGTTCAACATCGCCGAACGCCAGCGCGAGGCAGAGCAGTACCCACTGACGCTGGTCGAGATCGGTGCGGACGAAATTGACCCGGAGGTCTGGGGGCGCAATTTCCCGCTCCATTACGATCGCTTCATGATGACGCGCCTGAACTACGGCGAAACGCTTTACGGCGGCTCGGAGCCGTACAGCAAGCTGGAACGCTATCCTGATATGATCCGCATCTGGGCGGGCTACGCCTTCAGCATCGATCACAACGAGGATCGCGGCCACTTCTACGCACAGATCGACCAAGCGGAAACCGAGCGCGTGCGTGTGGTCAACCAGCCGGGCGCGTGCATCAACTGCCATGCCGCCGAAGCGCCGGGGCTGATCGCGGAAATGGGTTGGGAGACGTTCAACCGCACGCCCTATAACGACCTGAGTGACCAACTGCACTTCGGCACATCGTGCGCGGACTGCCACGACCCGGAGACGATGGCGCTTCGCATCACCCGTCCAGCCCTGGTCAACGCTTTGGAGGCACGCGGCATCGATGTCACGCAGGCGACCCGCCAAGAGATGCGGACCTACGTCTGCGCGCAGTGCCACGTGGAGTACTACTTCTTGGGCGAAAACCGCGTGCTGACCTTCCCGTGGAGCCAGGGCTACACGATCGATGACATCGAAGCCCACTACGATACCTACGGCTTCCGCGATTGGGTGCACGCCGAGACGGGCGCGCCGATGATCAAGATCCAGCATCCTGAATTCGAGCTGTGGACGACCAGCCTGCACGCGCGCTCCGGCGTCTCGTGCGCGGACTGCCACATGCCGTACATGCGCGAGGGCGGCATCAAGATCTCGGATCACTGGATCCGCAGCCCGATGGTCAATCTGAACAATGCCTGCCAGACCTGCCATAACGTGCCGGAGGCGCAGCTCGCGGATCGCATCCGCATCGCCCAGACGACGACCGCCAATCTGCTGCGCAGCGCCGAGGCGGCCTTGATCGACGCCATCGACACGATCGTCGCAGCGCGGGAGGCCGGCGCGACCGAGGAGGACTTGGCCGTGGCTTGGCAGCATCATCGTGCGGCGTCGCTGCGCTGGGATTTCATCTCATCAGAGAACAGCACCGGCTTCCACAGCCCGCAGGAGGCTGCCCGTGTGCTGGCGGATTCGATCAACCACGCGCGGCAGGCACAGCTCGCCGCTGTCGAGGTGCTCAACCGCCTGCAAGGCAGCGAGACGGTCACCAGCACGACGGCGGAGGAGGAGCCGTCAGGCTCGTAAGCACCTGTCGATCCACGCGACCGTTTGACCCTCACCTGCGCCTGCCGGGTCCGACTCGGCGGGCGCAGTCGTTTGTCAGCATCGATGTGCCCGCCTCTCTTGGCCTGCGTGCGGCCAGTCGTTACACTTGGGGCGGTTTACGCTGCGCCGCTCAGTACCGCAGTCGATTCATGCATACAAGAGGCACCAAGATGATCGATCAAGACAAGCGTTACGATCTGCCCCAAAGCCGCCTGCCGCGCGCGTGGTACAACATTCAGGCCGACCTGCCGCGTCCGCTGCCGCCGGTGCTGCATCCGGGCACGCACCAGCCCGTCGGACCGGACGATCTGGCGCCGCTGTTCGCGATGGCGCTGATCATGCAGGAAGTCAGTCAGGAGCAGTACATCGAAATCCCGGAAGAAGTGCGCGAAATTTACAAGCTGTGGCGCCCGACGCCGCTGATCCGCGCGCGCCGGCTGGAGCGGATGCTGGATACGCCGGCGCACATTTATTACAAGTATGAAGGCGTCTCGCCCAGCGGCAGCCACAAGCTCAACACGGCGACCGCCCAGGCGTTTTACAACAAGCAGGAAGGCGTTTCTGGGTTGACGACCGAGACCGGGGCCGGCCAGTGGGGCACTGCGCTTTCGATCGCCTGCGATTTCTTCGGCCTGAGCTGCGAAGTCTACATGGTCAAGGTCAGCTACCAGCAGAAGCCGTACCGCCGCTCGATCATGCAGACGTTCGGCGCGACCGTCCACGCCAGCCCGTCGGAGCGCACCAACGCCGGCCGCTCGATTTTGGCGCAGCATCCAGACAGCACTGGCTCGCTCGGCATCGCCATCAGCGAGGCGGTCGAGGCGGCGGCGACCAGCGGCGGCAGGCTCAAGTACGCGCTGGGATCGGTGCTCAATCACGTGCTGATGCACCAGACGGTCATCGGCTTGGAGTCGCTCGAACAGATGGAGATGGCCGGCGAGTATCCCGACATCGTCGTCGGCTGCATCGGCGGCGGCAGCAATTTCGCCGGCATCGCGCTGCCGTTCGTGCGCGAAAACCTGCGCAGCGGCCGCCAGACGCGCATCATCGCCGTCGAACCCGCCGCCTGTCCCAGCTTGACCAAAGGCGTCTACGCCTACGACTTCGGTGATACCGTCGGCATGACGCCGCTGGTCAAGATGTACACGCTCGGCAAGGACTATGTGCCGCCGCCTTTCCATGCCGGTGGGCTGCGCTACCACGGGATGGCGAGCATCATCTGCGAGCTGTACGACCAGGGCTTGATCGAAGCCCGCGCCGTGCCGCAGTTGGAGACGTTCCGCGCGGGCATCCAGTTCGCGCGCTCCGAAGGCATCGTCCCGGCGCCGGAGCCGACGCACGCCATCGCCGCGGTGATCGACGAAGCGCTGCGCTGCAAGGAGTCGGGCGAAAAGAAGGTCATCCTGTTCAATCTGTGCGGGCACGGCCATTTTGACCTGGGGGCTTACGACGCTTATCTTGGCGGGCAGCTCATCGATTACGAGTATCCGAGAGAGGAAGTCGAGAAGGCGATCGCCGCCCTCCCGCAGGTGTAGCGAGATGACCCGATGGCGGCCAGCATGATGCCCCTGCACGCGCGCGTCGAGGCGGTGGTGCGCGAGCACCTCGGCGAGACGTTCCCGGCCTGCGCCATCTGCGCCATGCGCGCCGGGGAGACCGTCCTCGACGCGGCGTGGGGCTGGATCGACGCCGAGGCGCGCACCCTCCCGGCGACGACGGAGACCTATTTCGACCTGGCGTCGGTGACCAAGCTGTTCACGACGACTGCCTTCTTGTCGCTGGCAGGTGAGGGCCGGGTCGCGCTCACCGATCCGCTGGCCGCTGTCGTGCCGGAGTTCGGCCAGACAGGGTTGCGCGCCATCGATGGCGGCCAAGACCCACACAGCAAGCAGCCGCTGCCGGTCGATCTGGCGTTCGCCGGGCAGACGGTCGATCCGGCTCGGGTGACTTTTCGCCATCTGCTGACGCACACGAGCGGCTTACCGCCCTGGCGCGATGTCTACAACGCTGCCGGTCCGCCGCCCGCCCCGCCCGACCAGCCGGAGCCGCT
>CAYTME010000107.1:1647-13094 GCA_964438415.1 uncultured Pleurocapsa sp. | reverse complement strand
AGGTGAACCACCGCCAGAGGTGCGCGCTGTCTATCGGATGCGGCTGGCGGTACTCGTGGCTCAGCGACGCTGGACGGATGCCGCAGCGGAAACCCGGCGTATCCTTGCCCATGCAGAAGCGCACCAGCTCACGGACGCGCAGTTCGAGAAAGAGAACCGACAGCTCATCGGTACACTCATCCTCTGCCTTGCCTTCGAGCAGGGGATCGGGCGAGTGCTGCTGCGGGTCGCTGCACGGCTTGGGTGGGCGCTGCTGCGGCTGCCCGGCGCGCTGCTGCGTCGGCTGATTCGGCGTATCACGCAACGTTGCATCTGATAATACATCCGCATCGTGTTCAGTATTGTGTCACCCGATACCTGCCCCATCGCGTTGAACAGCCGGTTGAAGCTGTTCCAGACCGCTTTGACGCCCGACCACAGCGTAATCACAATGAACACCAGGCAGATCATGCCGATACCGATGATGGCAGCCGCGCTGCCCGGCGCTGCACCACCCACACGCGCGGCAGCGTCTGGTCGGGCAGGCTGATCTGCAGGTTGATCGGGTAGAACGGCGCGCGGCTGTTGTCGCCGCCTTCGATGACCTCATCCTGCGCTTCCAGCGCCAGCGGGGTTGGCGTGATGCCTGCGGGCAGCGTCGCTGTGACTGTCATGTCCGGCGTGACCTGCGCGTCTCCGCCGCCCATCCCGCGCACGAGCAGCAGCGCGACCATCCCAATCAGGAACGCGCCCAGCACCGCCAGCACTTTGCCGGATGGCTTGCCGCTGCGGGCAGCTGTCCCTGCCTCAGCTTCACCCACATGCTCGCCGCGCCGCGCCGCCTCCTGCACCCGCCGGGGTGCGCGTGCCCAGCGCGTCCCAACCGGCACCAGCCCGGCTTCGTCGTAGCGTTTGAGCAGCGCCATCGCGATCCTGCGTTCTTTCGCGTCCGAGCCTTCAGCATTCGCGCCCCTCACCTCCCGTTCATAGGCGGAACGGTAGGCGCGCTGGCGGTCGGTCGGCACCAGCTCCCACAACGCGCGCAGCTCATCGAGCGAGAGCGCCCGCAGTTCGTCCATGGTGTGAAAACGCAAACTCTCGCTCATTCTGTCCCTCCCAGTACCGCTTGGCTGCCGCTCATCGACGCGCTGGAGCGCATCGCCGCATCGTAATCACTGTCCTGATCGTCGGTGCTGACGTTGATGATCGGTTCGACCTTCACCTCTGGCTCGACCGTGATGGATGGCAGAGGCATCGAACCAAAGGCGTTGATCTCATTTGGTAGCAGCCGCGCGGCAATCTCCGGTCGGTTGACTTCACGCTCGGCCTCGTCGCGTGAGCGCCCGCTCGTCACTGCGCTTTCGACCAGTTCGGCGCGGGTGTCCGGCGTCAGGCGTCGATCCGGCGTTTCCTTAACCTCTCGTCCCACGCGCTCGGTCTGTTCAGGCGACAGACCCAGACGTGCCGCGCTGTCGATGAACAAACCGAAACGGGCGAGATCCTCCCGCACTGGCGGTTTGCCATCGTCGAGCGGCGTCATCCCGACTGCGCGCGCCATCAACCCGGCAACAGTGAGGTGGTCAACACCGTTGATGCCGCGCCCACCCAGCAGCCGCATCACATCGCCCATGACGCTGCTCACATCGGCGCTTCCGCTGATCCGCAGACTGCCGACCAGCGACCCCGCAGCTCGCTCCAGCGCTTCAGCGCTCTTTTCCAGCCGCCCGGCAGCGCCTTCGATGCGATCTGACCCGGTCGTATCGCCGCTCTTTGCCGAAGTCGAGCGGGCAACGTCCGCGATGTGTTCCTCCATCTCTTCCCCGCGCATATCATCAGCATAGGTCTGCCGCTCGCGGACGATCTCCTCATCCGCCGAGGCTGCCGTAGGCGTGGGTGTCGCTGCCGCCGGCGTGAACATCCCGGAACGCTTGCGCCGGACGGCGGTGAAGCCGGGGAAGAGTTCGCCATCGACCGCGCGCCGCTTGGCCGGTCGTTTGCCCAGCGGATAGGTCAGCGCCTCCAGCCCTTCGCCCACCGCCGGGACGAGCATCGGACGCCCGATCAACCGCCCCTTGTCGTCATATTCGGCTTTGTTCGGGTCGTAATCCGTGAGCAGCTTTGCGCCGATTATTGGTCCGACCGCTCCACCAACGAAGGGAATTTCTCGTGCCACACGGCGCGTAATCGCCGCTTCGGTGAACTGCTCCGCCGCATCGCCCATCGGCGTCCCACGCAGACTGGGTAAACGGGTGATGGTGCGCGCTGCATCCGCCAGCGGCTGCACGCCGCCAAACGTCAGTCCCGCTGCCTGTGCCGGAGTCGCGCCGTTCATCAGGGCGGACATGCCCGCCGTTGCGCTCGATCCCATGCTGACGACCGCGCCGGTGACGCCGGCTGCCGCCGCGCCAGCGGTGACGGCTGCCGTTCCGGGGCTGATGACCGCGCCGCCCGTCGCCTGCCCAAAGGCATTGAACAGCCGGTTGAACGAATTCCATACGGCTTTCACGCCCGACCACAGCACGATGACCATGAAGATCAGGCAGATTAAACCGATACCCAGCACCACAACCCCGTTGCCGCTGGTTGTGCCTCTCAGGAAGAAGGTGACGACCAGCGCCTGAATGAGCGCAATCACCACCGTCTGGACAATCAGTTCAATCCACAGATCAACGATGGAACGCGCGATGACTTCTGTCTTCTTGAAAAAAGCGAACAGGATCGCGACGCCAAACGAGATGAACGTCAATCCCTGAGCGATGGTCAGCAGCAGGTAAACGAGCTGCTCGGTCACGCCGAACAGAATCAGCGGCCAGGCGGTGAGTAACCGTCCCTGCGCTGACGACGCCAGGCTGATCGAGGCGGCGCGTTCGGCATCGGTCATCACGGTGAAGAAGACTGGCTCACGGTCATTGGCGAAGAACGACCCCGGTCGCCGCCACTCCCATGGAACCGTCCCGGCAGTCCACAAGCCCGACACCGAATCGGGTGTGTGCGGCTGACACGCTGGATCGCGCGGCGTGGAGGGATAGCCCATCAGGTCGATGCCGTCAGCGCGCAGATAGGCGAGCGCCACGTCCAGACCATCCACGGTCGGATTCCAGACGGGCATGTAGGAGCCGAAGTTGTCGCACAGGTTGATCAGGCCCAGATCGGCGCTGTCCACACTACTGAGCGAGTCGAAGGCCGAACCGGTCGCGCCTTGCAGCCCGCTGAGTGTGCTGCCATAGAAGGCCTGCGACAGATCGCGCCGGAAGTCCGTCATGCCCTGATAGAGCTGCGGCCCCAGCGCGAAGAACAGCGCGCCCGCCAGATACCAGGCGATGGCGCTTTTCGGCTCGACCACGCGCAGGCGCGCAAATGCCGCCAGCAGATAGGTGATCCCCAGAACCAGCAACGCCACGATGAACGACAGTCCGACGGCCAACTGCAAGCTGGCGTTGGTCTGCTGGATGAGCGGCGTGAAGGCGTTGTCGATCAGCCACTGATTCATCAGTTCGATGGTGTAACCCATCATCAGGAAGGCGCGCTGAATGCTCCAGTGCATCCCTGCCAGCGAAAAGAGCAGGTTGTACCAGAGCGTGTCAATCTGGATTTGCAGTCCGCGCAGGACATCATCGACGATGGGCACGGCTGAAGACTCCTTTCGCTACGGCAGTGGTGTGGGCAGCACCGGCGGCTCTGCCAGATCGCCCGCGCAAATCGTGTTGGTGGTATTCGTCCAGACCATCAGGTTGGTTCCAGGCACACCGGGCGTCGCCGGGACCGGTCGTGTGGTGGGATCGAGCGCATAGGCGAAGCGCCGCGCCCTCCCTGCCGGGATGTAGGCGGCCAGTGCGAACAGCCGTGTCTCGCCTGGCGCAAGCGTGACCGCTTCCAGCAGCGTCGAGAGACCCGCTTCAGCGGCGGCATCGCGGCTTGCGCCCCAAATGCCTGCCACATCCCCACCCCCTGTGGTCACTGTTGACACAACCATCTGCCAGGCGGGAAACACCTCATAGGCGACGGAACCAACATTCCTGATTTCGATCTCCCAGCGAGCAATGCTGCGCGGACTCCCATCTGGCGCGGCTGAAGCAGCCAGTGTGACGACATTGAGCAGGCGCAGTCGGGCATTGACGCCGCTCACAAACCCGCCCGTGTAGATCGCATCCCCAACGAAGAAGTCCTGCGGCGGACGCATCACAAACGGCGTTGGCGTCGGATAGGGTGTCGTCGTCGGGCGCGGTGTGGAGGTCGCGCCCGGAAGGTTGTAGCCGGGTGTGCTATAGACGCCGCCTGGGTAAGGCGTGTTGGTCGCACACAGTGTTCCGTTCCAGATACAGCCTGGCACCGCTGTAAGCGTCGCCCACCCGGAAGGCGGGATGATGATCGGCGGCTGCACCGACGTGGGCATGGGCGTATCGGTCGCGCGCGGTGTTGCCGTCGGGCAGACGTAGACCGGCTCGTCCAGAATCTGCATGGCAGACGGCGTGCCGGTGCAGGCCAGCGCCGCCAGCCCGAAGAGAACCGGGATAATCCAGACGGGGTTCTTCATGTCACCTCTAAGGGATAAGCCCCGGCTGATTGCCGGGCGTGAGCAGGAGGGTGTAGGCAGGCGCGGTGCTGTTCCCGCCCCGCTGGAGTTCCCAGGTCTCGCCGAAGTACGGCACGACGATGCGAACGGGCGAATCGCTGACCAGCTCAAATTCCACGTAGCCACGCGCATCGGTGAAACCGCTGGCAATCACGCGGTTGGTGTTACTCTCGACCACCCGCACGGAAATCCCGGCGACACCTTCTGCCGGATCAACGGTGCGATTGCCGTTCTCGTCATAGGCAATGACTACCGCCGCTGTGATGACGCGCGGCGGCACCGGCGTCCCGGTAGGCCGCACGGTGGGCGGCGCGCCGACCAGCTCGATTCGTTCAGCGGGTTGGGGTTCAGGCGTGGGCGTCGTGGTGATCGAAGAAGGCGGGATGATGAGGGTATGAGCGTCCCCACGAAACACCTGCACGGCATCCAGCGCGACCACATATCCCTCACTCGCGTTGGTCTTCCGTCCAGTGGCGCGGATTTCCAATAGGTGACTGCCCGATCCGACGAAATACACCGGTGTGGCGGGAAACAGCAGCTCGTCCGCATAAGCATCAATCGTGTCGATGACCAGACCATCGACGACGATCTCGAACACCCCCATGTTTTGCGCGGCGACATACCGAATCCGCAGGCCTTCACCTTCGAACGTGAATGATACGGTACCGTAGGCGCTTTCTGTGCGGTGATACTGTCCCCGACTGGCATACTGCGACAGGCGCGGCGTCCAGGGCGGCGAATAATGCACGGTCGGGTAATCCGACTCGAAGCTGTACCAGCCATTGAACGGCGGCGCGGTATGGGTGGCATCCGGGAGCGGTTCGACCGGGTTGGGCGGCGCGGGCAGCAGGATGGTCCCTGCCGGAAATGGCGTGAGCGTCGGCACGACAGTCACACCGGGCATGACTGCGACGATCTCCAATACACGAGTGGAGAGCGTAGGGTTGACCGTCGGCACCACTGTCTCGGTCAGCAAGAGCGTCCCTGTGGGCGATGCAGTCGGCATCGCGCTAGCGGTCGGTATGTATGTCGGTGAGAGTGTCTCCGTCGGCGGGAGCGATGGCAGCACCATCAGCGTTGGCAACGCCATGTCACCGGAAGTAGATTGAGTACGAAACAAGAAAAAGGCGGCTGCCCATACGGTCAGGCACAGCGCCGCCAGAATGAGCAGCACCACTCGTCGCATCGCTTCACTCCCAGCTTTGTTTCTGCTCGTTTCAGCCTAACAAAGCGGGTGCGTCCAACGGCTGGCAGATTCCGGTTTGGGGTTGGGAATCGTACAGACGAGGATGAAGGATTCCGGTTTAGTCGGGGAAACCCGCGAAACCCTCATTGACGGCGCGGCTGATCAGATGCTCGTTAGTCATCGCGCCAAACCGGGCGCGCATCTTTTCTGTGACCCAGTACACCCGGCGGCGCTTCAGTTTCAACCGGGAGGCGATCTGACCGGGGGTGCAGCCGCCTGCCAGCAGGCGCAGGATGGCACGCGCTTCGGCGTCAAGCTGCCAATCTCGGTTGCTGCCCTGCATCGTGATCAGATATTCTGCGTTTGCTGTCGGCGAGAGGTACGGGCGATCCCGCAGCACTATGTCGACGGCTGTCAGCAGGCACTCGGACAAATCGTCGGCGGCTGCCAGGTATCCGCGCACGCCCATGGCGAACAGATCGCGGATGATCAATCCATCGGTGGATACGCCCATGATGATGAGGCGAGGCGACGGATTACTTGTCAGCAGGCGCTCAACCAGGATGAGTGTGTCGAACAGGGGATCGAAGCGGTCGCCCAGCAGGATCAGGCTGGGTTTAAGTTCACCCACCAATCGCAGCAGACTATCGCCATTCTCGACTTTGGTGATCACTGTATCAGCGCGCTGACTGAGAAGCGACTCTGCCCCGACCACCGTGAGGCTGCTGCTGTCTGCGATCAAAATGTGGGTGTTCGCCATAAAAGACTGCCCTCATTCCCATCTCACCTTTGCAGTCTATCAATAGTTGATCTGCGGGGGTTGAGAGGCTGGGACATCCTGAGGGCAGTCGTTGGTAGAGACATGAGAATTTTTCTCATGACCTGTGATTTTCACTCATGGTCATTCGGATCGTTGCTGGGCAGCAGCTTCGCATGGTAGGCAATATTGATGAGGTTAGCGTTGTTCTGTGCGCCATAGTGCTCCCGCAAGTTATCCAGAATGCGGTAGACCGTCTTCTCACCCACGCCAATCTGCGCGGAGATTTCTTTGGCTTCATAGCCATCGGCCGTGAGCTGCAGCACATCCACATCTCTGCCGCTCATCTTTTCTGGCAGTGTCCGCTGCACATGGACAAGCTGATTGGCACGGCGCGATAAGTACAGGCCGCCTTTTCGCATCACATGGATGGCTTCTACAAGCGTGACATCCATTGCATCATCCTTGTGGAGAAATCCTCGTGCGCCACAATCCAGCACTCGCCGGATGAGGCTGCCCGTTGGACGGCTGGCAACCATCAGGATGCCCAGGCTCGGATGTTGTGTGAGTAGCTTGCGAATCACCCTGCCGACATCAACCGAACGCGGAAGCGTATCGTCGACGATCAGGATATCGACCCGATTGTCTTTCATAAAACGATCTGCCAATGACAGATCCCCGAATGATGCGGTGACTTTCATCCCTTCTCCCGCTTTGGCAATCAGCGACTCAATACCGCTGCGATTCAAAGCGTTAGAGGCGATGACGACAATGTGAATGTCTGGCATGTTGCGACCTTCTCCTCAAAGACAACTCCAATGAATACGGCGCGACCGAAAAACAGGACACTTGTTCTATAGTCAATCAGGAATTGTATTACAGAATCCAAATCTTGGTGAAGACATTTGTTCCAAAATGCAGCTATAAAACCGTTAGAGTTTGGTTCGAATCGACAAGCGATTGGATTTTCGGGTGGCGCGGTGTCACTTTTTGACATCCGGGTGTCACCAATTCTCACCATGTCAAAAATTCTCATGCAATTGCCGTTGATTCCCGAACACTTGTCCTAATTTCGCGCCGCAATTCTGTCGCTATCCAGTACCCTGTAGACACGTTGATACACAAAAGGACAGAGCGATGAATCGGGATGATCGTTATGCAGCGCGAATTGCCTTTCGTCTGCCGCAATCGCTGTATGACAAGTTAGAGAAATGGGCAGAGGAAGAAGATCGACCGCTGGCGAATCTGGTTTACACCATCGTCAAGCAGGCGGTGGAACGCGAACGTGCCATCGAACATGTCCAAGAACAGCGGGAGATGAAGTCATGATGGCTCTCAATCACAAGCACGATCTGCGTGAACGGGCGGAGAAACGTCTCGGTAAACCACTCGCCTCCAGTCCAAATGCATCCTTATGGCGTTGCCCGGTTTGTCCACCTGGAACCCACTCACTGCTGCTGGTCGCAACAGATCAGCACAGGTGCATGGGACGCCGCGTGTGTGATGGTGGAATCAACGACTGGATGAACGAGGAAGATCTCGAAGCTGGAACGGTCGCTGTCGGAGAGACCGCATGAACGATACACCTGTCATGCTGGCGATGCGGGAACCGGCAGTCATCGTCAAACGACTGTTAAAGGTTGCCGAGATCCTCTCGCGTAAACCAAGTGAAGGTCAGCACCAGCGCTTTGACGGCGAAAATGGCCTTCAAAACCACAACGATCAAGAAATCGTGTATCGTGAAGCCAAAGACCGGTTCATCGATACATAACGGAGACAGCTTCAGATGCCGAACGATAGACGCAAAAAGGGAACGTCGCTTCCACCCCAACCGGGTTGGGCGGTATACCTTCGCACAAGCAGTGATGAAAGCCAGAAACCCGAGTTATCACGAGCACGTCAGCGGTTTGCCATTGAGGAAAACGTATTGAAGCGATCGGATATGAGCGTATTTGATGAGTACGTCGATGTCCTGACGGGGACGACAGCAAACCGCCCGGAATACCAGCGCCTCTTGAATGACGCTCGCGCTGGAAAGTTCTCGCACGTCATCGTCGAACGCGCCGACCGCTTTGGACGCAACGATACCGAGGCGATGAGGGCGATAGATGAGCTGGATGAGTTTGGGGTGGCAGTCCGATTTGCCAACATGCCCGATATCGATCCGATGCACATGGATCAGCGCGTGCTGGTCACGATGACCTTCACGTTGGCTCGGCGAGAGTCGGCGCTGCTCGGTGTGCGCGTAAAGGGCGGATTGCAGGCGAAACGAAAGGTCGGTGGGTTCACTAATCTTGCTCCTGACGGCTATCGCAACATGTCGGGCAAGACGGAACTCGACCGCAAGAAAGACTTGGGGCGCATTGACCACTGGATCGAACTCGACCCGGAGCGCGCTCCCATCTGGCGCTATGCGTGGGATTTGCTGCTTGAGGATCGTTTGACGCTGCCCGAGATCGCCGAGGCACTGCACGCGCACGGCTATACCTATCGGCGCGGGCGTCCGTTCGTCGAAATCACGGCAACCGGCAAACGTAAGCAGAACATCAATACGCTGTCTACCATCTTCCACAACTGGGCATACGCGGGTTGGGTGGTCAGTGAACGGAACGGGATTGCGCCGAAAACGCTGCGTGGAGCGTGGGAAGCGCTCATTTCGACGGAGGAATTTGAACGCGGGCTGGCAATACTGGAGCGGCGGAATAACCATCGGATGGTGCGCCGGAAGCAAGAGTATTTGCTCTCAGGGCTGATTCACTACAGGGACAGCGAGGGCAAACTGACACGGCTGACGGGTTCAACATCAAACGCTGGGCGTTCTGGTGGAGGGACACCCTATTACCGGATCGCGGCAGCCGGAGGCGTGAGCTTTCTCTGTTGTGAAGTTGATGAACGTGTCGGGAGAGAACTTGCACGCATTCAGGTTGATCCCGACCTGCTGCCGCTGATTCGGGCAGCATACACCACTGACCTGAATACTAAAATCGGCGGCGCCCGCCCCGATGAGCGCGCCCGTCTCGAAGCAGTTCTAAAAGCCACTGACGAGGAAGAGAATCGTACTGTCCGTTTATATTCGGCGGGTAAGATCAGCGAGGAAATCTGGGATGCGCTCTGGGCAGAGTGGCAAGACCGCCGCAACCAGGTGCGGCGCATGCTGGAGACGCTGACGGTCAGTGATCAAGTGCATATTGATAATTTAGAAATGGCACTCCAAATTATCGCGCGAATTGGAACCCTGTATAATGGCTTGGAGCGCAAGGATCAGAAAGAACTCTTGCGTCAAGTTGTAAGTCGGGTCGTTGTGAATGATGCAGGAAATGTATCGCTTGAATTGAGAACCCCGTTTGCCTATCTGCGCGATCTGACCGACAAGACTCGGACGATCAAAAAGCAGAGTGTGCTGGGGAAAAGGAAAAGAAAACGCCAACATCACTGCTGGCGATTCACTTGGAGTCTATTCGAGTCAGCTCCAATCGTGCGGGGAGGATTGGATCACATTCGAACATCTGTCTCCTCTCGAAACCACTCAATTCCTCGATAGTCTACCATTTCCTCAACGCGAGTCACTCGCGCCATTCATAACGAACCCAAACTAGCTTCGGCTTTTGCGGTGACAGGGAGAGGTGCCCCCTCCCCCAGTCACCTTGAAGCTCGCTGCCCGTGCCAGCAAAGCCCCCTCGGAAAGTGTATCACCCTTCCGAAGAGTCCTTGCCAGCCACAGCGAATTCGACCAGTTGTTGGGTTACGGAAAGAGAAATGGCAATGACTCGCGTGTTCGTGTTCACCAACCACAAAGGGGGCGTAGGCAAGTCCACGTCCGCCACCAATGTCGCACTCGGCATCAGTCAACTGCTGCGCCGCGCCAATGCATCCAACTGCCGTGTGCTGCTGATCGATACCGACTCACAAGGTCATGCGTCGCTGGTCACGACCGGGCGCAAGGACTACGGCGCAGACGACAGCCTCTACACCGTGCTGATGGCAGATCGCCAGAACGCCCCGCAAACGCTGCTCAACTGCATTGTCCAGAGCCAGTGGGATGAGCACCTGCACGTTCTCCCCGCTTCCCCGATGTTAGAAGGCGCGGAGCGCGAACTGATGGGCGTGGCGGGCGCACCGTATCGCCTTGCCGATCCATTGAGCAAGATCGCCGGGCAGTATGCGGCAGTCGTCATCGACACTCGTCCGTCATTCTCCCTCATGACCGAAATGGGGCTGCTCGCTGCGACCGATGCAATTGTGCCGGTCGAGCCGCGTTATCTGGAAACAGTTGGGTTGACCAGCGTCATCCAGAAGATCAATGACATCCGCGACGGTTGGCGGCATCCGAACCTGTGCGTGAGCGGGCTGCTTGTCACCAAGATGGACACCCGTGTGCGCGGACACAATCACCTGCTGGCAGAGATTCAGGCGCATCCGGTGCTGGGTAAGCTTGTACTGGGCGTGATCCCCGTCAACGAAGCTGTGTCCTACGCCCATCACAATCACCAGAGCCTGTTCCACTACGATCCGCGCTCATCCGCGAGCAAGGCGTACATTCATGTGGTAGCAGCGCTAGTGCGCTACCTGAAGGCGGGTGCGTAAATGGTGAAATCGACTACGCACCGCGTCGATGACCTGCTGGCATCGGTCACGGCGGATTTGCTTGGCGATGCTCCCCAAGCTTTTCAGGACAACAATTTGCGCGTCGAACGGCTGCTGCTGGAGATGGTGCGGCCTGATCCGGTGCAGCCACGCCGGGTGCTGCCGGAGAGCATCCATATGCGCTTTCACTCCAACCACGTCACACCGACGCAGGCACTGCGCGAACTGGTGCAGATCGTACAGATTGCAGCACGTCAGCGCAGGCGACCGTTCCACAGCGTGCTGGAACTACTGCCGAACGCCGACGACGAGCGGGAGGATGAACCGACCGTGCACCTGTCGCCGGAAGAAACGCTGCTGCGCGATCT
>CAYTME010000107.1:0-1603 GCA_964438415.1 uncultured Pleurocapsa sp. | reverse complement strand
AGGTCAACCCGCTCACGGTGGTCGATGTCAGTCAGGGGGTGACGCGCTTGTTTCGCATCGAAACGGGCGAACGCCGCTACTGGGCGACGTGGCTGCTGCGCGACTTCATCCCCGGCTGCACCGGTGACGGCATGATCCCGTGCATCGTCATCCCGGCGAACCGCTCGTCGGTGTTCCGTCAGGCGAAGGAAAACACGGCGCGGTCGGGGCTGACGGCGGTGGCGCTGGCGCGGCAGGCGGCGCTGCTGCTGCTGACAGTTCACGGTTGCGATATCCCGGCATACGCCGTCGGCAACGACTTCTACCGGCAGGCGCTCGACCTCGACCTGCGCAGCAAGCGCGAGTACACCGATGCCATCCTCAGCGCGATGGGCGGGATGGAGCGCACCCAGTTCAGCCGCATCAAGAATTTGCTGCGCCTGTCCGACGAAGCCCTTGAACTCGCAGATCGCCACGCAATCGAAGAGGGGCGCCTCAGGTATGTGATCAACGTAGCGCCGGAATACCACGTCGAGATCGTCCGCCAGATCATCGATTTCAATCTTTCGGTCAAACAGGTCAAGGAAATGTGTGAGACGGATGGACTGCACATCGTGCAGGATGAAGCCGAAGATATTTCCCCCTCTGCACTCAAAATGGCGAAAGTAACCCAAACCATCAACGCGATGACCCCTCAGGAACTGGCCAGGGCGTTGATGCGACAGGAAGGTGATGCGGATCTTGCACGGGCGCGCTTGCAGGCGATGCGTAAGCTGCTCACGGAGACTGAACGGTATCTGACAAGCGAATGAAAATTGTTGCCACGTGGCAACAATTTGGAGGATGAGACGATGAACGCAGGCTCGCGCGCTCCGCCGTAGATAAAGAAAAGGCCCACATGCTGGACAGCGCGTGGGCGGCGGGCTGAGATACAGTGTGACCTCGACACCCACACTGTATCACAGCCTGTCCCCGTGTGCAACTGAAGACCCCATCTCAACCGCGCGTGTTTCGCACTGGTTCGCTTCAACACACCTATTTCATGGAGACAGGACTATGAGCATCGACCTGGAGCAGATCCGCTCCGCCAATTCCATCGAACAGCTCGTCGGCGAGAAGTTCCCGCTCAAGCGCAGCGGCACACGCTACGTCGGCATCGAACACGACAGTCTGGTTGTCACGCCATCGACTGGGCAATATTTCTGGAACTCGAAAGGCGAGTACGGCGACGTGTTCGACTTCGCTGGGCGGCATCTGCTGAACTACGGACATGGCTGGAACAATCGCGATGCGGCGATGTTCATGGAAGCCGTGCGTTATTTAGCGGGGCGTGCCGGGATCGACATCGACCGGGAAACCGACTTTCATAAGTCGTATGCCTGGGCGGAACGGCAGCTAGTCGCTCGACTGCACGAAGCACTGCTCAACACGCCCGCCGCGCTCACTTATGCGACACAAACGCGCGGTTGGCAGCCCGCGACGGTACGCGCTGCGCGGCTCGGCTTCATGCCGCAGGACAAGCGTCCGCTGGTGGCCGACCTCAACCTGCCGGACAGGTGGCGGTCGGCGATCGCCCGGTTCCCGGCGGGGATGCTGGTCTACATCCATCTGGAGAAGGGGCGTC
>CAYTME010000106.1:4334-13107 GCA_964438415.1 uncultured Pleurocapsa sp. | reverse complement strand
CTGATGATTGCCCGCGACAACCCGCCCGATCTGGTGATCCTCGACTGGATGCTGCCGGGCCTGGATGGCCTGGAAGTGTGCAAGCGCCTGCGCGCCGCCAGCGATGTGCCGATCCTGATGCTGACCGCCAAGGACGATGTGCGCGATCGCGTTCAGGGACTCGACGCGGGGGCGGACGATTATCTGGTCAAGCCGTTCTCGGTCGATGAGCTGATGGCGCGGGTGCGCGCGCTGCTGCGCCGTTCGACGCCGCATTCGCGGCCGGAGATCCTGCGCTTCAGCGATCTGACGCTCGATACCGGCACGCATCGCGCCTATCGCGGTGAACGCGCCATCGACCTGACGGCCAAAGAGTACGAACTGCTCGAACTCTTCATGCGCAACCCGCGCCAGGTGCTCACGCGCGATGTCATCTTCGACCGCGTCTGGGGCTACGATTTCGGCGGCGAGAGCAACATCATCGAAGTCTACGTGCGCTATCTGCGCCAGAAAACGGAACAGGAGACCGAGCCGCGCCTCATCCACACCGTGCGTGGTGTGGGCTACGTGCTGCGCGAAGAAGAATGACGCGCGATGACACTGCGCAGCAAACTCATCCTCTGGTATTCCGGTCTGTTGGGGGTCATCCTGATCCTGTTCGGGCTTTCCCTCTACGGCGTCACGCGCTGGACGTTGGTCAACACGATCGACACATCGCTGATCGAGACGGCGGATGTTGTGCTGCAGAACAGCGATGCTTACAGCCTGCGCGAATTCGGCGGAGAGCCAGAGGTGCGCGTCCGCCTGCCTGAACTCGATCTCTCGCGGGCGCCTGGCACGCTGGTTCAGGTGTGGAAGCTCGGTCCGGATCACGAGCTGACGGGGCATTCGAGCAATCTCGGTACCTATTCTGCCCCGCTGGATGCCAGCGTGCTTTCGACGCTGGACGACACCGGCGCGCACGATGTGCTGACCAACGCGCAGATCGACCGAGGCGACTACCGCGTCCTGACGCGGCGCTTCTCCTACCAAGATGAGGACTATGCGCTGCAGGTCGCAACCTCATTGGCGACGGTCAACAAAGCCAGTCGCGAATTGATCTTCATCATCGCGGTCGGGATGGGCGTGGCTATGCTCGGATCGATCGCGATGTCGATGGGCTTTGCCCGCCGCGCCTTGACGCCGATCGATCGAGTGTCGCAGGCGGCGGCGCGCATCGCTGAGACGGACGATCTGAAGACGCGGCTGGAATACGACGGGCCGATGGATGAGATCGGGCGCATGAACTCGGTTTTCAACCAGATGATGGATCGGCTGGAGAACTTGTTTCATGTCCAGCAGCGTTTCGTCGCCGATGTCTCGCACGAGCTGCGCACGCCGCTGACGGCGATCCGCGGCAATCTCGACTTGATCAAGCGCTATGGCGCTGACCCCGAGTCGCTCGATGCGATGGAGAGCGAAGTCGAGCGCATGTCGCGCATGGTCAGCGATCTGCTGCTGCTGGCGCGCGCCGATTACGGCGGTCTCAAGCTCGATCTCGAACCGCTCGACCTCGATACGACCGTGAGTGAGGTGTATCGCGATGTGCGTGTGCTGGCGCAGGCGCGCAGTCTGACGCTGCGCATTCACGACTTCGAGCCGGTGCGCGTCAAAGGGGACGCCGATCGCCTCAAGCAGCTTCTGCTGAACTTGATCAGCAATGCGATCAAATTCACGCCCGAAGGCGGCACGATCACGATCAATCTGCGCCGCGCTTTTGATGATGCCATCATCGAGGTGATCGACACCGGCATCGGCATCGCGCCGGAGGATCTGCCGCGCATCTTCGACCGCTTCTATCAGGCGGACCCGGCGCGGGTGCGCAAGGGTGAAGGATCGGGCTTGGGGCTTTCGATCGCCAAGTGGATCGTCGAGGCGCACGGCGGCCACATCGAAGTGACGAGCGATGTCGGCAAGGGGACGACCTTTACCGTCTTTCTGCCTCACATCGAGGAGAAGCCGGCCGCGCCGCATCTCGAGGTGACGCGCCAGCGCATCCCGCTGCTCCGTCTGCCCAACCGCCAAGCGCAGCCGCGCGTCAAGGACAGCTAAACGCCAAGCGTGATCGGAAATCGGGACGGCGGAGTCCGCCCGCGCCCGTCGCCGGCGAGTCAACTTGCCGGCTGCGAGCTGGCGCGTCTACCGGAGGGGGCGCGCACCCGCGATGCAATCGACCCCGGAAGACCCATGGGCCATACGGCGGACGCTATCCTTGCACAGGGGACGAGGAAAACCATCCACGAAGGCCAGGGCGCCTTCAGCGCGCTCCAGAATCCGGGGATACCCTAAACGCCGCACTCCAGCCGGCTGATGCTGGCGATCAGCGTTTCCCGGACATGGCTGTCCGCCAGCGTGTAGTAGACGTGGCGACCCGTTTTCTTCCAGGTGACCAGCCCCAGCTCGCGCAGATACTTGAGCTGATGCGACACAGCCGGCTGATCCATCTTGAGCGCGTGGGTGAGATCGGAGACGCACCACTCGCCATCGGCCAATGCCTTGATCATGCGCACCCGCGTTGGATCGGCCAAGACCTGGAAGAAGCGAGCGACAGTGCGCGCATCCTCCAGGTCGAGCACGGGGATATCTTTCCTGGAACGCCGGTAAATCAACGTCATACGCAAGTCGGCGGCCTACTGCGGCACGATGAACGACAATTACAGGCTACGGAAATCGTTCTGTTATGTCAAGTCTAGTTCGCGCACGGGGGCGTCCGGCGCAGACCTGCGCTCACGCGCTGCCCAGATGCTCAAGCGATCGTTCAGCATCGCTTGGCGATATTGATCTTCGGATAGGGCGGCGTAAGGGGTCTCAAACGAGAATAGAGTCGGTTTATTTCGTTGTTAGTTGTGCAGCATAGGGTGTTGGCTATATCATCATAGAAAGCGACTTTGATCATGGCATCTCAGCTAGCACCGCATGATGTGAGCATGGAAGACCAACAACTCGATTTCATTCGCGATGAATTGGTGAAGGCGATGCGCTTCGCCGAGCAGGGCAAGCACCGGCAGGCGGTCGATGTCTGTGCGCGCTGCCTGAAATCGGCTGAGCAGAAGAGCGTGCCCCTGCCAGAGGGCTTCATGGGTGCCCTCCTGACGCGCATGGGCCTCAGCTTGGCAGCCCAGGGCGATTTGGACACCGCGCTCGATCATTACCGCCTGGCGGAGGGGGTGCTGCTGCGGCGGCAGGAAGCCATTCGCGACGTGCGCGCGCGCTTCAACATCGCCTTGTACAGCACGGACGATGACCTGCGCCTGCTGCTGGCCGATATCTACCAGGCGCTCGGTCAGGCCTATGATGCGCGTCTGGACGCGGATCGCGCCATCGACTACTACAAGCGCGCCTTCAAGATGGCGCAGGCGATCGAGAATATCGGCTTGGCGTGGCGCGCTTTGAACACGATGGCGCTCAATTATCAAAGCCGGAGCATGTGGGCCGAACTCAAGAAGACGGCCGAGCGGATGGTGCACCTGAACGAGAGCGACCCTCAACCGAGCCGCGAGATCGTCGCGCGGCGCTACCTGGCGCAGGCGCTCGGCAAGACCGGCAGCACCGATGAGATGGTGATCGAATTGGAAAAGATCGTCGCCATCGGGCGTGCCAATGGTCACCCCGATGTGCCGGGTGACGAGCGCGCGCTGGCGCGGGCGCAGCAGCTCATGCTGGCAGCGGAAAACGAGACGGCTCAGCCCGTCAGCATCGTGACGGTCGATACGGAGCAGGCGCGCATCGTGTCGGGGGTGGCCTCCAGCATCGTGTCGGTGCCGGGCACGGGTGGCCTGGGGCGTCCGAACCCGACGCCGCCAGAGGCGACCGAGCTGCCGCCCGATCTGATCCAGGGGATACAGATCGAAATGCAGGCCGAGCGCGGCGCACGCGAGGCGGTCTTCGTGCTGCAAACGCGTTACATTGAACGTGCCGCGACGCTGTTCCA
The DNA here is from genome assembly GCA_964438415.1 of uncultured Pleurocapsa sp. Lineage (GTDB taxonomy): Bacteria > Chloroflexota > Anaerolineae > Aggregatilineales > Phototrophicaceae > Flexifilum. The sequence continues at coordinate 9,158 of CAYTME010000106.1, read as the reverse complement.
ACTGTTCCGCTTGACGCTGCTGCCGGTCAGCATCACCAGCATGCGGCAGCTCGGCGATGCCAATGTGACGCTGCCGCGCGGCGGGCAGATCTTCGTCGAGTGGTCGCTGCATGATTTGGTGCCGAACACGCTGATCTACTCACTCGTCATCCCGGAGTCGATGCACGATCAGCTCGAGCACATCAACCGCGAGACGCGCCGCCTGACGGTGTATCTGGAAAGCAAAGAAGGACCGTTCGGCAGGCGCAAGCGCGTGCTGCTGCCCGGTGTGTTCGACCCGTATGTCCTGGATTGGCGCGGGATCACCGGCATCGTGCGCTATCTGCGCCGGCAGTACAGCGAAAAGAGCGGCCAGTTGAGCGAGCAGGCAGCCCATCATCTGGTGACGCTGCTCGAAATGCCCGTGCGCGAAGGCTTCCCCGCCACCGGCATCTATCGCGAGATGGGCTTCCTCTACCGGCTGGTGAAGAATTACCCGGCGGCGCTGCAGTGTTTCCGCGACGAGATCACCTTCAATCTGGGCAAAGATGGCGTGCCGAGCGTCCACACGGCGCAGGCGTTCCGGCAGCTCGGCTTGGTCTTCCAGGAGCAGAACCAGATGGCCAAAGCCTACACCGCCTTCATGACCGCTCTGGCCATCAACCCGAACTCGTTCGATACCCTGACGGCGATCGCCAACACCGTCACCGATGCGTCTGACGCTTTCCGCTTCTTGGGGCGCGCTTACCGCATCCGCAAGAGCGACCCGGCCTGGCTGAAAGTCATGGAAGATGCCGCGCAGCGCTTCAACCGCACGGTGCAGCAGGTCGAGGAGGCCATCGCCATCATCGCGCCGCAGGTCGATCTGACGTCGCGCTTCGAACTCGACCGAACAGCGCTGGTTCGCTTGGGCATCATCTAAGCCAGTGGTCGAAAGCAATCCACGACCGAGCAGGGCATTTTGGACTTGAAACACGGCTCGCCGAGATCGTGGATCATGGATATGTTTCGACCAGCGGCTTAGCGAGACGAGGGCCACACGGGGCAGACACCCGTGTGTTTACGTCTTTCTTATGGCCGCGTGCTAAAACTGTGCCGACTCAGCGATCGCATCCCCTGACAAGGTCGAGGTAAACGGTATGGCCGAACAGCATACGTTTCGCGCGGAGATTCAACAGCTCCTCGATATTCTGATCCACTCGCTTTATACCAGCCGCGACATTTTTCTACGCGAACTGATTTCCAACGCCTCCGATGCGCTCAACCGGCTCCAGTTTGAGCAGCTCACCAACGCTGAAATCGCCGATCCGACGGCGGAGCTGTACATCGAGATCAAGCCGGACGCGGCGGCGGGCACGCTGACGATCAGCGACACCGGCATCGGCATGACGCATGACGATCTGCTGCAAAACCTGGGCGTGATCGCCCACAGCGGGGCGAAAGCCTTCATCCAGGCTGTGCGCGAGCGGCGCGATGGCAACCTTTCGGACATCATCGGTCAGTTCGGGGTCGGTTTCTATTCCGCCTTCATGGTCGCTGACCGCATCCGCGTCGTCTCGAAATCGTATCGGCCCGATGAACCTGTCTACGCTTGGGAGTCGAGCGGCGGCGATACGTTCACGGTCGAGCCGGCGGAGCGCGAAACGCGCGGTACGGATGTGATCCTGTATCTGAAGGACGATGCCCGCAGCTATTTGGAAGAATGGACGCTGCGCGAGATCATCAAGCGCCATTCCGACTATATCGCGTTCCCGATCTATGTCGGCGAAAGCGAGCAGCCCGTCAACAAACAGGTGGCGATCTGGCGGCAGGAGGCGCGCGAGATCAGCGACGAGCAGTACAACGAGTTCTACCAGATGCTGACGCTCGATTTCGCGCCGTCCGCCCATCGCATCCACATGCGCGCCGACGTGCCGCTCCAATTTTACGCGCTGCTCTACATCCCTGGCAGCGCCGAGCGCTCGATCTTGAGCCTGCGCCGCGAGCCAGGATTGAAGCTGTACGCGCGCAAAGTGCTGATCGAGGAGTACAACACTGAGGTGCTGCCGGAATATCTACATTTCGTGCAGGGCGTGGTCGATAGCGAGGATCTGCCGCTGGCGGTCAGCCGCGAGAGCGTGCAGGCGACGCGCGTGATCGCCAACCTCAAAAAGACGCTGACCAACAAAATCCTGAGCGAGCTGAAACGGCTGATGAAGAGCAAGCCGGAGGTCTACCGCCAGATCTTCGACAACTTCGGGCGCATGTTGAAGCAGGGCATTGTCGCCAGCCCGTCCGATGCAGCAGAGCTGACGGGTCTGCTCTTATTCCGCAGCAGCAAGACCCAGGGCGATGAGCTGACGACGCTGGGGGAGTACGCTGGGCGCATGGTGCGCGGCCAGCGCGAGATCTATTACCTGCTGGCGGATGATGACGGCAGCGCCGCGCGCAGCCCGCATCTCGATCCGTTCCGTAGGCGCGGCATCGAGGTGCTCTACTTCACCGATCCGGTCGATCCGGTCATGCTGCTGGGGCTTTCGGAGTATGAAGGCTATAAGCTGCGCAGCGTCGATGAGGCCGATCTCGATGTGAGCGGCGTCGGCGAAGCGCCTGCTGAGGAGGAGAGCGCGCCGGAACCGCTCGACTCGGATCATTTCGCCGCGCTGCGCGCTCGCTTCGCTGCACTGCTCGGCGAGCGCGTACAGGAAGTCCGCAGCAGCCAGACGCTCGTCGATAACCCGGCGCGGCTCGTCAGCAGCGATACAGGCGTGCAGCGGCAGATGTTCCGCATCAACCGCATCTTGGATCGTGACTACGAGCTGCCGGTGAAGATCTTGGAGCTGAACCTGCGCCACCCGCTCCTGCACAACCTGAGTCACCTCATGGCGGAACGTCCTGATGACCCGCTGATCGATCTAATCATCCAACAGGTCTTCGAGACGGCGCTGCTCCAGGATGGCATTCACCCCGATCCGGCGAGCATGGCCGAGCGGCTGACGCAGATCATGCAGGCGGCGACACGACCGGTGTGAACACGGGCGGGCGGCTCACGTGGATGCGCTGTTCTCCTGCCCGTTGAGCCGGCTCTCGGCGGCGCTGCGCAGGATGTCGCGCAGTTGGCGGAATGTGGGCAGCGGCTTGTAGAGCAGGCGATCAGCGCCGGCGCGCTGGATGGCCAGTTTTTCGCTCTCCGGCGTCAAGTGATAGGCCGTCATCAGCACCACTGCCACGTTGTTCAGCAGCGGGCTTTTGCGCAGCCGTTCGGCCACCATGATGCCGTCGATATCGCCGGGCAGGCGGATATCGAGCAGCGCCAGCACCGGCAGCTCGCCGTCGAAATGCCCGGCTTCGATCTCCTCGATCCAGGTGACGGCTTCTTCACCCGTCGAGAAGGCATATTCCTCGACGCCCCACACGCTGGACATCGCGACCAGCGTGTCATACAGATCGGGTTCATCCTCGACAATCATGTACGTCGTCATGATCACCTTCTCTCAGTGGGTATCGATGAGTGCAAAGTCGATAAATGGGTCGCCGCTGTCGCGCAGCCGGCCCGCATCCAGGATGACCAGCCGCACATCGACCGCCTGAAGCTGGGCGATGCGTTCTTCGTTGGTCAACGGGTGCAGGCGGGTAAAAATGGCGGTTGCTGCGCCGTCGGCATGGAGATAAATATCGGCGGCTTTCAGGTTCGCCCGCGCCAGTAGTCCCAAGACAGCATCGCGCGAGAGCTTATCGAATACAGGCGCTCCGCCGCTAGTCGGCTGCGCCGCTGGCCGAGCGCCGCTCGACACGCGCAGCTCCGCCGCCGCCTGGCGATATGCCTGGATCATCCCCTTGTAGAACATGCGCATGTGCGGGTCGATGGCGTGTTCTAACTGCATTCGTGTCTTTGCCGCATCGGCGAGACTTTCCCAACGCGCGATGAGGTCGGCGGTTGTTTGGATCATGACTGCTTGATGATGACATACTGAGTGCCTGGTCCATGAACGCCCAAGACCAGTTCCATTTCGATGTCGCCGGTGCGGCTGGGGCCGGTCACGAAGGCGAGGTTGGCGCGGTCACGCATGGCCATCATGCCGCCGCCGCGCTCAGCGGTCAGCCAGTCTTCGAGCCGGGGGTAGAGCGGCGCTCACAATCGAAATCCAAACCGGCGGCAGCACAGTCGGCAGCCGGCCTTTGCCCGGCCCGCTGGTCAGCACGAGCGTCGCCGTCGCGGCGATGGCCGCATCGACGCCGGAAAGTCCGGCCCCGGCGCTGCCGAGATGCTGCATCAGTTCGGGGCTGCGCTCGACATGGAGCCGGGGCAGGGTGATCGTCACACCCGCTTCGGTCAAGGCTTGTTCCAGCCCGACAACCGGGATATGGGCAAAATCCCACGCGAGGATGTGATCGACTGCGTGTTCGCGCAGCAGCGCCAAGACCTGTTTGCGCGCATCAGCGTCCCCCCCGACGACGATCGCGCTGCCTTTGAGTGCATCCAACTCTTGGACGAACCGCTCGATCAAAGCCTCCGGAGCGGGGTCAAGCGCCGGGATGACAGGTTTGTAGTGCGATGGGCGCGGGTCGGCATCCTCGAATGGACGGCGGGCGGCTTTCAATTTGCCGAGAATGGAGTCGCGCGACGAGGACATTTGACCTCAAAGCGATCGAGATCGCAGAGCTGCTTCACTTGTACTCTATGAGTATACCGCAGGCTTTGTGAAAAAAGTTAAGAGATTTGAGTTCGGCGTAATTATCGCTGGTCTGCTGTTCCGACTGCGGCTATAATGAACTTTATGGTTGTACAACGCCCGGATATGCTCGCCGATTATCATTTCCTGCTGATCGCGCCGGGGCTGGGTGCGGAGTGGTTGTTCGATACCG
>CAYTME010000106.1:0-4262 GCA_964438415.1 uncultured Pleurocapsa sp. | reverse complement strand
GGAGTCTCGCGGTGACGGCCGTCGTCCGCCGCGATGCGGTCGAAAACCTAGGCGTCCAGATCGGCCGGCTGCGCCCCGACGCGCTCTACGATGCGGTCGTGCGCGACACGGTGGCCGAAGTCAAGCAGGTGCTTGATGAGCGCGCGGCGCTCAACCAACCATTCGGCGTGCCGCTCTCCTTCATCCCGGCGGATGTGACGCTGCTGCCCAGCATCCCGACGCCCATGCTGCCGACACAGCCGCTCGATGGCTGGGTGACCGTGACGCCGACGCCGGCGACCACACCCACGCCCACGGTGCAGCCAGCGGAAGCCGCCGCGCCGACCGACCAGCCAGCTCAAAACCCGATTCCCCCGATCACGCCGACACCCGGCTCGTTGATCGGTGGGTGATGTCCGCTCTCTACCCTGAACGTCGATTGATCTGAGGACTTTGCCGTGCGCCTCGACGAGTTCCAATGGTCGCGCAACCCGCGTGGCCTGCATGTCGCCAGCATCTACCAGACGCCGCTGCCGATCGAGCGCTACCAGGCGATGCGCTGCGGCTGGTGCAAGCTCATCGCCGCCGGCTACGAATACGTCGATGACTGCGCGGCACTGCTGTCTGCGGGGATCACGCCGATCGTGCGGCTGTACTTGGGCCGCTGGGGCGCGCGCCCGTTTGACCGGTTCTGGCGCGACATCATGATCGCGTTCGCCAGCGTCGGTGTCAAATGGTTCGAGTTCTACAACGAGCCGAACCTCGGCGTCGAGTGGCCGGAAGGCTTCGACCCCGACTGGCGCGACTTCGACAATGTGATCAAGCCGCTGATGGATAACTGGCTGTCATGGGCGGAATTCACGATCACGCTCGGCGGCTATCCGGGCTTCATCCCGCTGGCGGAAAGCGATCACCCGCAGTACGCATCCGTGCGCTGGATGGAAGCGTTCTTGCAGTATCTGCACACGGCGCACTTCGACCGATTCCGCAACGTGCTCGCCAACGGTGCCTACTGCGCCACCCATCCCTACATCCTCAACCATTTCTACCAACAGGTGCCTGGCGGCGGCCCATGGAGCGCGCGCCCCCCGGCGGCTCAGAATGCTGAAGAGGGCGGCTGGCACTTCGAGTACCCCTATGACCCGATCTGCCAGCGTGCCGATCCGGGGCGCACCGTTTACGGCGGGACGGCGCAGACACCGCACGGCGATCCCGTCGGCCTGATCGCGATGGGGCGCATGTTCAACGAGCGCTGCGGCGTCCTGTTCGGCTCGCAAGCGGTGCCTGTGGTCGGCACCGAGGGCGGCATCTTCCCGTTTCGCGATAACGTGTTTCAACAGGACAACCGCTATCCGCCTTACAGCGAGGTCAATCACGGTGAAGCGACCGCGGCCATGTTCCGCTGGAGTGCCGAGCAGGCACCGCCCTGGTTCTTCGGCGTGACGTTGTGGAAAGAGGATGAGTACTACATCCCCGGCCCGGTGCGCACGATCGGCCGCCTAGGCGAGCTGCCGGTCGTCCTCAAGCAGGTGCCGCCGATCGAGGTGATGGGCAGTGGCTTTGTCGGCGGGCCGCGCGCGATACCGCAGTACGGACCGGGACCGATCCAGGGAGCGGCGGATTTTCACTTCGTGGTGTTGGCTCCCGGCCTCGATTCGAGCTGGTTTTTCGAGACGGCACGCACCTATTGGGATCGCTTCCGCCCGATCGTGACGACCGATTTGAGCTTGGTCGATCACATCCCGTTTTCGCAGAGCGCGGCGATCACGATCATCAGCCCTCCGGACTTGATCGAGACGCTGCGTCAGGCGGCGTCTCTGCCCTATCCGAACGCCTACTTGGACATCATCGAAGCGACCACCCGCGAGGCCGTCGCGACGATCTTCGCCAACCGGGTCGCCGTCGACCGCCGCTTCGGCTGACTCAGCCCGAATACACGGGGACGAGCGTGCGGATGCCGTCCGCCGACTCGACGACCCAGCCGGACGTGCCGTCGGCGAGGCGGATGCGCCACCAGACGAAGCCGTTGGCGGACTGTGGACCCTCAAGGATGAGGACGCGCGTGTCGTCGGCCAGCTCTGCGATGACGGCGAAGCTCAAGCCCGGCCCGGCGCGCAGCCGCAGCCGGTCACCTTCGGTTGTATTGATGAGCGCATCGGCCCCCGGCGCGAGCGCGCCCGGCGCGGCGGCCAGAGTCGGCGGCATGTAGACGTCGGACGGCGGCGCGCCCAGGGCGGTCAGCGGCTCGTCTGGGTGGTTGATCGGTGCCGCGAGCACCGCCCATGCGGGCGGATCGCTCGGCCCGACGGTGAAGTTGTCGCTCGTCCAGACGATCTGCGCTGCCTCGTCCGGTTCGCTCTCCCAGATCAGCACACCCACCAGCGCACCCAGCCCGGTGCGTGTATTGCTGAAGTAGAGGGCGCTGCCGCTCGCCGGGCTGACCAGCGTGGGGTCACTCGTGGTGAAGACGAACCCGTCGAAAACGCCCTGCAGGCTGTTGATGGCGATGCCGGCAGCGCCGACGATGCCGCCGCTGCGCTCGTAAACGCGCGTCTCGTACAGCCCGTCCGCGCGCTGCCCGGTGACGGCGACCCGCTCGCCGTTCTGGATGAAGCGCGGCATTCCGAACGAGAAGTCGGTGTCGGCGACGAACGGGAACGCGCCGACGGACGGCTCATACACCCAAACGGCGTTGAACTGCATCATCGGAAACGTTTCCAGGCTGCTGCTGAAACCGAAGCGCGTGTCGGAAACGATCGTGATCGTCTCACCCGTCATCAAGAGCGTGTCATCGCTGAGGGTGCTGTAGGCCACGCTCGGCTGTACCACCGAGCGCACGGTGTCCCAGATGAAAGTCGGGCCGCCGAGGGCGTCGCTGGGGATCGGGAGCATCGTGAAGGCGACCTCTGCGCCGCGGTAGCTGCGCACGATCGGCACCAGGAACGGGTTGTCCCCCAGGCCGAGCGTGATGGCCGACGGGCTGTCGCTGCCGAAAGTGAAGCTGCCACCGGTCGCCAGGTCGAGTACGACGACCCGCCAACTGCCTGACCCGGTGCTTGAGCCGTAGCCGAAAGCGAGCTGTGTGTCGTTCTCGCTGAAGACGTGCGGCGTGCCGTAGAATTCGAGGCTGACATTGGCACCTGGCGGTAAGGTGACGCTGGTGATCACCATCTGCGTCACCAGATCGAGCACCACGACCGTCGGTGTATCGTCGAGCGTGCGCACGACATAGGCAGCGGCTCGGCCGTTGTGCGCGATCGCGACGGTATTCGGCAGGCGCGCGGGGTCGGCGGCGGGCAGCGGCAGTCGAAAGTCGCGCACGAGTGTGCCGCTCTGGTCGATTAGGCGCAGCCGGCCCGTCGCTTGGGTGTAGAGCCAGACCGTCCAGGGGCTGCTGGCCTGGGCGGGGATGACCGCAAAAAACAGGCTTGCCAACCAGCAGATGAGCCACCATCGCAGTGTGCGCATGACGTACCCCCTTCGCGCACTCAGGCATCCGATCTTCACGACGAGCGTCTCAACTATGCCGGAAATTGCCCGCGCTGTCTATAGAATCGGTCGTGCGGGTGCATTCAGATCTTGGAGCGCGACTGCTGCGCCGAGCGCTCAAGCGGCTCGGCTGGGCTTTCCGAATGCGTTCGGTCTCGCGGCAGGCGCGGTCATGCGCTCGCGTCATTCCAGCGGCTGGCTGCGCGCGGCGGATTCACTTTGCAAACGGCTGGCACGTTCCCTGCACGCGGATGCCGGTCTCGGTCCTCGGCGTGACGACCTGCGCCCCATCCAACCGAGCGACCAGCGCCAGACCGCTCGGCAGGCGCAGCCCGACTCGCTGATCGTGGCCGTAGTATTCGCGCCAGAGGATGTGCGCCCGCACGCCGCTGTCGTCATCCGTCAGTACGATCTGTTCCGGTCGGATGAGCGTATCGACTGCGCCATGCGCGGGGGCTGTGAGCGAGAGGCTGCCCAGCTCGCTCTCGGCGGTCAGGCCGTGCGCGTGCACCGTGACGAAATTCGCCTCGCCGATGAAGGCCGCCACCGCCCGCGAAACAGGCTGGCGGTAGAGCGTTTGTGGGCTGGCCAACTGGGCGATCTGCCCGTCGAACATCACGGCGACGACATCGGCCAGGCTCATCGCCTCTTCCTGGTCATGGGTGACGAGGATGGTGGTGATGCCCGCCTGGCGTAGGATGGCGGCCACCTCAGCCCGCACTTGGCTGCGCAGGCCGGTGTCGAGATTGGAGAACGGCTCGTCGAGCAGCAGGACGCTCGGCTGCGGCGCGAGC
>CAYTME010000105.1:3410-13159 GCA_964438415.1 uncultured Pleurocapsa sp. | reverse complement strand
CACCGACCGGCGCGATGCGATCTTCACCAAAGACATGCTGATCGACCCGGTGCCGCCCGGCGGCAAAGACACACCGCAGCAGGTCGAGCCGGGTAAATTCGACCGCGCGATCCCGGATATGCCCAACCCGCTGTGATTTCCTTGCGGGAAGGTTGGAAAAAGCTAAACTTACGGGGCGCACGGAGATGTGCGCCCTGTCGCTGTCATGGGTCTAGATTACGTGCAAACTTGCGATCGTGCGGGAGATACGCGAACCTGATCTGCTGTCGGCGTCCATTTGAAATCGATCAGGCTTTGCGCTAAACTGCACAATCGCAATTGCACACCTTAGGACAACACAATGACGGAAGTGATCCTGTTTGTGATCGTCGGTGCGCTGGCGGTCGCTTTTGCTGTCGTGATGTTGACCAGCCGCAACGCGGTGCATAGTGCGCTCAGTCTTGTGGCGACCATGGGGGCGCTCGCGTTCCTCTTCCTGCTGCTCGACGCACCTTTCCTCGCCATGATCCAGATCACGGTTTACGCCGGGGCGATCATGGTGCTGTTCATCTTCGTGATCATGCTTCTGGGTGCGGAGAGGCTCGACCTGCGCGAGACGAAATTCCCCTGGCTGCCGGCCGTCGGGCTGACGCTGGCGCTGGCACTGCTGTTCGCCCTCGCGCTGCCGATCTTGAACACCAACTTGAACGCGCAGACGCCGCCCGAACCCGCGCCGCGCGTTCGCGTCGTCCATGCCGCCACCGATGTGCCCGCCGTGCAAGTCGCCCTCAACGACACCGTCATTGCCAGCGATCTGGCCTTCCGCACAGCGTCGGATTACATTCAGACAGCAGCGGGTGATTACAACGTCACGGTGACGCCTCAAGATGGCGCGCCGATCACGACCGTTGTCTCGCTCGAACCCGGTACGATCAGCACCATCATCGCCTACGGCGACGGCCCCGAAGTGGCGTTCGCCGTCTTGCAGGATGACCTTTCGACCGTGCCCGAAGCGCGCAGCAGCCGCATCGTCGTCTTCAACGCCTTCCGACCGGCTCAGTCGATCAGCCTGGTCGATTTCGGCGCGGAATTCAACACCGGCGACACGATAACGTACGTCAACGATCTCGCGTTCGGAGCGGCGTCTGCCCCGTTCATCATCACCGAAGGCACCTATTCGTGGGCTTACCTCGATGGTCCGGATGTGCCGGACAGCGACGGCGAACCGGTGCTGTTCCGCCAGCGCGGCCTCGAGCTTGGGCGTGACCGTTCAGACTTGATCGTTGTCACGAGTGAGCGCCTGTTCGATGGCACGCTGCGCGCCGCGCCCACCCTGATCCGCGCGGATGCGCGCGCGTCGTTCGGCAGCCCACGCGCCATCGGCGAGATGCTCTTCATCGACTACATGCTGCCGTTCCAACTGCTGGCGATACTGCTCTTGGCGGCGATGGTCGGCGTGATCGTCTTGACCCGCCACCAGATCACGCCGCCGCGGCAGCGCGTCCAGGGACGGCGCAAAGTCAGCCGGCCGCTGACGAACGTCATCGCCAGCCAGGTCGGTCACGAAGTGGTGCAGACCGATGCGCCCCAGCTCCCCACCGAGTCCGATCAACGCGAACCAGCCGGCGACTGAGCGCGCACACAAGGAGTAGCGACGATGGTTCAGACCGAAATGTATGTGCTCTTGAGCGCCATCCTATTCGTCTTGGGCGTCATGGGCGTCGTCTTCCGCCGCAACGCGATCTTGGTCTTCATGTCGGTCGAGCTGATGCTCAACGCGACCAATCTGGCGCTGGCGGCATTTGCCCGTCAATGGGGCGGGGAACAAGGCCATCTGTTCGCCTTCTTCATCATCACGGTGGCCGCTGCCGAGGTCGCCGTCGGTCTCGCGCTGATCGTCGCGATCTTCCGGACGAAGCAAAGTATCAATATCGACGACCTGCACCTGATGGAAGGTTGAGCCGCTCATGCACATGGAGAGCTACCCGCAGCTTGTCAGTCTCGTCATTCTCTTTCCAGCCATCGGTGCGTTCATCAACCTGTTTTGGGGTGCGCGGCTGACGGAGAAGGGCATCAGCAGCATCGCCACGATCGCGGCTGCCCTGTCGTTCGGCGTTTCGGTCTTGCTGTACGCGTACCTGGCCAACAGCAATTTCACCGGCGTGGTCGTCAATCCCCCCCTACTCGATGGCTGGATCCGCATCGGCGACACCGTTGAAATCCCGTGGCAGATGCGCGTCGATACGCTCAGCGTGACGATGATGCTGGTCGTCACTGGGATCGGTTCGCTCATCCACATGTACGCCTCTGGCTACATGCACGGCGACCCAAAATATCACCGCTTCTTCGCGTATCTGAACATGTTCCTCGCCTTCATGCTGATCCTGGTCACGGGCAACAACTTCCTGATGATGTTCGTCGGCTGGGAAGGCGTCGGTCTGTGTTCTTTCCTGCTCATCGGCTTCTGGTTCGATAAAGCCAAAGGCGTCGGCTGGCGCAACAGCAACGCAGCCCGCAAAGCGATGGTCGTCAACCGCATCGGCGATTTCGGCCTCATGATCGCGATCTTCATGATCTTCTGGACCTTTGGCACGCTCGATTACTACCGCCCTGGCGAGATCGCCAACCCCGAGTTCGTCGCCCATATGGCGGAGGCCGGCGCACATGGCGAAGCCGCCGCTGAAGAGGGACACGGTGAGGGTGCCGCCGCCGCTGAAGGCGAGCACGGCGGAGAGGAAGCCGCTGCCGCGGGCGAGGGTGGGCACAGCACCGAGACCGCCGTCGTGTACACCGACAACGCGCACATCCCGACCGAACAACTCGGCGTCTTCGGCAAGACCGAGCGCTGGCTGGAAGAAGGCGGCCATCAGGTCGATTTCGGCCCCTTCACCCTGTCCTTCGAAACAGTGCTCGTCCTGATCACGCTGTTCATGCTGATCGGCGCGGCGGGCAAATCGGCGCAGATACCGCTGTTCGTCTGGCTGCCGGACGCGATGGCTGGCCCGACGCCAGTCAGCGCGCTCATCCATGCCGCGACGATGGTCACCGCCGGTGTTTACATGATGGTGCGCAGCAACGTCTGGTATTACGAGGCCGATCTGACCTCGCTGGTCGTGACGATCGTCGGTGCGACGACTGCCATCGCCGCTGGGTTCATCGCCATCGGCCAGTGGGATATCAAGCGCGTGCTCGCGTACAGCACCGTCAGCCAGCTTGGCTTCATGGTGGCGGCGGTCGGGCTGGGGGCCTACGTCGCCGCCATGTTCCACCTGCTCACGCATGCCTTCTTCAAGGCGCTGCTGTTCCTCGGCAGCGGCTCGGTCATTCACGGCGTCGAACACGGTCACCATGCCGCGCACGGCGGGCACGGCCACGGCCATGACGACCATGATCCGCATCCGGTTCACGGCGAAGATGCCCACGGTAGCCATCACCATGAGGAAGCTGAATTCGATCCGCAGGACATGCGCAACATGGGCGGCCTGTGGCGTAAGATGCCGGTCACCTATCTGACCTACCTGATCGGCACACTGGCGCTGGCGGGCATCTTCCCGCTGGCGGGCTTCTGGTCGAAGGACGAAATCTTGGCCGATGCATGGATCGTCGGCATCGATAAAGGCGAACTGCGCGGCTTCATCGCGCTCGGCCTGCTGATCGCCGCCGCGGCCTTCACCGCCTTCTACATGTGGCGGCAGGTCGAGCTGGTCTTTCACGGCAAGCCGCGTACAGAGGCGGCGCGCAAAGCCAGCGAGAGCAGCGCCGTGATGACGGTGCCGCTGCTGCTCTTAGCCGTCGGCAGCATCGCTGCTGGTTTCATCAACATCCCCAGCGGCGCGCTCGGCATCGAAACCATCTTCGGCGAACACAACTTCACCACTTGGCTGGAAGCGACGCTCGTCCATGCCCACCCCCTGCAGTTCAACCTGCTGCTGGCGTTGGCCGCGACAGGGCTGGCGCTGGGCGCGATCTTCGTGGCGCGCGGCATCTACGGCAAGGCCAATCCGCTGGTGGGCGATGCCCAAGAAGACCCGCTGGCACGGCAGCCCGCCTTCGGCCAAGTCTGGAGCTTGGCGAATGCCCGGCTCTACTGGGACGAGATTTACTACCGCCTGTTCGAGCGCCCGTTCAATGTCACCGCACGCTTCCTGGCCGATACGCTCGATTGGGCTTTCTGGCACGATTACTTCCACAATACCGTCATCCGCGATGGTTTCAACGCCATCGGCACGCTTCTGAGCAAGCCGGTCGACTTGGGCATCATCGACGGCATCGTGAACGGGATCGGGCGCCTGACTGCCTGGCTGAGCCGCAGCGTGCGCGGCGTTCAGACTGGTTATGTGCGCACTTACGCCATCTCGCTCCTGCTGGGCGTGGTCATCGTCATCGTAGTGTTGCTGCTGCCGTTGCTGCAAACCAACGGCTGAACTGAAGGGGCTTAAACCGATGGAAGCGACCGGACTTTCGCTGCTGACGGTAATCCTGTTCTTACCGTTGGTCGGCCTGACCATCCTGCTCTTCATACCCGAAGCACAGGCGCGCAATATCCGCTATACCACGCTGGGGTTCAGCCTGGTCACATTCGTGCTGACGTTGGTCATGTGGGCCGGCTTCGACCCGAACGTGGCGGGCTTGCAGATGGTGCAGCGCTGGGAGTGGATGCCGACGTTCGGCATCAGCTACTTCGTCGGTGTCGATGGCGTCAGCCTGCTGCTGATCGTGCTGACGGCGTTCATCATGCCGATCGCGATTTTCGCATCGATGGCATCGCACATCTTCGAAGAGCGCGGACGCGAGAAGCTGTATTACATCTTCATGCTGCTGCTCGAGTGGGCGATGCTCGGCGCCTTCATGATCCAGGATCTGATCGTCTTCTACATCTTCTTCGAAGTCACGCTCGTGCCGATGTACTTCCTGATCGGCATCTGGGGTGCGGAGAACCGCGTCTACGCCGCCGTCAAGTTCTTCTTGTACACGCTGGCCGGCTCGGTGCTGATGCTGCTGGCGATCCTCTACGTCGGCAACACGGCGGGCACGTTCGCCATCCCGGAGATCATCGCCGGCGTGCAGAGCGGCGCGCTTCGCTTCCCATTCGATGGTCTGTTCAGCGCACAGTCGTTCCTCTTCCTCGGCTTCTTCATCGCGCTGGCCATCAAAGTGCCGCTGTGGCCGCTGCACAGCTGGCTGCCCGACGCACACGTGCAAGCGCCAACAGCCGGCTCCGTCATCCTGGCAGGCGTGCTGCTAAAGCTCGGCACCTACGGCATGATCCGCATCCTGCTGCCGATGTTCCCAGAAGCATCGGTCGCCTGGGCGCCGGTCATCGGCGTCATCGCCGTCATCGGCATCATCTACGGGGCATGGGTCAGTTACGCTCAGGATGACGCCAAGAAGCTGGTCGCGTATTCCTCGGTCAGCCACATGGGCTTCATCGTGCTCGGTATCTTTGCACTCAATGGCCAGGGCGTTCAGGGCAGCATCCTGCAGATGGTCAATCACGGCATCAGCACGGGCGGCCTGTTCTTGATCGTCGGGATGCTCTACGAGCGCCGTCACACCAAGAAGCTGGCCGATTACGGCGGCATCTGGAAGGCGCTGCCGGTCTTCGGCGCGATCAGCCTGGTCATCACGCTGAGCAGCATGGGTCTGCCGGGTCTGAACGGCTTCATCGGCGAATTCACTATCTTGCTCGGCACCTTCGGCAGCGATGTGCTCGGCTTCTTCTTCGCCCTCTTCGCCACGCTGGGCATCATCCTGGCGGCGGTCTACATGCTCTACATGTTCCAGAAGATCTTCATGGGCGAGCTGGACAAACAAGAAAACAAACATCTGCACGAGATCAACTGGATGGAATACGCCGCCTTGGTGCCCGTGCTGGTCGCGATCTTCTTGATCGGCATCTATCCGGCGCTGTTCTTCGCGCCGATGGACTCGACGGTGAACAGCATCGTCGCGCAGGTGTCGCAGTTCGTCACGACCGTCGCCCAGGCCATCCCCTAAGGTAGGCACGATGATCGCAACACCGAGTCTCAGCGACTTCAACCTGCAGTACACGCTTCCAGCCCTCAGCATCACGGTCTGGGCGTGTATTGTCCTCATGGTCGATCTGTTCATCCCCAGCGAGCGCAAAGAGCGGACGGCATGGCTGGCGGCGGGCGGCATGGTCTTTGCCTTCGTCGCCAACGCCTTCCTGTTCAATGTTCAGGAAGAAGCCTTCCTGGGGATGTTCCGCGCCGACCAATTCACCGCGTACATGAACGCCATCATCTTGGCGACCGGTTTTATCGGCGTCTTGATGAGCCTCGACTACCTGAAGCGGGCGAACATCGAGCGCGGTGAATACTACACGCTGATGCTGTTCAGCGTGTCCGGCATGATGTTCATGGCTGCCGCCAACGACATCATCATCGTCTTCGTGGCGTTGGAGCTGCTCAGCATCCCGCTCTACGTCTTGTCGGCCTTCCGCTCACCCGAGCTGAAGTCGGAAGAGAGCGGTCTCAAGTATTTCATCCTCGGTGCCTTCTCCAGCGCCTTCCTCGTCTACGGGGCGGCGCTCATCTACGGCGCGACTGGCACGACCAATATCCCGGCTGTCTTCGAGATCGTCGCCGCCGGGGTCGAGGGCAGTGCGACAGTGCTCCTGCTGATCGGTGCCGGGCTGGTGCTCGTCGGGCTGGGCTTCAAGGTCGCGGTCGTCCCCTTCCATATGTGGACGCCGGATGTCTACGAAGGTGCCCCGACACCCGTGACCGCCTTCATGAGCGTCGGCGCAAAGGCGGGCGGTTTCGCTGGTCTGCTGCGCGTGCTGGCCGCCGGTCTGCCTGCGCTGTTCCTGACCGACGGTGCCAGTATCGCCGCCTGGCAGACGACCGTCTGGATCGTGGCGGCGGCGACGCTCATCCTCGGCAATCTGGTCGCCATCGTGCAGTCGAATATGAAGCGCATGCTGGCTTACTCCTCGATCGCCCACGCGGGCTACATCTTGATGGCGGTGGCGGCGGCGGGCACGGCTGGGGTGGCCGATGCAGCAGCCCGCAGTCTCTTGTTCTACCTGCTCGCGTACATGTTCACCAACCTCGGCGCGTTCGCCGTCGCGATGGCGATCGAAAAGGACGACGGCAGCGGCACGGAGATCCAGAACTTCACAGGGCTGGCGCGATCGCGTCCGGGGCTGGCCTTGATGATGGCGATCTTCATGCTCAGCTTGACGGGTTTCCCACCGACCGCCGGCTTCATCGCCAAGGTGTTCGTCTTTCAGGTCACGCTCGAAGCCGGCCTCATCCCGCTGGCCATCATCGGCGTCGTCACCAGCGTCGTCAGCGGCTTCTACTATCTCAATGTCGTCGTCAAGATGTATCTGCGTGAAGGCGAGGGCGACCCCGCCGCCGGGGCCACGCCCTACGTTCGTTGGGCTGTGTATGCCTGCTTTGCTGGGACGCTCATCTTGTTCGTCCTGCCGTTCTTAGCCACCGATCTGGCGACCAATGTGACGCTGGCAGCCAACCTGCTGCCCTAGTGCGCAGCAGGATGCGAGAGGCCGATCAGGGCAAGCCGCGCGCTTGCCCTTTTTGCTTGCGCCGCCCGCAGGGCACGCGCCAGCCCGCAGAGTCTGCGATGCTCCGACCACGTGCCGAGAAAAACCCGGACACGCTGACAAACTCCCCACAAGTTGGGGTGACATCCTGATCGGTATCCGTAGTACTCTCTCCAAGAGAGAGCGAGGTCGATGCCCCGATGGATAAGCCCAAGCGAGATGTGATCACGCCCGAAATGCGCGAGCGCCTGCTCGTCAACCGTGACGGACGCCTGACCGTCGGCCAGTGGCTGGCGATCACGACCGATCCGCTGGTGACGCTGCTGCTGCTGCTGTCGCCGGGTATCCTGCTCGTCGGGCTGCGCTTACCCCTCTTGATCGTGCGCGGCTGGCTGGTGCTGCTGATCTTGCTGGCCGCCGCCGCTGTCATGCTCGCGCTGCGCGCGCGCCGCTACGCCCGCCTGCCCCTGCGCTACCACATCTTGTATGCCGCCGGAACGCCGTGGACGCGCTTTTGGTTCTGGAAGATGCCCACCTTCTACGACGACGAGGGACGGGTGTATCGGTTCGGACGCTGGCTAGCGCCGCGCATCCCGCTGAATCCGGATCACGCCTATGCGATCTACTATCTCGAGGACGCAGGTGAGCGTGCGTTGTGCAGTGTCGTCCCGCTCACACACCCGGATGTGGACATCTTCCAACCAACGACGAGCTTCCACCGCCGCTTCGAACGCCGCCAGTCGATCTAGGCCTTTTCTTGCACATTTCTAACACCCTTTCGACGCTCATCCGACAGACGAGTCGTAAGTAAGGGGTGTAAACGGTGATTTAGTCTTGAGGAGTGCGTGACCATGACGAACATCATCCGTTGGAACCCTCGCCGTGAGTTGAGCGCCATGCAGCGTATGATGGATCGCTTCTTCGAGGACTGGCGGCCCTTCTTCGATTTTGATGGAGAACTGCCTGAAGGCGTGCGCGCGCTCGCGCTCGACGTGCACGAGGATGACCATACGTACACCGTCACGACCGAGATGCCGGGCGTTCAGCCGGAGCATATCCAGGTGCGCCAGGATGGCGACTACCTGCTGATCGAGGGCGAAATCCCCGAGCAGACGACCCAGCATGAGGGCAAACGTGCGCTGGTGCAGGAACGGCGCTACGGTCGCTTCATGCGCCGTATCCGCCTGCCGCAGACGATCAATGTCGATCAGGCCGAGGCGCGCTATGAAAACGGCGTCCTGACGCTGACACTGCCGAAATCGGAAACCGCCCAGCCGAAGATGATCCCGGTCAAAGTGAGCAAGAACTAACGCGCACATACGCCATCGCAGCCAGTACGGGCGCGGCACAAGAAGCCGCGCCCTTTTGTTTCGCTGCACTGCCCCCTTGCGCTCCCGTCGCGAGCGTCCATAATCAGCAGTGCAATGCGACGCTACTACCTTCCCCTCGCCTCATTCATCCTGCTGCTGGCCGCGGTGCTGCGCCTGTGGCAGCTTCACTTATATCCCCCCGGCCCGCATTACGATGAGGGCGCATACCTGCTGATCACGCGCAGCATCGCATTTGGCGGCGCGCGCTTCTTCCCGATCGTCGAGGCCTATCAGGGGCGCGAAGTGCTCTACATGTATCTCGCTGCGCCGCTGCTGCACCTGTTTGGCGATCGCATATACACCCTGCACCTGACCAGTGTCTTCGTCAGCCTGCTCACGATCGCCGCCAGCATCCGCTTAGCGCGTGAGATGTTCCGCGGCAGGCGCGGAGTCGTGATCGCGCTGGCTGTCGGCCTGCTGATGACGATCTCGTTTCCGCAGATCTTCATCGCGCGGCAGGCATTTCGCGCCGTCACCCTACCCCTCATGCAGGCGCTGGCGCTGCTCTGCCTGTGGCGTGAACTGCGCAGCGAACGAGGCTGGGGCTGGCTGGCGCTCGGCGGACTGTTTGCCGGCGGTGCCGTCTATACCTACATGGCATCGCGGCTGTTCCCTTTTTGGCTGCTCATCGCCGGTCTGGCGCTGCTCTGGTTCGATCGAGGAAGGTGGCGTGTCCGGCTGGCGCAGGGGATCGTCTTTTTTGGAGTCCTTGCCCTCGTCTCCGCGCCGATGATCGTCTACGCCATCCAGCGACCGGACATCTTCTGGGGACGGCTGAGCGAAGTCACACAGACCAATCAAGCCGTCAGTCTGACCGAGAGCTTGATCCTGCATGCGCGCATGTTCTTCATCGACGGCGATCCCTATCT
>CAYTME010000105.1:2166-3400 GCA_964438415.1 uncultured Pleurocapsa sp. | reverse complement strand
GCTACAACATCCCACACCGCCCGTATTTCACACCTATCGAGGGTGCCCTTCTCCTGATCGGGCTGGGCACGGCGGCTTGGCGTCTCGTTCGCGCGCATCCACCAAGTGAGCGGGCTGCCTATCTGCTCGCGCTGCTCGCACCTCTGATGACCCTGCCCAGCATCGTCTCGGTCGGCGGACTGCCGCCTAGCCATATGCGCTCACTGGGCATGGTGCCGCTCATCTTCGTGCTGGTCGGGGTGGGATTCGAGGCCGCGCTCAACGCCGTTGGCCGCCTGCGCAAATGGCAGCTTCGATCTGCGCCGCTCGTCAGCGCCGCAGCCGCGATCGCGCTGGTCAGCGCAGTACTGGCTGCTCAGACGTATTTCGGCTGGGCCAGCCGCAGTGACCTATTTTACGAGACAGATGCCGACTTATCGCTGGCCGCCCGCTGGATCAGGGAGAGGGGCGTCCAGCCGGATGAGCAGATCTATCTCGCGGCGCGCGACCGCAGTCATCCGACCGTGATGATCGAGCGCACGCCGCCGATCGTCTGGCTGGGGACGAACACGCTCTATCGACCGCCGGCTGGCATGCGCGGCCTCTACATTTTTCCGCGCAGCGCGCCGCCTCCGGATGACTGGCGCGGCTGGTTGGAGCCGGGCCGACTGGACGATGTGCCTGACGGCCCTGACGGCATCCCGGCTTTTGAGGCGTTTCGACTGTCGAGCGATACGCCGCTGCCCGTCGCGGCGGATGAGCTGCCCACAGCGCGAAACCCCTATCTCAACTTTGCCGGCTTGTCTGCTGCGCCGATCATGTCGGGCGCGCGCGGCGAAATCAGCTTCTTCTGGCAAATCGAACGTGCGCCGGAAGTGAACGATCTGACGCCGCTGCTCCAGCTCGAGGACGGCGGTGGCAGTCTGCTCGCGCGCAGCGACATCTACATGACCGATACCGATCGCTGGCAGCCCGGCGCAGTCATCTTCATCCGACTGCCGGTCGATATCCCGCCGGGCACGCCGCCGGGACGCTATCCCCTGCGGATGGCTTGGGTCGCCCGCGCCAGCGACCGCTACATCCTGTATGAACAGCCGCAGGGCGGTTCCGGCGGCATCTGGCAGACGCTTGGGCAGCTTGAGATCACCAGACCTGCCGAGCCAGCCGATCTTGAGTCGCTGCCGCTTGCGCAGCAGGCCGCGTTCGATGCAGCGCCCGGCGTCCGCCTGGCCGGTTTCGACCAGCCAGCGGTTTC
>CAYTME010000105.1:0-2153 GCA_964438415.1 uncultured Pleurocapsa sp. | reverse complement strand
GGCAGCGTACTTCCGATCGCGCTTGGCTGGCAGGCGGTGCCCACCGACAGGATGCGCGGCGATCTCGAGTACCGCCTGCTGCTCGCAAGCGGCAGCAGCGAGATACCGATCCGGAGATCAGAGGTTTTGGGTGAGATCTATCCCCCCGCGCGTTGGCGCGACGGCGACATCTGGCTTGAGCGCCTGCGCATCCCGCTGCCGCGGACGCTGGAAGCGGGCAAATACAGTCTGTTCTTGGAAGCGGGCGGCATGCGGCAGACGCTCGGCTCGCTGAACATCGAGGGCGCTGCGCGCATCTTCGAGCCGCCGCCGGTGGCGCACACGGTCGATGTCGTTTTCGGCGACCTGATCCGCCTGCACGGATATTCGATCCAGGCCGCTGAGGAAGGGATCAAGCTCGAGGTCGTCTGGCAGTCTCTGTGGGAAACCAACGAAGACTACACGGTGTTCGTGCATCTGGTCGATGCAGGAGGAGCGATCCTCGATCAGCGCGACCAGATGCCGCAGGTAAATACCTATCCGACCAGCCTGTGGAGCGCGGGCGAATTCGTGATCGACACATTCCACTTTGGCTCTATGGACATAGACGACCTGTACTTTCGCTTAGGCCTTTACGTCCAGGCCTCCGGCACCCGATTAAGCATTCGTGACGCGCAGTCCAGCTCAGAAAGGCGTGATTTCCTCGAAATCCCTCTCCAGTTGGATACATAACCAAATAAGCCCAGTCATTATTGGCTATAGTGAGATTGATGAGATTCGGTATAAATCCTTGTAGTTTCATTTATAATGGTATCGTGTCTTATAGTTACATAAATGCGAATAATTTCTCATATTTATGAGTCCACGTTGAACGCACGCTGTAGGAGCTGTCAGCATGTCGCGGCTCGATTTTCGACTGCACCCCAGCCATGAACCGATCTGCGAGATTCAGACGCCCGGTGAGGAAGGGTACGTGATCGGACGCTCCGACGAGAGCAGCGATTACGAGCCGGATATCGACCTCGCAAAGTATAACGCACGAGCGCTGGGCGTATCTCGACGACATGCTGCTCTGGTGCGCTATCACGGCATCCCGCACTTGATCGACCTCGGCTCGGTCAACGGCACGTTTCTCAACGGTCGCCGCCTCGTGCCCGAAGTCCCCTATCCACTGGAAAGTGACTGCTTAGTCCGCTTGGGAACCTTACAGTTTATGATCGCCATTCATCATACGCAATCATAGTCTACTGGAGTTGAAACACGCATGGTCATGTCCGATAACCGGCCGCATACCGCGAGCCTACGCTTCGATGGTTCGATCTGGATCAATCTCGACATCGCGCTTCGGCGTCTCGACCAAGTCGTCGGGCGCATGATCGCCCCGCTGCAGCTCACCGTCATCGAGTGGTACATCCTGCGCGCCCTCTACGAGCGCGATGGTCGTCACGCCAGCGATCTCGCGCGGGCGGTCGGGCGTGCCGCGACATCGTTCACGCCGAACCTCGATAAGCTGCAGGAACGCGAATTGATCGAGCGACGCCCAGACCCCACCGACCGGCGCGCCGTCCACATCTACCTGACCGCCAGCGGCTCCGAACTGCGCGACAAGGTGCTGCGGATGAGCGAGCGTGTGGACAACCTGCTGCGCCAGCGCTTCGAACCGGAGGAGCTGGAGACGTGCTTGAGCGTGCTGGCCGAGCTGCAAGAACTTGACGACCACAGCGGGGCTTTCTAAACCCGCGAGCGGAAGCAGGTCGCGCGCGAGTCCATCGGTTCATGCGTATGATGCCGCCGCGCCAGATCGAACGACCGATACATCTCGACGCTCAGCTCAGCCCGCGCGGCGCGCGGCGCTTAGCGCTTGCAGTGTCGATTGGAAAACGGACAGCGCGGCTGTATCGAAAAGCACGAAACGCACCAGATCGAAACGGTCATGTTGAACGACGTAGTCCCAAACGGTCGTCAACGCGATATCCGCTGCCTCGTGCATCGGATAGCCGTACACGCCGGTGCTGATGGCCGGAAATGCTAAGCTGCGCAGGCCGTGCTCATCAGCGATCTCCAGCGAGCGCCGGTACGCGCGCGCCAGCAGCCGCGCCGTCTCCGGGTCATGTTCGCGGTAGACCGGCCCGACCGCGTGAATGATGTAGCGGGCTTTCAAATTGGGTAGTGCG
>CAYTME010000104.1:11432-13405 GCA_964438415.1 uncultured Pleurocapsa sp. | reverse complement strand
CCTCCGCCCTCTACTTTACCCCATTCTCTGTCCACTTGCCGGATGAGGCACTAAATCGCTGGCGAAAAATTGGCGCGCTGTCGCCACCATCACTGCATACATGCGCGCCTCGACTTCCGGCGGTACCTTGCTGCCGTACCCGCTCATGGATCGAGCATCCAGAATTCGTCGTCCGAGCTGAGATCGTGAGTGACTGCCGGAAGCGGCAGCGGTTCGAAATCCCGTTCTGGTGGGTGCGCCTGGGCTACTTCGTGCCCCAATGCCGTCAGCGTCCACGTTTTCTTATGCATGCTGCGCACAGCGCTCAGGCTTTCTAACAGCCGCAGTCGATAGACGATCTCCGCGCTGTCGCGCGCATCTCCATGAAGCGCCTCCGCGATCTGCGCTGCGGTCGAATGATGGTGGGCGGCCAAGATGCTCAGTGTTTCGGGCATGCGGTCGATACGTTGGACGACCCGATGCAGACATGTGACGCGCGCTCGATCGACCGGCAAACTAGGATCGAGCGTGATCACGACGCGATCTTGACGCGCTGTCGTCCACATCACCGACGGCAGCAAGCCGACGGCGTACCATAAATCGAGCAGGTCTTGATGCATGAAGGTGAGACCACTGTTCCTCATCCGTTCGAGCAGTGCCCCGTAGGTGATCGCCTCATCCACCCAGTCGCGCACGAGCATCGTTTGCTCAAAGAACTGCTCAGACCGCTGGTGGTCTACCAGCGGCAGCGGCGGACAGTAACGCAGTCGTCCGGATTGGGGATCGGCGGTACGGTTCTGCCAGCGCGCCAGCGCAAACATGCCCTCGCCCAGCGAGATGAAATCGGGATGCTGCACCAGCGTCTGGTAGACGAGATTAGCCTTGAGATGGAGGGAATGGTAGCGTTCGGCGATCTCCGCGATTCGTCCGTAATGCGCAGGCCGTCCTAATTGATCGAGCACGACTACAAGCGTTTGCGGACGACTACGCGGACGTTCGACACGATGCGGACGTTCAGCATGACGCTGGCGCTCTGTCACCGCTGATGGGGGTGGTGGCATGACGGGGCGCGGTGCTGCTTGTGACCGCGACCTGGAAGCGTATGTTTCCTGGATGATGAGCGCATACTCGATCAGCTTCAGCAAACGCCGCCGCTGCTCCGCAGTCAAACCGCTGTCATCGGCTGTCGTGTCGTCATCCAAGCGGTCGCGCAGCAGCGTTAGCTCAGCGCGCGGCAGTTTCAGCAGCGCGCTGTTCAGCGCATGGCGGACGACATCCCCCGATCGCTGCGCTTTGCTGGCGATCTCGGCGATGGACTGGGCCTGCCGCCCATTCAAGCCGCAGATCGTGTTGACGAAGTTTCTCTCATTAATTGTGAGATGCTGAAGGCATAGAACATTGAACTGGTCAGCCAGGTTGCGTTGTTCGAGCGCCATCTATCTGATTTCTTACGCCTACAAATTCGATCAACTGCTTTAATATACAAGATATAACAGGTACTGTCATGCTTTCATAAAGAATGGGAGTGCTGAATCTTGAGGATATGGATCGCATTCTCCTGCTGAGAATTACCTGTCGTATCCGCGTTATTCAGCACTCCCTAAAGAATCTGTATGTTGACATTTTCTCCCAAGAACAGCTCAAAAGAGGTCGATGAACTTCTAGGCGCTGAGTTTCGACGTGTGCGCTGGATCGGCGAAATCGATCTTGATCCGGCAAACTACAAAATGCTCTGCGGCATCATGCGGCAGATTGGACAGGACACCGATGGCCCCAAGTTGCAGCGCGTGCCGTCGGCGATCCTGGTGACGAGCATGGTCTTCAGCGCACGTTTCACCGAATTCGGCGATGACGAGACGCCCTCATTCTGGCGCCCCTATGCTCAAAACGCCTGGGGTTTGGAGGATGCCGATCCGATCTTCCAAAACGAGGGACGGCGCTGCTTCCGGCGCGCGCGCGCGTCACTCGAAGATGAGTTCGATTTTGTTTTTCCG
>CAYTME010000104.1:9416-11422 GCA_964438415.1 uncultured Pleurocapsa sp. | reverse complement strand
AAACTGAGTGCGCATGATCAAGACGTGGTCGGCGGCATCTACATGCACGCGATCTTGCCGCGCTACCTGGAGGATGACTTCGCAGCGTGGGTGCTGAAGCTCTGGAGTCCCGAGCAGCGCTCATGGGAGTACTTCACCGAAACGTCATTAACCGCGCTGAGCGCGCAGCTCCGTGACGATCCCTCCCTTCAATCGGTGCGCAAGCGTCTGCGTTACTTCGTCGAGCGCGATGAAACCGCCGCAACAGCCGCGCGTCTGGTACAAAACTTGGCACAGGCGGCGCTCTTGGTGCAAGAGGGCAATCGTGAAGACGAGGTCGTCCAAACCCTGTCGAACGTCGAGCGCGGCGTTTGGCAGCATCTGCGCGCCGAACTGCTCGAACGGTTGCCCACATCTCCGTCCGATGTCGCGCGCACCAGCCGTGCGCGGCCATCACGCACCGAATGGCTGTGGAATCTGGAAGAAAACCGCCTCGCACTCCGCGTGTACAATCTTCACCTGACGACAGTTAGTCAGCCTGACCGCGTCATCTGGATGCAGTCTTCGCGGTACCCAGCCGATTACGGCTCCTGCTATATCGGCGTTAATCCATGGAAAACAAAGGATGGCTGGGACATCGAACCGGTGATCCTCGATCGGGTTGCAGGTGAAGGCGGCGGTTTCGTCGGAATTGTGGACGCCCAGGATCAGCCGCTCTGCGATGCGCTGCCGGCTGCGCCTCTGCCGCATCAAGACATCGTTTTCTTCCGTCCCCTCGATGATGAGCCGTACGCCCTCCTGATCGATGATCCAGAGCGAGTCACGGATGGTGAGTGGATCATCAGCATGGCGGGTGGCGTCACCATCGCCAGTGACGACACAGGCGGTGATTACCAGGAACTACGGCAGCTTGCGCCGCTCACTGCACTGAGTGGACATGTCCGCGCCGTCCGCTGTCGGCTGCGGCTGCCCGTCAAGATCGTCATCGGCGAGGAAGAGACGCGCCTTCGCGCTCGACGAGTCCAAGTAGAGCCGCAGCTCGTCGGGAACCGCGTACCAGGGCTTACGCCGGATGCACTGCCGATCTTTGTCAGTTCGCCCGCGGTGGTGCTGCCATATGACGACAATCTCGTCCGCCAATCTTATTTGCGCCTGGCTCATTCGAAGGGGTCGGCACGTGTGGTGCCTTTGGAAGATGTCGCTGAAATTCGAGATCGTGAGGTGCATGTCCAGTTGGAAGCAGTGCTCGGCGCAAGGGCGGGCATCTACAAGCTAGAGCTGCACCGACAGCGGACACGACTGACTTCGGAGTTGATTCAGTATGCGGTGCTGTCGCCTGCGCTGCACATCGAACCGCCTGGCGGTGACGGCTACTGCGATGTCGAGTCGCCGCCCAGTGTCGCTCTTTCCGGTATTGACCCAAAGCGCATCACGGCCGATGCGAAGATCGAAACGGATGTGAACGGCCGAACCACCGTGACCTGGTTCAAGCCCCTGACACCTATCCGCATGCAGATCGACCTGGGTGGTGCACAGGTTCCGCTGGCGTGGGATGTCAAATGGCGCCATGCCTGGGTCGAACCCAGCTTCGCCGATGAAACCGTACAAGAAGAAGAACTCGCTCAGATAACGCTGCGGGTTTGCGGCGCTCCGCGCGAGCGGTTCTGGCTGCGTGTTGGCGAAGGGGAGCCGCGCTTGATCGAGCTGAGTGCGCGTGGTCTGTACGAGACGCTGATCGGGCACGATCAGCTTTATGAGATGATACGCGGCTACCAGGGCGGCCGCTTCGCCGTCAGTGCTCAGCATGAGCGCACGGGGATGCAGTGGCACCTTTTCACCTTTGTGCGGCCGGATATAGCGGATTTCGATGCGCTGCCCGACTTGACGCAAACCGCGCTCCGTGCGTTGCGCCAAAATCAGCGCAGCTCACCTGGGCGAAGAAGGCAGGTTGGAGCGTACTCTCCGCTCGATCTACTCGCTCTGCCATCGGAGAAGCTGCGCCTGTTTCCGGAGACTAGTGAGATACG
>CAYTME010000104.1:4641-9399 GCA_964438415.1 uncultured Pleurocapsa sp. | reverse complement strand
ACAAGCGCTGAAAACCCTCAAGCACGTGCACGAACTGAGCAGTGAGGGTCTGCCGTGGGCGGTGCTACCACGCGAATATCAGGCTAAGCTGCGGCTTCCAGGCGCTCAAGAGCCGTTAGACATCTCGATCGATCGTCCGCCGCTGGCTTCAGCGGCTGGGCAGGGCAAATTCAGATGGCGTGACCCGCCGAACCCTCACCCAATAGCGATCGATCTGGACTGGCGTGCGACCGAAGAGCCAGGGCACATCTCATTCACGATGCGCGCGCGCGGCGCGACCCTGCTGCTCTGTCATATTTGTGGCAAGCCGTTTAAGGAAAATAAGGCGAACACCATTCTGCATAGTCACGGGCGCGGTTTTGGCCTGCGCCATGTCGATCTCTCGCAAGAACACCCCGACTTGGTCGCCGAGCTGGAGTTAGATGTTTACGCCACGCTCCGTGGCTGGCAGTCCGATTTCCAATCGGTGACAGATCGAGACAAGATAAGGACCTACCGCATCAATGCGGAGGCGAGACAGCGCGATGCGGCTCGCAGGCCGAGCCAACCGGATATCTTCTCGCGCGACGGCTACGCGTTAGCCGTTGAAGAGTGGACGATCAACTTGAACCAGGGTAAGCAGCGCGCAGCGGAACTCAAATGGCTGACGGAGGATGCGCGTCTTGCTTGGAGTGAGCGCCTTTTTGATCTCCTGTCAGCACCACAGATGCCGCGATCGACCCCTGCGCTGCAAGCAGTGGTATATCTTGGAAATCACCTGTCGCCAAGAGACAATGACGCTTGGTATTCGCTTGATCGGACCCTCTTGATAGCAGCCACAGTCTACCGAGCTGCTGCACACAGCAGCCCAGAGTACGCCAACCTGCGTGAGCAGGTGTCGCGAGCCGAACTGCAAGAGGTGATCAAGCAAGCCGATTCCGCTTGTCCCCGCCTGCTCGCCTGGGCGTTCGCCTGGGTCGAGCTTTTCTTTCGCGTTTTTCCCAGCCAGTTTTCGTCATCGGGATCGAGTACCCAGATATGAATCCGATAGAAATCACCAAGGACCTTCGTGAGCGGCTCGTCAGCTACCTAGCAACCACCTTCGATGTCAACCGCGACGGCAAGCATCCAGAGCTGGCGGATGCTTTGAGGCGCGAATTCGAAGCGCCGAGCGCGCTCTTCAGTGGGCCGTACCTGGAACTGACGCCGCCCTATATGCGCGGCTGCACGCTGCGTGAGCTTGCCGATGAAGGCGTCCTCAGCCCCAGTTTGCTTCATCTCGACTGTTTCAAGCGTGGCCAGCCAATTCCGATCGATGCGCGGCTGTATGCGCACCAAGAGACGGCAATCCGAAAGATCGCGTGGGAGAGGCGCGGTGTAGTCGTGTCATCTGGCACCGGCAGCGGTAAGACCGAGTCGTTCCTCATCCCCATCTTGAACGATCTGTTGGCAGACCCTGCGCCCGGCGTGCGCGCGGTGCTGATCTATCCGCTCAACGCGTTGGTCAACGACCAACTCGATCGGCTGCGCAGTCTGCTGCGGGGCACGGAGATCACTTTTGGCCGCTATACTAGCGAGCTGGCCAACAAGACCTCAGAAGCACAGCGCACGCTTGGCGCGGATTTGCTGCCGAACGAAGTCATCAGCCGCGAGCAGATCCGCCAAGAAGGCTTGCTGCCGCAAATCTTGATCACCAACTACGCCATGCTGGAATACTTGCTGCTGCGTCCGGAAGATGCACCGCTGTTCAACGCCGGTCGCTGGCGCTTCTTGGTGCTGGACGAGGCGCACACCTATACCGGCGCTCAGGGGATTGAAGTCGGCATGCTCATCCGGCGGCTCAAGCTGCGTTTGGGCAAGCGGCGGGGTGATATGCGCTGCATCGCCACCAGCGCCACGTTAACCGATGACAAGCACGAAGCTGTCGCGTTTGCCGAAAACCTGTTTGGCGAGGATTTCACTGAAGACGACATTATTTTTGGTCAAACCGACGCTCAGTCGCTCGCAACGCAGGAGGACGACCAAGTCACACCGGAGGTACGCGCTTATCTATCCCCTGCGGTCATCGGGGGGATCGACAAGGTCAAGGCGGGCAGCATCTCGGCCGCTGAGCTTGCCAACGTGCTGAGCGGAGAGAACATCATTTCGGACGAAACGGCCCAGCGATATCGGAATGATGAAGATGTTCACGCATTCTTGTACCAAGCCCTTCAGCACAATCGCCATTTGACCGAGCTGCGGCGCTTGATGATGGAAACGGACGCGCCGCTCTCGGTTATGGATGCAGCAAAAGAGATCTTTCCGAACTCGGATCACTTTGTGAGCCTTGAAGCTCTGTATCGGCTGGTCGAATTAGGCGCGATGGCACGTCCGACACCGGATCGACCGCCGCTGCTGCCTGCGCGTTATCATCTCTTCGCGCGCGCACCACAAGGGGCGTGGGTATGTCTCAACCCGAGGTGCAGCGGCCGGCATGATTATGGGGATGCGCTGCCCTGGAGCCGGCTGTACACGACGCCGCATCAAGAATGCGACGCCTGCGGCTGCGCGGTCTATCCTCTGGCGGTCTGCCGCACGTGCGGCCAGGTCTACTTCTTCGGTCAATTCAGAGACGATCAACTGCTCTCGGAGGTTGAACAGAACGCGGAGGAGCAGCGTCGTTTTTATACATGGCACCCCATCGATGTTGACGAAAGCTTCGTCGAGGTTGAAGACCCTGACAGTGAGGATGGGGCGGAGGAATCGACCTCGCCGACCCCTGATGGAGAGCTGATCCTTGAGCCGGTCAACTTGTGCCTCAAATGTCGCAGACTCAACCGCTGCAGTTGCTCATCGCCAGCGCCTGTCACAATCTTCGAGGTCAGACGTATCGAACAAGACAAACGGCGTGTCACCCGTCCTGCGGCCGTGAACGATATGCACGTGTGCGCTCGCTGCCACGACAAGTCGAAGATCGACAGTACAGACATTGCGACGGAAATCAGGATAAGCGGTAACCCGCCGTTGGGCGTACTCGCGTCGGAGTTGTACCGCCATCTCCCAGAGAGCACGAAAGAGGAAATCAAGCGCAAGCCGGGGGGCGGTCGCAAGCTGCTGAACTTCACCGACAGTCGGCAGGGAGCTGCACGTTTCGCCGCTTATATGCAGGATGTCTACAATCAAGACTTGTACCGCTTCATGGTTCCGCGTGCCGTCAAGGATCTGCGCAGCAAAAAATCGCGTCCGCTCGATTTTCAGGATGTCGTCGAGACATGTGCGAGGCTGGGCTGGGATGAACTGCGCGTTTTTCAGAATGACCTCGTAACATTGGAAGCCAAAGACTCATCGTTGGGAAGCCGTACCGGCGACAGTTGGCGCAGCTTGACTGGGGCACAGCGCGACCGGTTGCGCGAGAGTGTGCAAGCCAGAATCTTAGGGGAGATCACGACCAACCGCCGCAGCCGCCAGTCATTGGAGGCGCTTGGTCTGCTGGCGATCGATTACTTCGAGACACCGCCGGATGTATCCACTTTGAGCGCCGCTATCGGCATGAGCGATGCGCAAACGCTCACGCTGATCCGCTATCTGCTGCACGACCTGCGCAGCATAAAAGCTGTTGAACTGCCGGAGGGCGTCAGCCAAGATGATGCTGTCTTTGGGGGGCACAAAGGCAACCCGGCTGTCGTGATCGGCAATCCACGACAGGGCAGCGAAATCCCCTGGGTCGGCAAGACAAACCGGCATGGACGCTTCCAAATCACCCAGCGTATGCTGCGCCACGCCGGCGCACCAGCGGATGACGAGCAGGTGCGCACAGCACTACAGCAGATTTGGAATTGGCTGGTGAACGAGAGTGAAGTTTTCGTCGGCACCCCGAATGACGGGTACCGGATCAGCCTCAATCGGCTGTTCTTCAGTAAGCCTGACGAGGGCTGGTATCGCTGCGACCGATGTCAGCGCCTCTACCACGATGGCGGCGCGCTGCCATGTCCGCATCGCACCTGCGGTGGAGGCTTACAAGCGGTCAATTTGGGCGAATTCTACGAGCGCAATTACTACTATCAGGTGATCGAGAATGGCATCCTGCCGCTGCGTATCGAAGAGCACACGGCGCAGCTTGACTCGGGTAAAGGCCGCGAGTACCAGAACTGGTTCCGCGATGGCGATATCAATATCCTGAGCTGCTCGACCACCTTCGAAATGGGCATTGACCTGGGCGATCTGCAAGCTGTCATGCTCAACAACGTGCCGCCAACGATCGCAAACTACCGTCAGCGTTCCGGTCGCGCCGGGCGACGCACGGGTGGAGCAGCTTTCATCCTCACTTGGACGACCGAACAGCCGCACGATCAGCTTTACTACGGCGATCCTGTGCAGATCATTCGCGGGCAGGTGCGCGTGCCGCGCATCCGATTGGACAACGAGACGATCCGCGCGCGCCATGTCAACGCGATCTTACTCGGCGAATTCCTGCTGCATCGCGCAAAAATGGTCGGTCCGGAGAGCTTGCGCACGATGGGCGCTCTCTTCGACGACCAATCGGTCAGCGGTGCTCAGGTCGAGACACTGGACGCTTGGCTCGACACTCACGGCCAGGCGCTGCGCGAGCGCTTGGCACAGTTTGGGAACCTGTGCGGATATCCGAATGCAAATCCGTTCGCGACCAGTCTTCAGTACTTCCGAGATGCGCTGCTGAGAGAACGCGACCGTTACCGCGAAGTGATCAACTACTACCGCGATATTGAAGACCGCATGAGTGGTCAGCGCGAATATGATCAAGCGGGTGAATACAAGAAACTC
>CAYTME010000104.1:0-4631 GCA_964438415.1 uncultured Pleurocapsa sp. | reverse complement strand
GGAGCGGCGCAGCGAAGAACGACTGATCGACACCCTGAGCGATCACGGGATGCTGCCTAGCTACTCGTTCCCGCTCTACACGGTTGAGCTAGAGCTGCCGCTGCAAAAGCAAAAAAAGCAAATGAATGCGCATCTGCGTTTGCAGCGCGACTTGAGCTATGCCATCCGCGAGTACGCGCCTGGGTCGGAGGTGGTGGCGGATAAACGCTTGTGGAAGAGTGCCGGGCTGCGTTTCTACCAAGAGGCACCAAAATCCTATGAATACCGCCTGTGCCAAGAGTGCAACCAGCTCCTCGTGGAAAACGAGCCGGGCAGGAAGATCGAAGCGACTCACTGTCCAACCTGCGGCACCGCGTACAATGGACGCTCGTCTTGGCTGTTCGTCACACCCGATGGGTTTCGCGTCGATCCGAAGTCCGGCAAGCCGGCAGGGCAGTACGTGCGTCGCGAGCCGAGCCAAATGCGATCGGCGCTTTTGCTCAAGGTTCAGCCGGATATGGAAGCGCTAGGGGAATACATCGAGCACGGTTATGCGCGCGAGGGACGGTTGTT
Organism: uncultured Pleurocapsa sp.; assembly: GCA_964438415.1. Lineage (GTDB taxonomy): Bacteria > Chloroflexota > Anaerolineae > Aggregatilineales > Phototrophicaceae > Flexifilum. The sequence continues at coordinate 4,079 of CAYTME010000104.1, read as the reverse complement.
CTACGTTAACGAAGGCCGCAGGGGCAGTGGTTTCCGCATCTGCAAGAAATGTGGAGCCAGCGTTTCCGCGCAAAAGCCGAAATGCCCCGGTTCCTATCGCGGCGGTCGCTGTGAGAGCACCGATTTCGAGAATTGGATGCTCGGTCATCTGGTGACGACTGACACACTGCATCTACGGTTCGTGTCCTCTCCCCATGTACGGCTCGCTCCAGGGAATTCCGTTTTTTGGCAAACACTGCTTCACGCGTTGATCCAGGGTGCTGTCCATGCTCTGCAAATCGAACGGCGCGATATCGATGGTTTGCTGTATCCGATCAATGTTGGCGGAGCTTGGGAGACCACCATCGTCCTCTTCGACAATGTGCCAGGCGGTGCGGGGCATGTGCGCGATATTCGCGACCATTTTGCCGAGGTCGTCAAGAGTGCGTATCAGATCGTATTGACCTGCGACTGTGCTCCCGAGACGAGCTGTATACGCTGCTTGCGCGATTACAACAATCAAAACGTCTATTCCCTCCTGCGGCGCGAGAGCGTGATCCGTTTTCTCGATATCCTGAGTGCCGACTTGACTCAGCATGAGGAAGACCTAGGCGGCGCAACGCGCGTTAGAGCCGTCAACCCGATGCGCTGGCTGATGCAACAGGTGTCTTACGCGCGTGATAAGATTGTGCTGGCCGCAGATCGCATTAGCGACGACAAAGCGTCAGCGGAACGTGAGTCATGGCTCGATCTGCTCGACACGCAGTTGAGGCGCGGTGTCGATATTAAGCTCGTGCTCACCGATCTACCCATTCCGCGGCAGGGTGATCACAAGGCACTCGCGCTCGCGCGTCGGCTCATGATGATGATGGAACGCGGTTCTGGCCTAAAACTCTTCTTGGCGAGTCGTCTACCCGAATGGCACGTCATCACGGATCCTGATGGTGAGCGCAGGCGCGCGGTCAAGATCGATGGAGGTCATCTGCTTGAGTTGGACGGCAATGCAGCGGCGGAAAAGCTGATCACATCCTCGCGCGAAGATATCGTCGGTGCCGCTTTCAACACGATGCAGAAGTATGTGGAAAGCGCGAGACGAGTTCAAATGCACGAGCTTGAACCGCCTCCAAACGTGCGTGTTGAACATATTCGCAGGTCCCGTGGGAAGCAAGAGTGCGATCTCCCGATCATTCGAGAGTTTTTCGCCCGACCGGTCAAGGCGATGTTCATCCACGATCGCTATCTCCACGACGAAGAGCGATTGTTCCATCGGGTTGGCGCGTATATCGAGCTGGCGCTCGAAGGCGGCGCGCTCGACAAAGTGACGGTCCATACTACCGACCCTGGTGCTGGGCGCGGCGGAGAGGAACAGAAACGCGCACTGAACAAGTTGGAGCGCCGGTATCCAATGGTGAAAGTTCAGCGCAAACCATTCGGCGAGACCGAACACGATCGCTGGATAGAGGTCGAACGTACAGATGGCAGCAAAGCGCGAATGCTGATCGGACGCGGGCTGGATTTCATCCACTCCGATGGCACGGTCAAGCCGACTTGGATCGTCGTCGAAGACCCTGCATAAAGTGGATTGTCCCGTCCGCACGGCACGCGCTCACATGTCCCTGCGCTGGACGCCGACAAGACGCCAGGCGATTTTGACGGAGTTCGGTGTACACTGTCGGCAGGAGGGTCGATGATACCGATCGCACGCCTGCTCAGCCTGATCGCCGCCGCTGCCTTGTTCGTCGCCAGCCCCGCGCTCAGCCGTGCCCAGACGCGCTTCGACGGCAGTCCCGCCCTGACGCTGCTTTGGGAACAGGCGGCGGCGCAGCCAGACGATTACGCGGTCGCCTGCCTGCCGCTGGCCAACCCGTCGCGCACGATCACGCGCAATGGGCAGGAGCGCTTCCCACTGGCATCCGTCTCCAAACTGCTCATCTTCATCGCCTATGCCGAGCGTTTGGCTGCCGGCGCGATCCGCCTCGAAGAGCGCGTCGATGTCGGACGGCTCGATCGGTATAACCTGCCGCGCACGGATCGTGGAGCACACGATCGGTTCATGCGCATCTATCCGGAGGGAACGACTTCGATCAGCCTGTGGGATGTCGCCGCCACAGGCATGATGCAGTACAGCTCCAACGCTGCGTCGGATTATCTGTTGGAACGCCTGCAGCCGGTCGATTGGCAGTCGCTTTACGTCCGTCTCTCACTGACCAACACCGGCTACCCTCACTCGCTGACCATGATCCCGCTGCTCATGAACAACCACGAATTGGGTCGCGTCGGCCTGGATGATATCGAGGGTCTCAGCATCGAGGCGGGCGAAGCCTTCCTCGATCGCTACATTCATGATGAACCCTGGCGTCAGGCCGAGATCGCCTATCGCTCGCGTCCTTTCAGCCAGTTCCCAGCTTGGAACGTGCAGGCGGCGATCTTGCAGCAGCATACCGCGACCGGCACGGCGGTCGATGCGCTCAAGATCATGCGCGCCATCTATGACCGAGGGGGGCCGCTTTCGGACGCGGTCAAGACGATGACCCGGACGGCGCTGCGCTGGACTGAAAGCGATTTCATCTCGAACAACTATGTCGAGTACGGCTCCAAGCTCGGCTTCTACTCCGGTGGGTTGCTGGCGCTGGTCGCCTACGGGCAGCCTTATGGCGGGGAGCCGGTCATCTCGGTTGCCTTTTTCAGGAACATCCCGCGCTCAACCTATAACCGGATGCTGCGTGAAGACAGCATCGGCGATCTGGCGCACTGGCTCAATTTCAACCAGTGCGCCGGTCTAACGGACGTGATCTTGACGGCGCAGACGGGCCAGGGGTGACCTCACGCCGATCAGCTCGATTTCGGGGCGAAGCGCGCCTGGAAGAAACGCAGGTACTGCGGCTCGTAGACCATTTCCAGGCCGTGCGTCTGCTCGCGTTTGTCATAGGCGGCCTTGACCGACTCGGCAACGACATCCATGTGTGCCTGCGTGTAAACGCGGCGCGGGATGGTCAGGCGTGTTAGCTCCAGTTTGGGATAGCGGTGATCGCCCGTCTGTGGGTCGCGCCCGGCGCTCACGATGCCGCGTTCCATCGCCCGCACGCCACTGTCGAGATACAGTTCGGCGGCCAGTGTCTGCGCTGGGAAGTCCGTCTGCTGGAGATGCGGGTAAAAGGCGCGCGCGTCGAGAAAGATGGCATGGCCGCCGATCGGCTTGACGATCGGGATGCCCCATTGGTCGATCAGTTCACCCAGGTAATAGACCTGGCCGATGCGGCTGCGGATGTGGTCATCCTGCACCGACTCTTCGATGCCGATGGCGAGTGCCTCCATGTCGCGCCCGGCCATGCCACCGTACGTGTGCAGCCCCTCGTAGATGACGACCAGATTGCGACAGGTCTCGTAGACGTCGTCTTCGTTGAGCGCCAGCCAGCCGCCGATATTGACCAGGTTGTCTTTTTTGGCGCTCATCCACGCAGCATCGGTATAGCTGCAGAACTCCTTGAGGATGTCGGCGATCGAGCGATCGGCGTAACCCGGCTCGCGCTCTTGGATGAAGTAGGCGTTTTCGACCATGCGCGTGGCGTCGAGATAGATGCGGATGCCGAAGCGGTTGCATAGGGTGCGCAGCTCGCGCACGTTCTCCATACTCACCGGCTGGCCGCCGGCCATATTGACTGTCCCCGCCAGGCTGACGTACGGGATCTTCGCCGCGCCTTCGCGCTCGATGACAGCTTGCAGCTTATCCAGATCGACATTGCCCTTGAATGGATGCAGGCTGGCGGGGTCGTGCGCTTCATCGATGATGACATCGACGAAGGTGCCGCCGGCCAGCTCCTGATGCAGGCGCGTGGTCGTGAAGTACATGTTGCCGGGGATGATGTGGCCGGGCTTGATCACCGCCCGGCTGATCAAGTGTTCAGCGCCGCGTCCTTGGTGCGTCGGTACGACGTAGCGGTAGCCGTAGTACTGCTGGACAGCGGCCTCAAGCCGGTAGAAGTTGCGGCTACCCGCGTAGGCTTCATCGCCGAGCATGAGTCCCGCCCACTGCCGGTCGCTCATGGCGCTGGTGCCGCTGTCGGTCAGCAGGTCGATATAGACATCTTCCGAGCGCAGCA
>CAYTME010000103.1:13070-13469 GCA_964438415.1 uncultured Pleurocapsa sp. | reverse complement strand
GCCGCCAGTCCGCAAATGCCGCAGTCCTGACTTTGCCGGCGATTGTAACAGATTTTGCCGCACGCGGACGGCGATTACAGCCCACCGCCCGCCATGCGCTGTTCGCCCAGCGCCGCGATCGCCAACTGCATCCGCTCAAGCGCCTCGTGCAGCATCGCCCGCGAGCAGCCGAAATTGATGCGGACGAATCCGGCGCCGCCAGCGCCGAACGTCGCGCCGTCGTTGAACGCGACCCGCGCCTGCTCTTGAAAGAAGCGCGCCGGGTTATCGAGGCCGAGCGCGCGGCAGTACAGCCAGGCCAGGTATGTCCCTTCCGGGCGCGTCACCTTGAGCTGCGGCAGATGATCGCGCACGTAATCGCACAGATAATCGCGGTTGGCCTCGAGATGTTCCAAGAGC
>CAYTME010000103.1:9212-12930 GCA_964438415.1 uncultured Pleurocapsa sp. | reverse complement strand
CATGCCCAAGCCGGGGATGTTGAACGTCTTGCTCGGCGCGATCAGCGTGATCGTGCGCGCCGAGATCTCCGGTGACAGCATGGCGACCGGCACATGCGCGTGCCCGCTGTAGACGAGATCGCTGTGGATCTCATCCGAGCACAAGATCAGGCCGCGGCGCAGGCACAGATCGGCCACACGCTCCAGTTCAGCGCGGGTGAACACCCGCCCAGTCGGGTTGTGCGGATTGCAGAACAGCAGCAGCCGCGTCTGCGGCGTGATGGCGGCCTCCAACCGGTCGAAGTCGATCTCGTAACGCAGCAGGTGCCCATCGGTCACCGGCACAAGCTCGGCCATCGCCTGCTGCCGTCCGAAATTGGCGCAGGCATAAAAGAACGGGGGGTAGATCGGCGGTGTCATCAAAACGGCGTCACCGGGCGCAGTCGCGCTGAAGACGACCATGTTCAGCCCGAAGACGAGGCCGGGCAGCGGCACGATCCAATCCGGATCGATCGTCCAACCGCTGCGCGCCGCCATGCGCTCGGCGATGAGGGCGCGCAGTGCGGGCGAGTCCATCTGGTAACCGAACACGGGGTGCGCCAGCCGGTTCTCGATCGCCTCGATCACGGCTGGTGGCACGGCGAATTCCATGTCCGCCACCCACATCGGCAGCACATCCGCGCCGACGAAATCCCATTTGATGCTGTTGGTGCCGCGCCGGTCGATGCTGTACTGACTCTCGAAATCCATGACGCTATCCCTCGAACCAGATGAGATTGCTCCACGCGCGCTCACCGTGACGGTCGCGCACGGTCACGCGGCAATATGGGCTGTTCAAACGTCGAATATCGATCGACGCCTCAATCAGGCCGTTCCCATGCAGCGAGAACGCCTGCGCTCCCTTCCCCGTGACCACGACATGATCGACGGGCGAGCAGCGGATGTAGACGCTTTGGCGCGGGCGCACCTGCAGATCGAACAACTGCGGGCCGGTCGTGCTGTAATAATGCTCGGCCTTGAGCGCCTCCAAGATCGCCGCCGGGGTCAGCTCGGCTGCCTTGACCCAGACCCAACCCCGCAGCAGATCGTCATGGCGCTCGTGGAAATGGGCGTCGTCCGTCGCCAGCGCGGAATAGCGGCAGCCCAATGCTGCCAGCCGGTCGACCATGTACCACGAGTCCAGCCGGTCGTTGTGATCGGCGGAAATGCCATTGATGATCTCAACGGCGTGGATCGCCCCCAGCGAGAGCACATCGGCCTCGCTTAGGTTGTACCAGGCGGGGTGCGCCGCCGCCACAAATGCGCCCGCAGCGAGCGCACGTCCGGCGATCTGCGGGCCGGTCTCGCCGGGCAGGTTGGGCGCGAAGTCGCTCGGCAGGCCGACGGCCAGGATGTGCCACAGTTCACCGGTATCGGTCTGGCCTGCGTGCAGCTCCGCCCCCAGCAGCGTGATGAAGTCATCAGCCCAGTACAGACTGGTATCCGTGATCGGGTAGCCGAACCGCTCCATGAAATGATCGGTGATTGACAAGAAGTGATAGCCCATCTCGCGGTAGAAGCGGCAGACGGCCTCCGGCGCTTTGGTGCCGTCAGATCGGGTCGAGTGGGTGTGCAGATTGCCGCGATAAAAACGACCGGGCTTATCGAAGGGCAGGTTGTGCATCGTGTGGACATTCTCCCGTGCGGCCTGAATGGACGCCGCCCAATTGTAGCGGCGGATCGTGGCGCGGGCACTTCGGCGTGAGTACTATTGATTACAAATGGCGGCAGTTCAATCGATGCAGAGATGCACTTTTTACTTGCAAAAACGCGGAGTTTTCATATGCACATCTTAGGAATCGATATTGGGGGAACCGGCATCAAAGGCGCACCGGTTGATGTCGAAACTGGGGAGCTGCTGGCCGAACGCTACCGGCTGATCACGCCCGATCCGTCCACGCCGGAGGCGTGTGCCGACTGCATCCGGCAGATCGTTCAGCATTTCGGTTGGGAGGGACGCACTGGGGTCGGATTTCCGGGCGTCGTCAAGAACGGCGTCACGCTGACCGCCGCCAACGTGGACGCCGGCTGGCTCAACCTAGACGCCAAGACTTTGATCGAGCAGGCGACGCAGTGCAAGACCAACCTCATCAACGATGCCGACGCGGCGGGTCTGGCCGAGATCCGCTTCGGCGCGGGGCGCGACGTGAAAGGCGTCGTCCTCATGATCACGCTCGGCACGGGCATCGGGACGGCGTTGTTCATCGACGGTCATCTGCTGCCGAACGCCGAACTCGGCCACCTGATCATTCGCGGCAAGGATGCCGAACGGCGCGCATCCGACCGCGCGCGGGTGCGCAAGAATCTTTCGTGGAAAGAATGGGCCAAGCGGCTGGATGAATACCTCGATCAGCTTGAGCGCCTGTTCTGGCCCGACCTGCTGATCGTGGGCGGCGGCGCGAGCAAGAATCACGAGAAGTTCATCCCGCACCTGACGATCCGCACGCCGATCGTCCCGGCGCAGATGTTCAATGAGGCGGGCATCGTCGGCGCGGCGATCGCCGGGATCGGGTAGCGGCGAGGCGCAGCCGCCCCGCCGCTCGGCCAGTGCGCTCAGCTCTGGCGGGTGAAATTGGCCTGTGCCGAGCCGAAGATGCGGCTGCTCAGACGGAAGCCGTACTGCTCGAAGCGGCTGATGAACTTCGGGCGCAGGCCGCTCGGCTCCAGCTTGCCGCCGCCTTCATGCGAGTAGCCCTGGCTGGTCTGTCCCGGGGTGCGGTAAACGAACAGATCTTGGATGACTACCTGGTCACCCTCCATGCCCTGCACTTCCGAAATCTGCACGACTTTGCGGCTGCCATCGCGCAGACGGGCGACCTGCACGATCATATCGACGGCGCTGACGATCTGCCGCCGGATGACGTAGACCGGCAGATCCATGCCTGCCATCAAGCAGAGCGTTTCCAGACGGGCAATCGCATCGCGCGGGCTGTTGCTGTGCACGGTGGTCAGTGAACCATCGTGGCCGGTGTTCATCGCCTGAAGCATGTCGAGCGCTTCGCCGCCGCGGCACTCGCCGACAACGATCCGATCGGGACGCATACGCAGCGAACCGCGCACGAGATCGCGGATCGAGAGCGCGCCCGTTTTGCCGTCACCGCCGGGCATCGGGGCGGCCGTCTCCAGACGCACCACATGATGCTGATTGAGCTGAAGCTCGGCGGCATCTTCGATGGTGACGATGCGCTCGCCATCGGGAATGTAGCCGCTCAGGACGTTGAGCAGCGTCGTCTTGCCGCTGCCCGTGCCGCCGCTGACGACGATGTTGACCCGCGAGACGACGCAGGCTTCCAGGAATTCAGCCGTTTCGCGCGTCAGCGAGCCGAACTTGATCAGATCTTCGATCTGCAGGCGACGTTCCGGGAACTTGCGGATGGTGATCGTCGTGCCGTTGAGCGCCGATGGTTGGGTCACGATGTGCACGCGCGAGCCATCCGGCAGGCGCGCATCGACCATCGGCTGCGCACGCCCGAGCTGGCGCTGCAGCGGGCGCACGATGCGCTGTGCCGTCCACTGCACATGATCCTCGTCATCAAAGGTGTAGGGCGACTGGTTCAGGCGTCCGGCGTATTCGGCGAACACCTGATCAGCGCCGTTGATCATGATCTCCGAGCAGGCACGGTCGCGCACCAGCGGGTCGATCGCGCCGAAGCCGAGTACGTCGTCCAGGACAGCCTCTTTGAGCGCGTCGAATTCATCC
>CAYTME010000103.1:4745-9202 GCA_964438415.1 uncultured Pleurocapsa sp. | reverse complement strand
GACAGCGTGAGGCTCGGGTTCTCCTCCGCCATCTGCCGGAAGAGCGCCCGCAGCCGCTCGACGATGATGCGCTCCTTGTCCGCGTCGCCGCGCTGCCACTGGTCGGCCTCATCGGGCGTGCGCAGCACTCTGCTGCGCAGCACCTTGCGCAGCGATGCCAGCTTGGGCGTCAGCCGGCTGCGGGCCGGTGCAGCGGTGAAGTCGCGCTGGGGAGCCTGCGGCTTGACAGCGACCGGCTCGGTCGGCATGTCTTCGCCCGCAAATGCCGTGCTGTGCCGTGCGCCCGCCTCACGCTGCGCCCGTTCGTTGAGCTTGCGTTGCAGAAATGATGCCATGTGCCCGTGACCTCGATGCTTGTGGACGTAATGATTACTGGCATCATTCTAAATGCAAATTCAACGCATCCACCCTTGATGTTTCGCGCGTGTGCGATCACGGCGCTCGGTTTGGCGCATCAGGGTTGGTCGCCATGCTGCGCGTATTCGGGTCGCCGCACCAGGCGAACCCCGCCCACCGCTGCACACGCCACTGACCATCGCTTTCCGGTGCCATGTCCGCATAGACGCAGACGCCGCTGAACCCCTGATCGCGCTCCCAATAGCCGATCAGGTCGACATGCCAGCGGTCACCGTTGGGGGCGGCGCGGCGGAATGTGATCCCGCGGAAAGCACCCCACTCGTCGGGGATGTAGGCATCGACGCAGGCGGAGACACTTCCGGATGGGCAGTTTTCTGCGACAAAGCGCCGCAGATCGGCGCTCAGATACGCCTCGGCAGCCGCGTCATCGCCGCGCGCAGCGGCATCGACGAACGCGACCGCAGCCGCGAACGGCGGCATCGAGACATCCGGCGTGAGCTGGCTGGTGACGAGCACAAGCGCGAGCACCGTCACGATGAAGATGGCACCGAGGATCAACAAGAGTCGTCGGTTCATGATCCCTTCAATTCAGTTTGCCGCGCCGCCCGCGCAGCCAGCAGCGCATCGCGCAGCTTGAGGCCTTCGCGCAGCGGATCGACCTTCATCATGCCGTGCCAGCCGGGGATGTTCATCAGCTCGATGCAGACTGCGCCCGCATACGATGCTGCATCAAGCGCCTCGAGCACACGGCCAAGATCGATCCGCCCGCGCTCGAAAGGCGTCTGAAGCTGTTTGCGCGCCGCCTGGCGCACTTGCACATGACGCGCATGCGGCAGCAGCGTGATGATGTCGTCATGAAAGATGTCTTGGCAGACCATGTGCGCCCAGTCGAGCGTGATGCGCAGCCCCGGCACGGCCTCGATCAGCTTGAGCGCCAGCGCCGGCGTCGGTGCCATCGAGTCGAGATGCGGCTCGATGCTCAGCGGCAGCGCATACGCCTGCGCGGCGCTGACCATCTCGCGCAGGGCGGCGGCGGTGCGTTCCCAAGCCGCCTCATCCTCAGGTGGATGCGCCAGCCCCGGCGAGACGGTGATGCCGGGCGTCGTCAGCGCGGCGGCGAACGGCAGCAGCGCGCGGAAGAGTTCCAGTTCTTTCTGCCGCTTGTCTTCCTCTGCCGCCGAGATGCGCGGCAGCATCAAGTACAGATCGCTGATCTTGAGGTTGAACAACGTCAAGTCCTCGACGATCTCCTCGGCGGCGCGAGCCGGGTTGGCCGCCGCTTTGGCCGCGTTGAAGTTCTGCCCGCTGCCCAGATCGACCCAGCGGAAGCCCATACGCGCGATCGTGCCGAGCGCCTCGCTCAGCGTCAGATCGGTCAAACCCCAGGTGTGAAATGCGATCTGCATCGACTCGGCCTGCCGGATCATTTGGGCGCGAGCCGGATTGCACCATCGAGGCGGATGACCTCGCCGTTCAGCATCGGGTTTTCGACGATCGCCTGCGCCAGGTGGGCGAATTCCGACGGGTCGCCCAAGCGCGAGGGGAACGGCACCTGCTGACCCAACGAGTCGCGTGCGGCCTGCGGCAGCGCCGCCAGCAGCGGCGTATCGAAGATGCCAGGCGCGATCGTGACGACCCGAATGCCGTCGCGTGCCAGGTCGCGGGCGATCGGCAGCGTCATGCCGACGATGCCGCCTTTGGAAGCCGAGTAGGCCGCCTGCCCGATCTGTCCATCGTAGGCGGCGACCGACGCCGTGTTGATGATGACGCCGCGCTCTCCGCCCGGGTTCGGCTCCTGAGCGGCAATGACCGCCGCGCCCAGGCGGATAACGTTGAAAGTGCCGATCAGGTTGATGCGGATGATCGTCTCGAAGACATCGAGCGGATGCGGTCCCTGCTTACCCAGCGTGCGCATGGCCATGCCGACCCCAGCGCAGTTGACGACCATGCGCAGCGGCCCCAGCGTTTCGACCAGCGCCAGCGCGGCGCTCACATCGGCCTCGCTGGTCACATCGGTGCGCGCAAAGCGGACGTTATCGCCCAGGCTGTGCGCCAGCGGCTCGCCGCTCTCGCTGTTGATATCGGCAATGACGACGGCCGCGCCTTGATTGGCAAAACGACGCACCACCGCCGCACCCAAGCCCGATGCACCGCCGGTCACCAAAGCCACCGAACCTTCAAACTTCATTGGTCAAGTCCTTTCACAGCGGAAGAGCGAGAGATTTTTCTTCAATTGACCTGTCTATCACGCCGGCGGCGCACAGCGCAGCGCGACGAACCTCATCCCTGATCGCGGTCCATCACATAACCGCCGGCATTGGCCGGATGATCGAGGACGAGCGCGCCGCCGGGGACTGAACGCAGCACCCACAATACTATCAGATCGCCGACTGCCGCCGAGATCAAAATGGCACCGAACAGCGTCCATGTCGCATCCGCCCACAGCAGCCCGACCAGCGTCGGCAGCAAACCGGTCACAATGCCCGGCAGCAGCGCGCCGATGCGGTAAGCCTGCGCCGTCATCGGCACTTTGGCGTGGCAGTACGGACTGAGCGTCTTGCGGTCGATGCCGAAGCGCAGATCGCGCCAGCGCAGACCGCCCGCCACCTTCCAGCCGACGGCGTGCACCACCTCGTGCGCAATGATGGCCGCGATCATCCAGACGATGAACAACAAGAACGGGACAGAGCTGAACATGCCCGCCCAGAACGTGTCTAAGCCGTGCAGCGCCCAGAAGATGACCACCGGCACGGCCAGCAGCGCCAAGCTGAGGAGAAGACCTTTCGTCGCGATCTCCTCCAGCGGGACGGATACATCGCGGTAACCGGGCGGCGGCGTGTGTTCTACCATGAAGACCCTGCCTACCTCGTGGCCGATTTGCCCATGCGCTCGACCGAAAAGGCCAGCGCGATGACATAGGATTGATCGATCAGCAGCAGCTCGCTCAGGCGCGAGCGCCCGTGCTCATCTTGTGCTTCGAACGGCGCGGCATCCCGCAGATCGACCTGCAGCTCGTGATGGCGCAGCACTTTCGCCATGCGCTCCGCCAGCGGCTGCGGCATGACGCCAAGCAGCGCCTCGCCGCTGGCGAGCAGATCGACGAGCGGCTGCGCACGGTTGAAATCGGCGCTGATCTCGGTCAGATGGCGCCAACTGCCGAAAGTAGTGGCATACGCCTGCGAGATATCCAGCACCAGCTCGTGGATATCTTTGGGCCGTCCGCTGAACTGGATGGCCAAACGCGGTGTATTGTGGTGATACAGCAGCGGATGATCGCGCAGGAAGCTGAGCGCGCCGAACACCCCCAGCGTCAGGCGGTGCTCGCGCACGCCCAGCGCGCGGATGATGTAGTTGCTGCGCGGACGCAGCCCACCCGCCGCCTCATCGTAGACGGCGGTCTCGATCAAGAGCTGGAGTTCATTGGGCGCGCCGCCGACCTGTGCCGTCAGCAGCACGCCGTAATCATGTTCGTGTCCAAGCTCACTGAGCAGGGCTTCGCGCTGCGGCATATGGCCCCCATCGCCGGCATCAGGATGGAGGAAGTATACCCCGTCTCAGCGCGAGGCGGCATCCGTTTCAGGCGGCCCGGCGGCAGGTTCAGACCCAAACGTGAAGTAGCAGCATGCCTCCGACTCGGTACGTGCGTTGAACTTCACCTCGAGCGGCTCAAGCGCCAGCCACGCTTGATCGCGCGCGACGTGCGCCGAGAGGATCGTGCTGCCCGGCCCTGAACGCAGCCGCTCCAACCACGTGCGCTGGCGCGCCAGCCACCGAGCCGCGAATTCGCGCACCGACTGCGGCGCATCCTCGCGATTGTAAAGCGCCAACACCGGCTGCACGGCATCGACCGAGAAGGTATACAGGTAGTAGCCGTCCAGATCATACCCATCGAAATAGCGTTCGATATTGCGCTCGGCGATATAGCCTTCGACGTTGATCGCGTTCAGGCTGACGCCGTAGCCAATGACACAGACCAGCACACCCAGCGAGAAGATATTCGGGCGCACGCGAAAGAGCGCCAGCACGAAGAAGCCGAACAGCACCGCCAGCCAGCGAATGAAATTATGCGTGTAGACGCGCAGATGCGTGTAGCCGTAAGC
>CAYTME010000103.1:0-4721 GCA_964438415.1 uncultured Pleurocapsa sp. | reverse complement strand
ACGCATCGAGGCGGAGACCATCATCACCCCGGTGCAGGCGACCATCACCAACGCCAGCGCGCGGAAGATGGCGTGCTGGCGCGGGCCGCTGCGCACGGTCACCCAATCGAGCGCCAGCACCAGCGCGAGCGTCAGCACAGCCACCACCACCAGCTCGAAGAAACCGCGTCGGGCGTAGGCCGCGTAAGTCAGGCCGTTGACCGTGATATTGTCCTGCCCGCCGAAGAAGTAGCCGAATTGGATCAGCACGAACAACGCAAAGAGCAGGTTGACACTGCCCAACACGATGCTCGACTCGATCATGCTGAGCAGCATCGGCTGGCGTTTGGCGCGCGGTTTCGCCCCGTCGACCGGCGGCTGCGCGGTGCGCACGCGGCGGTAGGCGGCATACGCGATCACACCGGCAGCAAACCAGCCTAACAACGCGGTCGAGATGCCTTGATTGATCAGGTGATCCATGCGTCCGATGCCGAGCGCGCGCCAGATCTGATCGAGCACGCCGCTGAAGGCCGCATCCGCCGAGCTGAGCAGCACAGCGAAGATCAGCAGCACCGGCAGCGCCAGCAGCAGCCCGCGCCCGACCGCGAGGAGTGTGCGCGACTGATCCGTGCTGCGCGTGCGCAGCCAATCGCGCGCGTGACCGAATTCCGCCAGCGGTGCGGCGATCGTCTGCACAGTGGTCTCGACGGCAGCCAAGCTGTATTCGGACAGGCTGGTTTCGTCGATGCGCTGCGTGAGCGGCAGATAGTGCAGCCACAGCGCGCCCAGTCCGAGCGCCAGCGCCGCATTCATGAACACGAGTGATGGATCGTCGTAGACAGCGACCAGCGCCGCGAACAGCAGCGCAAAGCCAGCCAGCCACAGATTGCGCGGAACCAGCCGCGTCCCCGCCTGACGGGTCGCAATCAGCGCGCTGGCGATCAGCAGAGCGATGAACAGCGGAAACGAGAGACCGATCGCTTTGTCGAGAAAGAAAACGCTGCCCAGCCAGCCGAGCGCCAGACCGCCGGCCAGCGCCCAGACGCCGAAGGCCGCGCGCCGCTCATCTGATGCAGCCAGCACGTCCGTCGGCACAGAAACGTTCGCCGCATTCTGCAATTCGATCTCGGTTTGCATGCTGCCCCCTTCTCACATCTCTGCGGCTGCATGTACGGCGGAAAGCCGCCTGGCACATGAAAAACAGACGGTGCCGCTGTACACCGTCTGTCACACGTCTTTCGATTTTACACCGGCTCGCCCGGTTTTCCTGAACGCCGATCCTACGGGAAGGCTGCGGGATCAATCGTCATCATCGTCGTCGTTGTCATTACCGCCGCTGTTGTCATTGGTGTTGCCGTTATCTGGCGGTGTGTCACCCCCACCACCCCCAGTGGGCGGTGCGCCCGAGTCGCCGCCACCCGCGGGCGGCGGTGCACCACCTTGTGTTGGCACAGCCGCCCCCCCGGCAGGCAGCCGGGGCACAAACAGCACCTGGCCGACGAAAACCAAACGCGCATCCGTGATGCAGTTGACGACCATCAATTCCGCAACCGTTGTGCCGACAGCCGCCGCCAAGCCTGAAAGCGTGTCGCCTGGGCGCACGGTGTAGCGCACCCAACCGGCCGGCTGTATCGGCACGCAGAGCGCCGCTGCGGTCGTTATCGGAGCGGGGGTCGCGCTCGGGGTCGCTGAAGGCGTCGGTGTCAGCGTGGGCGAAGCGGTCGCAGTAACGGTCAGCGTCGGTGTCGTCGACGGCGTGGGGCTGACCGTTGGCGTGAGCGAGGCGGTCGCAGTAACAGTCAGTGTCGCGGTCGGCGTCGGCGTAATCGTGGCAGTCGGTGTGGGCAGCGGCGTCGGGGTCAGATCTTCGATCGACGCGGCGACAAGGCGGCCATCGGCGGTCGTCGCACCACGCACGCGCACCCGATGGCCAAGCGTGATCGTGGGCGCGACTTCGGCGGCAGCGGGCACGAAGACGGGCAGTCGGCTGATCAGCCAATCCTGCCCCGCGATCAATTCGACCAGGCCTTCGAATTCGACCTCGGCCTCCTGCTGGCGCAGCAGCAGCAGCGCGATCTCTTCCAGACGGCGCTGAGCGAATTCATCGGCTAGTCCCGCGCCGCCTGGCAGCACCAAGCGCACGCTCTCCGTCAGCCGCTTGAACCCGTACAAACCCTCGCCGGGGAGCGCAGACTCGGCCATAACGGCGACCAGACCGAAGACGAGCACGAAGGCCGCCGCCAGCGTCGCCAGTGCAGGCCACGGCAGGACTCGGCGCGCGGGACGGGGCTGGCGCAGCACCTGTTCGAAGCGCTGGCGCGCGCGCTCCTGGGCGCTGCTCACTTCGGCGGTGCCCGCCTCCGCCCGCCGGACGATCAAGCCCGCGTAAAGCAGGGGGCGCAGGCGCTCGGCGAAGGCTGGGTAGGCAGCCAGACAATCCTCGACAGTCTGACCGCTCGCCAGCCGGTCGAGGCACTGATCCAAGACATCGGGCAGCTGCGTCTCAACCATGTGATGCCTCCCCTTGCAGATCGCCCAAGATGCGCCGCAGAGCATTGACAGCGCGGAATTGAAGTGCCTTGATGGCGTTGGCGTTCTTCCCCATGATCGCGGCGGTCTCTTGCAGGCTCAGCATTTGGCCGAAGCGCAGCAGCAAAACTTCCTGCTGCTCATCGGTCAGCAGGCGCAGGGCACGGCGGGCGTTCACAGAGTCCAGCGTGTTCATGAACTGGATATCGGGCCGTTCTTCTTCAGGTGCGGGCATGAATTCGTCGATTGCAGTCACGGTGATACGCTTCTGTCTGCCATAGTGATCATAAAGTTCGCGGCGAGCCACCTGAAAGAGCCATCCGCGCAGCGTTTGGCGCGGGCCGCCGCCGCGCCGCAGCGAGTCGAGCAGCTTGACAAAGACATCACTCGCCAAATCTTCCGCTTGGGCGCTGTCCTCGACACGCATCCGGATGAATTGGTAGACCGGCTGAAAATACAGGTTGAAGATTTCGCGCAGGGCATCATCGTCTTGGCGGCGCGCCCGTGCTAACAACTGATCCTCAACCGCGAGATCGGGCAGTACTATCAGGATCATACTATCCTGCTCATGGTGCGATACCTCCATCAACTCTCAACCGCAGCCAGGGAAGCGCTGCTGTCAGGCTTTCGCCCGATGTCCAGCCTAGATATCCCATCAGGGGTAGATATCGAAGTCTTTTTCCTGCCCTCATCTCTCAGCCCCTTTTCCCGAATGGAGAGGGGACTGAGTGACACTCAAAGTCCCTCTCCACGACGGCAAGATCTCAAGCTGAGAGCAAGGGTGAAAAACCGCCCCCTAACAGGTCTAGTTATCACCTGGCGTGCGTCGATCTCGTCGATTATACCGACGGTCGCAGCCGAAGAAAGTTACGGTCGAGATTTGCTTGCGAAAGATGATCCAATTTGAATTTCGATAGAGTTGTGTTGAGGCCATATAAATTCTTGTCGCAAAGATCACAAGAAACCAACTTACAGCTATACTTAGCACGGGTCTTGCTCTGCATTTATCCATGACGGCGATGGACCCGGAATGACGATGCCGATCCAAGTGATGTGGGACGAAGAGGAACATACAACCATACTCTGGCATTACGAGGGTGAGTGGACGTGGCAAGAGTCAGCACAAGCAGCGGAACACACGCGCGAATTACGCGATACGCTGGCTCACCTTCCCATCGTCGCCGTCATCTTGGATATGTCGCAGGTCGAGACCATCCCGCGTGACAGCCTGCGCAATATGCGCCGTTTGCTCCAGTACCTTCGTGCCAATGATCTGGTGATCTTATGCGGCGACAACGCGACCGTCGATGTCATGGCCGCATTCATGCACTCGACCTTTCCTGACGCCGCCGAACGCATCCGCACGACCGAGTCGCTGGCGTCGGCGCGCACGCTGGCACGCGAACAGATCGCGGGCAGCAGCCATGACCTCCCCACCCGGCCCAGACGCCCTCAAACGCCGCCGCCGTAGGACTGTGCTATAATCGTGCGCGTCGTCAGCCAGCGGTGAGCCTACATGTCCCTGATCACAGCCCAACAACTCGGCAAGTCTTTCGGCCCGGATGAGATCTTCAGCGGCATCGATTTGGACATTCCGCAGCGCGCGCGGATCGCACTGGTGGGGCCGAACGGCGCAGGCAAGACGACACTGCTGCGCCTGCTGCTCGGCGATGAGCTGCCCGATGCAGGCAGCATCCACCGCGCTCGCGGCTTGCACATCGGCTTTCTGCCCCAACGTCCTGAGCTGTACGGCGCGCACACGCTCTATCAGGAGCAGCTCAGCGCCTTCAACGCGCTGCGGGCGATGGAAGCTGAGATGTCCCAGCTCGAACACGCGCTCGCCGATCCCGACCAGCATGACGCGGCGCTGGCGGCTTACGGTCCGCTGCAAGAGCGGTTCGAGGCAGCAGGAGGCTACACCTATGAGCAGCGCATCCGCACCGTCCTCAACGGGTTGGGCTTCAAACCGGACGATTACGCGCGGCCGCTGGCGCAGCTTTCCGGAGGACAAAAGACGCGCGCGCTCCTGGCGCGGCTGCTGCTGGAGGCGCCCGACCTGCTCCTGCTCGATGAGCCGACCAATCATCTCGACATCCAAACGGTCAAGAGGCACGACAGTCCTCTGACGCAATGGGAAGGCGCGGCGGTCATCGCGCTTGTAGGTCTCGCGGGCGTCCGACGTGCAGACCAGGACGTAGTCCCGGTGGGGGAAC
>CAYTME010000102.1:12903-13633 GCA_964438415.1 uncultured Pleurocapsa sp. | reverse complement strand
CCTCGACGCCGCGGCGGTCGAGACTGCCCCCAGCGCTAAGATGTCGGCCATCGACATGACCTACGCAGCGCCGCATCTGCGCACCGCCGAAACGCCGCTCAGCGAAGCTGAGGCGGAGGTGAAGCCCGCACAACCAGCGGCAGCGCGCAGGCGGCGGCGCGCTGCGCGCACCTATCGCATCGACCGGCTGTTCTTCAGCCTGCTGCTCGCAGCCGGTATTATGCTCCCGTTCTTCATCGCCGAGCTGCGCGTCGGTGCGCTGCCCGCGGCACAATTCGCCGCCGGCAGCTCGGAAGAGCGCGCTTTCCAGCGCATCGACCGCTTGGAGGAATTCGACCTCGTGCTCGTCGGCCTCGAATACAGCCCGGCAGCTGCGGGCGAACTCGACGGCATGGCCGAGGCGCTCGTGCGCCACATGCTGCTGCGCGGCGCGCGCCCGATCTTCATCAGCGGCAGTCCCTACGGTGTCGTGCGTGCCGATCTGATCATCGAGCGCATCAATGCCGATCCTGGCTTTTTGCGGCGGATCAACCTCGACACGCCGCTGGCCGCCAACATCGAGTATTTCGCCAGCCGCTTCCTGCCCGGCAGCGCCATCGGCCTGCGCGCCTTCAGCGAATCGACCGCGGCGCTGCTGCAAGTCGATATCAACGGCCAGACGACCGGCCTCAACCTCGAGTCGCTCTCCAATCTGGCGCTCGTCACCTTGATCACAGATCGAGCGGAGGAT
>CAYTME010000102.1:12621-12888 GCA_964438415.1 uncultured Pleurocapsa sp. | reverse complement strand
TGTGCGCGCTTACGCCGAGCAGATCGCGCCGCTGGCGGGCCGCCCGCTGGTCGCCGCCGTCAACTACGCGGCCGCGCCGCTGGCTCAACCGTACAGCGCCAGCGGCGGCCCCGTCGCCGGGCTGCTGGTCGGTTTCGAGGACGCCTACACGTACGCCGGGCTGCTCGATCGGGTCGAAGCGGTCGAACGCGGGGCGCGCCCGATCCTGCCCACGATCGAGGCACCCGCCGCTGGCACGGAAGAACCGGCGGCAGCCGAAGCCGGCGC
>CAYTME010000102.1:10472-12578 GCA_964438415.1 uncultured Pleurocapsa sp. | reverse complement strand
TGAAAGCGAAAGCGCCAGCGAGCCGCGCGGACGCATCGTCGCCAGCGGCGGTGCCAATCTGCGTTCCGGGCCGGGCACGAATTTCAACGTCGTGCGCGGGATCGCTCGCAATACGATCGTGGCCGTGATCGGCTACAATGATGACCGCAACTGGGTCAATGTGCGCTTGGACGACGGCACTGAGGGCTGGGTCTCGTCCGGCCTGATCGTGGTCGTCGAGGCCACGCCAACCCCCGCCAGCGGCGCGTCGAGCCGCAGCTCGCCGGCTTTCCTGCGCCCGCTCACCCAGAGCAGCGCAGAGGACTCCGCCGAGTCGGCGCAGGCGCTGCGCTGGTACGCGATGAACATGGGCATCTTGGTCGCGACGGCGATCATCATCATCGGCAGCGTGATGGGCATTCTTCGCGGCATCTTCGGCAGGAGGGCGCGCTCGTGAGCCTTGACCAGATCGGTCTGTGGGCAGGGGTCATTCTGACGCTGATGGTCTTCAGCTACATCCTGGGTGACAATTTCCTCTACCGCCTGGCCGTCTACATCTTCGTCGGGGTTGCCGTCGGGCTGTCCACCCTGATCGCCATCCAAAACGCCATCGTGCCCTGGCTGCAAAGCACGCTGCTGGCACCGAACGCGGACGTCGTCCAGCGGCTGTTCGGCGTTTCACCGCTGGTCTTGGGCGCTCTCCTGCTGCTCAAGCTGTCGCCGCGCTTCGCCAAGCTGGGCAATCTGGCGCTGGCCTTCATCCTCGGCATTGGGACGGCGGTCGCAGTCGTCGGCGCGGTGGGCGGCACGCTCGTCCCCCTGCTGACCGCGACCGCCGATGAAAGCGTCAGCAGCCCGGCGGACGGCGTCGTCATCCTGATCGGCGTCATCACGACGCTGACTTACTTCATGTACGTCGGGCGGCGCATCCCCGGCCAGACCGAGACGACCGGGCGGCGTGGGCCGCTGGTGCAGCTCCTGAGCACCGTCGGCAAAGGTTTCATCGTCATCACGCTGGGCGCGCTGTACGGCGGCGCGATCTTGACCAGCCTGACCATCTTCAGCGAACGCGCGGCAGCCATCATCGCGCGCATTACCGGAGGCTAGACGCATGGCGACACAGCGCAGCGGTGCTATCCTCGCCGTCGATATCGGCAGCGTTCACACGCGCGCCGTGCTGATCGATCTGGTCGAAGGCGTCTACCGGCCTGTCGCCTTCGGCGAGACGCGCACGACCTCAGGTTTTCCGCACGGGGATGTCAGCGTCGGCGTCATGCGCGCGGCTCAACAGCTCACGCGCGCGACCGGGCGGCTGTTGGCGCGTGACGATGGATCGATCATCACGCCAGAAATGGCCGACCTGACGGGCGTGGAGACGTATCTGGTCACCACCAGCATCGGCCGCCCGATGCGCACGATCGTCGTCGGTTTGACGCGCACGATGAGCTTGGCGGCGGCACTACGCGCGGTTGCCGGAACCTACGTCCAGATCGCGGACACGATCACGCTCGAAGACGAGCGCAGCGAAGAAGACCAGATCAACGCGATCGCGTCGAGCCGCCCCGACCTGCTCCTGATGGTCGGCGGCACCGAAGGCGGCGCGCGCGATACACTGCTCGAATTGGCGCGGCGGGCATCGCTGGCGCTCCAGTTGACCGGCGACAAGAAGCGCCGCGTCGTCCTCTTCGCCGGCAACAGCGATCTTCAGCCGGAGATCGAGGCGCTGTTCAGCCCACACGCAGTCCTGCTCATGGCCGACAATGTGCGCCCGCAGCCGCAGCGCGAACAGACGCTTTCCGCATCGACGCAGATCGCCAACGCCTACGATGATGTCGCCGAGGAGCGCGGCGCGGGCTTCGAGAAAGTCACCGAAGGCAGCGCACTGGGCATCATGGCGACGGCGCAAAGCTACAGCCTGATCGCGCGCTACCTGGCGCGGGTCGATCAGGCCGCCATGGCGCTCGATGTCGGCAGCGCCGTCAGCACGCTCTCCGCCTCGATCGGCGAGCGCAGCACCACCACCATCCGCAGCGATATCGGCCTCGGTCACAGCGCGCGCGCACTGCTCGACGCGACCGGCACCGAAGCGGTGCGGCGCTGGCTGCCGTTCGTCGCAGAGGACGACGA
>CAYTME010000102.1:6052-10452 GCA_964438415.1 uncultured Pleurocapsa sp. | reverse complement strand
ACTGATCGCCTATGCGCTCAACAAGACGCTGCGACCGAGCACGCTGCCGGAAAACCTGCGCGAGCTGTATATGGAGCATGCGCTCGTGCGCGCCGGAGTCGGCGCGCTCTTAGAGACCGCCCGCCCCTTGTGGGATACCAGCCCGGATAGCAGGTCGAGCAAGCTGCTTCCGGCCTTTCACACCATCATCGGCGCGGGCGCGGTCGTCGCCAATACCGGGCGTCCGGGCATGTCGGCGCTGCTGCTGCTCGACAGCTTGCAGCCGACCGGTCACTGCAAGCTGCTGGTCGATGGCAACGCGCTGATCCCGGCGCTGGGCGCGCTGGCGCGGGTCAATCAGGAGGCGTTCGTCCAGCTCCTCGACGAGGGCGGCATCATCGCCCTGGGCGACTGCATCAGCGTCAGCGGCCAGCCGAGCGGCGGGCGTCCCGCGCTGCGCGTGCGCATCACGCTGCCGGATGGCCAGATGGTCAAACACGACGTGATGGGCGGCAGTCTGTGGATGTATCCGCTGCCCTTGGGCGTGCGCGCCTTGATCGACGTGCGCGCGCTCGGCGCGGGCGTCACGATCCAGGGCAAACGCAAGCTGCGCCGCGAGGTCATCGGTGGCACGGCCGGCATCATCTTCGATGCGCGTGGGCGTCCGCTGCCGCTGGGGGCGGAGCCGGCTGAACGCGCCGCGCAGCTCGCGGCTTGGTATGCTGAAGCGACAGGCGACCCGATCCGCGAGGTGCCGCCCGCCTGGCTCACCCCTGCGCCCGCCCGCAAAGCGTCCGCGGATGCCGACGGCGAGGAGAGCCAACCAGCCGAACAGCCCGCTCGCCGGCGCCGCGCCGCCACGACCGAACAAGAAGCGCGATCCAAGCAGGCGGCCGCGCGCAAGGCGCGCCAGGGCTTCCGCAAAGCCGATCCGAAAGCTGAGGCAGCCCCAGCGCAGAAGCAGTCAGAGCCAAAGGGCGAATTCGATGAGCTACGAGACCTATTTTCCTGAACAGCGCCACCTGCTTCAGCTCACCATCTTTCGCCGCGACCGGCTGCTGCCTGCGGATATGTCCGGTTCAGTCGAGGTCAAACGCGGCGCACAGGTGACCTTCAACACCGAGGTCGCGCGCGGCACAGCGACCCCGCGCTTCACCATCATCGATGTCATGGAGCTGCTGCGCCTGCGCAAGCGGATCCAATTCGAGCAGCAGCTCCACGTCGAAGTCGGCGATTACGTGCAGATGGGACAGCTCATCGCCGGCAAAGAGCGGCGCGGCAGCGGGGTGCGCGCGCCCTTCAGCGGCAAGGTCGTCCACATCAGCGCCGGGCGCGTCATCCTGCAGGAGGATGCCGAACCGCTGGTGGTCAATGCCAATCTGAGCGGGCGCGTGATCGCCATCCGGCGCAATCGCGGCGCTCAGATCGAAGGCGTCGGCGCGGTCGTCCAGGGGGTCTGGGGCAATGACCGGACGGCCATCGGCACGCTGCAAACTGAACCGGAGCAGGGACTGCAGGCGCTCAGCGCCGACGCGCTCGACGCGGCGCAGCGCAGCGCCTTGTTCGTCGTGCGCCGCACGCTGACATCGCGGCTGCTGGAGCAGATCGCGGAGCTGGGGATCGTCGGCGTCATCGCGCCGAGCATCGCGCCAAGTCTGCTCGACCATGCGCTCGCCTGTCCCGCAGCGCTGCTGCTGACGGAAGGCTTCGGCGCACAGCGGATGAACAGCACCCTCTACACCTTCCTCAGCGCCAACCAGGGCCTGCAGGCCACGCTCGACGGCACGCAAGCAGGCCAGATGGAGGCGCGCCGGCCGGAGCTGATCATCAACGTGCAGCGCAGCGAGGTGCCGCCCCCCCCGCGCGATGACCTGATCTTGCAGCCGAACATGCAGGTACGTCTGACGCGCGGCGACTCGGCGGGGAGCGTTGGCCGGGTCATCCGCTTGCCAAAAACGCCGGTTCTGTTGGACAATGGTCTGCGAGTACACTGCGCCGAGGTCGAGCTGATCTCCGGTGACAAACTGGCGGTTCCACTGGAAAACCTTGAGGTTTTCGGCTAGATGCTATTTCACGCTATAATCGTCGATGCGCCGCCGAAAAGGGGGAGAACCACATGAGCGACCGGAATCGCAACGACTTCGATTTCGATGACGATGATCTGTTCCGAGATGATGATGCGTTTGATGGCGATGACGAGCTGCCCGGCGCGATAGGCGACGATTTCGACAGCGATATGCCCGTCATCGAGCCGGATGGGCAGCAGCGCGGCGGCAACCGCACCTTCATCATCCTGGCCGCGCTCATGATCATCCTGTTCTTGGTCGGTCTGGCCGTCGTGCTCTTCCTCGCCCTGCGCGAGCAGCCCCCCTCTCCGGCACAGCTCACCGCCTCCGCCGTCGTGCAGACCAACGTCGCCATCGCGGAGTTCGCCAACCAAACGGCCACCCAGTCGGTCATCTTCGCCAACCAGACCGCGACGCAGGACGCGCTGAACCTGGCCGCGACGCAAACACGCTTGGCGATCACCAACACGCCGACGCCGACGGCGACCAATACGCCGGAGCCGACTATCGACCCGACCTCGGCAGCCGCCACCCAGTTCTTCCTCGGCACGCAGCAGGCGCAGACAGCACAGGCGCTCGCCGCCGAGCAGACGGCGACCGCACTCGCCCAGCCAACCGCGACGCCGGTGGAGGTCGTGGTCGTGCAGACGGTCGAGCCTTCGCCGACGAGGGAAGGCGTCATCGGGCCGGATTTGAGCAGCATCAACCAGACCGCCACCGCGATCGCGGCCGGCTTCCAGACAGCGACAGCGGCGGCGCTCCCTCCGACCGAACAACCGCCGACCGCCGAGGCGGGCTTCACGCCCATCCCGCGCGCGACGGCGCTGCCGGAGACCGGTCTGTTCGATGACATCGCAGGCGGCGGCGGTCGCGACGGTCTCGGCCTGCTCGCGCTGGCGGTCGTCGGCCTCCTCGGTGTGATCGTCATCTCGCGCCGTCTGCGCAGCGGCAGCCGTCCAGACAGCAGCGACTCCAGCTCCAATTCCGACCAAGCATGATCGCACACGGGGGCGCTCGTACAGCGCCCCCCGCGTCTTGCCCCCTTTCACCAGTCGACATCCGAACCGTTCCGCCGCCATCGGTTACTCACGCTGCCGGCAAAGGTGAGCCGCCTCCACCCTTGCCTATCGTCTGATACCTCCAGCCGCAACTTTTGCGCACAAGCTGCGTAAAAAGGAGTGTAGCTTCGCAGAGGAACCTGGAGGACAACATCTCATGAACAAGCGGCTGACGCGCTCGAAGCGCAACCGTCAAATCTCCGGTGTATGCGCCGGTCTGGCCGAGTATTTCAACATCGACCCCACCATCGTGCGGCTGATCTTCGTCGTCGGCAGTTTGATGGGCGGCCCCGGCCTGATCATCTACATCGTGCTGGCGATCGTGATGCCCGAAGAAGACAGCCTGGATGTCATGGAGAAGGCCAAGAACGACGACACCCTCTGATGGCGTCTGCATGAGCAGCTCGAACGAAGGCCTGGAGCACGCCCAGGCCTTCGCTGCATCTTCACATCATTCCCACTCGATGGTTGCGGGCGGTTTGCTGCTGATGTCGTAGACGACGCGGTTGACGCCGCGCACCTGGTTGACGATGCGGCTGCTGACCTCGGCCAGCAGGTCGTAGGGCAGCCGCGCCCAATCCGCTGTCATGAAATCATCCGTCTGCACGGCGCGCAGGGCGATCACCTCCTCATAGGTGCGGTTGTCGCCCATCACGCCGACGCTCTTGACCGGCAGCAGCACGGCGAAGCACTGCGCCGTCTCGCCGCGCAGCAGTCCCGCCCGCGCCAGCGCGCCGGTGAAGATGGCGTCGGCTTCGCGCAGTGTCTCCAGCCGCTCCCACGTGATCTCTCCCAGACAGCGCACGGCCAGCCCCGGCCCAGGGAACGGCTGCCGCCAGACGATGCTCTCCGGCAGGCCGAGCGCCTCGCCGACTTTGCGCACCTCGTCTTTGAACAGATCGCGCAGCGGCTCCACCAGCTCGAAATGCAGATCCTCCGGCAGGCCGCCGACGTTGTGATGGCTCTTGATCACCCGCGACGCTTTGCTGCTGTGCGCGCTTTCGATCACGTCGGGGTAGATCGTCCCCTGCGCCAGGAAGCGCACCCCATCGGCCTCCATCCGGCGCGCCTCATCGCTGAAGACATCGATGAACAACCCGCCGATGATCTTGCGCTTGCGCTCCGGCTCGGTCACGCCTTCGAGCGCCGAGAGGAAGCGCTCGGTCGCATCGACGGCGTGCAGGTTCATGCCCCGTTCCTCTTTGAACACACGGACGACCTGCTCCGGTTCGTCTTTGCGCAGCAGCCCGGTGTTGACGAAGACGAACCGGAGCAGGTCGTGTAGGGAAAGAGTGTA
>CAYTME010000102.1:0-6042 GCA_964438415.1 uncultured Pleurocapsa sp. | reverse complement strand
CGCCACCGCCGAGTCGACGCCGCCGCTGAGCGCCAGCAGCACCCGCTCAGCGCCGACGCGCGCGCGGATCGTCTCGACCGCGTCCTCGATGAAGGCGACGGGCGACCAGTTCGCCGCACAGCCGCAGACTCTGAACAGGAAGTTGTGCAGGATTTGAGCGCCGAGCGGCGTATGGGCCACCTCTGGATGAAACTGGACGCCGTAATACTGCCGCGTCAGGTCGCCCATCGCCGCGTAGGGCGAATTGCTTGACGCCGCCAGCGTGGCGAAGCCGGGCGGCGGCTGCTCGATGCGATCGCCATGTGACATCCAGACGCTGATCGGCTTCTCCAAGCCGTCGAACAGCGGGCTGGAGGCGACCGGCTCGATGAACGCCTGTCCGTATTCGCGCGCCTGCGCCGGGGCGACTCTGCCGCCCAGCGCATGCGTCAGCGCCTGCATCCCGTAGCAGATGCCGAGCGCAGGCGCACCCCGCTCCCAGAACCACGCGGGAATCTGCGGCGCGTCCTGCTCATAGACGCTGCTGGGACCGCCGGAGAAGATAAAGCCGCGCGGCGCATGCCGTTCCACCGTCTCGCGTTCGGCATCCCAAGCGAAAACTTCGGCATACACCCCCTGCTCGCGCACCCGCCGCGCGATGAGCTGGGTGTACTGCGAGCCGAAATCGAGAATGGCGACGCCGCCCTGACGAGGATCGCTCATGATAGGTTTCGTCCTTACACCTGCCAGCAGTCCATTGAACCACAAACGCGCAGTCCGTAAAAGCCCCACCCTCAACGCACTCGCGCTCGCATGATGTCTACAATTGGAGTATCATGAGCACGTCATTATTCACGCCCGTCTCATCTGGATCATCCGTCATTCCAACGATGACCACAGCGACTCACGTCTCCGTTCGCATCGACGATCGCGTTCGCCTCATGTCGAGCGTGCTGGCGCTCACCCCGTCCATCGACGAGGTACACGCGCATCGTCCCCACAGCGCCCACGCCCACGCCCGCGCCACCCGCAAGCGACTGGCTGCGCTGCGCACACACCCAGCGGTCAGCGCGCTGCAAGGGCTGATCGAACATGGCGCGCCGATCGAGGCGATCTTCGGCTATGCCCTGCGGCTCAAACAGCCGGAGATGCTGATCGAACATCCACCGCGCTGGTCGCCGCCGGATTGGGATCGCCAGTTGGGCGATTTTTACCAGCAGGCCGATCTCGGCGGCTGGTGGGCGCACGAAGCGGCGACTTGGGACAAGAGCGCGGCCGAGGCGCGCCGCATGTTTGCGCAGGTCGAGGTACATTCGTTCCTCAAGCCGTTCGTCGGCCCGGTGCAGGCGCAGTTCGTCTTCGCTCCCAACATCCTTTACCCGACCGAATACGAAATCGGCGTCAAAGTCGGCGACGAAGTGACATGTATCGCGCCGCCGCGCGCCGCCTGGGGCGACAGCCCCCCGTGGCCGTTCGACGAAGACCCGGTGCATATCTACCGTGCAGCCATCGGCCAGTACACCCGGCTGTTGATGCGCGACTATCTGGCCCATCACGAAGATAAGCTTGAGGCAGCCGCTCAGATCGAGCTGCCCGTCTCTGACGCGGTGCGCGAGCAGCATCCGGCTTGGAAAGACCAATTCTTGACCTTGTTCACCGTCGGTGCGGTGGCGATCTTCCTCGAAGATCGCGTCAGCCCCGCCGAGGCCAAAGCCTTCACCCTGATCGAGAGCAAGGTGCACGGCATGGCGATGCTGCCCGGCGTCGTCAGCGTGCTGCGCCGCTTTCTGAGTGACAGCGCCGAGGGCAAGTACCAGGGCTTTGCGGACTTCCTGCCGCTCTTCCCACGTCAGCTTCGCGTCGCCAAACGCATCTACGCGCTGTGAGCGCGGCCGGGTGCATTCGGATCCCGGGGCGCGTCTGCCTCGCCGAGCGCTCAAGCGGCTCGGCTGATCTGCTCAAGCGCGCTGAAGGCGCTCCGGCCTTGGCGGAGGGTTTTCCTCGTCCCCTCAGTGGACGAGCGGCCTCGCAGCCGGCGAGTTCACTCGCCGGTGCAGGCAGACCAAACCGCCCGCCGGAGGACGAGGCAGGCATCGTGCCTACGGGGGGAGGCCCCCTGGGGCGTCCGCTGTCCCCAGACCCGAATGCCCCCGCGCGGCCCGCGTGCCGATTGATCGCCGCGCACAACTGCGCTACTATGCCTCACGTATCGTCATGTGAGGAGACCCGACTCATGCTCACCCCGAATATGCTTCATGCCCTCAACACGCAGATCAACATGGAGCTGTCCGCCTACTACACCTATCTTTCGATGTCGGCTTGGTTCAAGTCGGAAAACCTCGACGGGCTGGCGGCCTGGATGCGCCATCACGCCGAGGAAGAGATGACGCACGCCATGAAGATCTACGACTTCATCCTTCAGCGGCGCGGGCAGGTGACTTTGCAAGCGATCGCGGGGCCGGCGACGCAGTGGCCGTCAGCGGTGGCGGCGCTCGAAGATGCGCTTCACCACGAAGAAGCCGTCACCGCGTCGATCAACCGCCTGGTCGATCTGGCGCGTCAGGAGCGCGATCACGCGACCGACAGCTTCCTGCAGTGGTTCGTCGATGAACAGGTAGAGGAAGAAGCGGTCGTCGATGAGATCTTGCAGCAGCTCAAACGCATCGGCGATTTCGCGCCCGGTCTGTTCCTGCTCGACCGCGATCTGCTCAAAACCGGCGGCGCGGGAGCGGACGAAGACGAAACCGACGCAACCTGATCCAGCGCAGTTCGCCTGAGCTGGTTTGTGCCAGGCGAAATCGTTGGCCGCCGGACTCATCACTCGCACTCCCGATCCTGCGCGCAGACAGTGGTATAATGGCGCCTCGAGCGGAGGAGACGGTGATGGCCGAAACGGTACTGAACCTGAAAAGCGACCTCAAAGAAGCCGTGGAAATGGCGGAGCACCTGGCCGATTATCTGCGCGGCGATGCGCTCTACGGCAGCATGGGCGGCGGCCTGTTCGGCAGCGGCTCCAAACCACCGCTGACGGTCGGCGCGCTGCTGCTGCTGCTGCGGCGGCTGCGCGCGCTGCAGGATGCGCTCACCCCAGATCAGCAGGCGCAGCTTGCCAAAGCCGATGCGCAGCATGAGGCCGTCAAGCGCGAGTGGCGAATGCACTACGACGAAAAACGCCTGCGCGAGGCCAATTCGCGCCTCGACGCCATGCGCACCTTCTTCGAGGAATGCGCGCACAGCCCCAAGACGTGTGCCGCCAACTACCTGCCGGAGGCGCTGCGCCGCACGATCGTGCAAGAGCTGGTCGTCACGCTCGACGCCGACGGCCTGCTCGACGACGACCTGACGCGCAAACTGCGCGACACCGACGGCCGTCTGCGCCGCCACACCCGCAGCGCCGACTTCGTCTGGGCGGCACAGCTCGCGCCCGTCTATCCGCGCGACGTCTTCTGGTGGCTCTACGCTCGTCCTCCAGTTTCAGATCAAGACAAATAGCCCGAGATTGCACCCGATGCCTGAAGGAATCGATCCCATTCGCACCGATGGCGAAGAGCACCTCGCCGATACCAACCCGATGCGCCCGGTCGAGGAACACTCGATGCCCCCCTGGCGCAGGCTGGCCGGTTTGTTCAGCCTGATCGGCGCTGCACTTTTCACGGCTGGCACCCTCTTCGTGCTGATGATGCCGCCTACCCCGGCGACGATCGTCATTGAGGAGCCGACGGCAGTCGGCGAGGTGCGCACCGCGATCGCGACGCCGGTGCCGACCAGCGCACCCGACCCGACACGCGCTGCAGCGCCCCCCATGCCGACGATGAGCTTCGAGGCCGGCGCGCTGCTGCTCAGCCAGCCGCTGCGCGAAATCCAGGTCGATACCGGCTTTGCCATCGTGCGCGAGCCGCTCAGCCCGTTCACGTTCGTGCCCGACCGTCCGCGCAGCGAGATCATCGATTATGAAGTCGTCAGCGGCGATACGATGTTCCGCGTCGCCGAGCGATTCGGCATCAAGCCGGAAAGTCTGGCTTGGTCGAATCCCCGCAGCATCATCGGCAACCTGCGCCCCGGCATGATCCTCAATATCCCGCCGATCGACGGTGCTATCGAGATGATCGCTAACGACCGCACGATCGCCGATCTCGCCAGGGGTTACGGAGTCGATCCCTACGCCATCATCGACTGGGAGAGCAACGGTCTGTACGGTGCGGTTCCCGAGACGGTGCTCGTGAGCGGCATGGAGATCTTCATCCCCGGCGGCATCGGCGAGCAGATCAGTTGGAATCCCCCGGTCGAGCGCCGAGGCGGCGACTCCAGCGGCACCGGCGGCACGATCACCTTCGCGCCGGGCGAAGCGGGAAGCTGTGGACCGACGGCCAATCCAGGCGGTTTCGGCGGTTGGACGCGCCCGATCAGCGGCTACTCGTGGGTACAGGGTTTCTACGCCGGCCATTCCGGCGTCGATTTGGCCGCGCCGGTGGGCACGCCGGTCTACGCCGCGCTGGGCGGGACGGTCATCTTTCAGGGATGGAACAGCTTCGGCTACGGCTATCTGATCGTGCTGGCCCACGGGCCGTTCACGACCGTCTACGGGCACCTGAGCGATATCTACGTCCGCTGTGGGCAGTCGGTCTCGCCAGGGCAGACCATCGGCGCAAGCGGCAACAGCGGTAATTCGAGCGGACCGCATCTGCACTTCGAAATCCGCTATCTCGATGTCCCGCAAGACCCGACGCTGACGATGGCCTTCTGAGCGAACTCGCAGATGGATGCACTCCCCGTCACCCTCGACGATATCCACCAGGCGCGCGCGCGGCTGGCGGATTACCTGATGCCGACGCCGCTCGAACAGGTGGCGGGTTTGGGCGCGCAGGTCTGGCTCAAACTCGAAAATGCCAACAAGACGCACTCCTTCAAGATCAGGGGCGCGCTGAACGCCATGCTGGCGCTCGATGACGCGGCGCGCGCCCGCGGCATCCTGGCCGCTTCGTCGGGCAATCACGCCCAGGGCATCGCCTGTGCCGCGCATCTCCTCGGCGTGCCGGCGCAGATCGTCATGTCCAAGCACACGGCGCGGCGCAAGATCGCGGGCGTCGAACGCTGGGGCGGCCAGCCGATCTTGTTCGGCGAGGGCTACACCGATGCAGAACGCGAAGCGCGCCGCCTGGAGCGGACGAGCGGCATGACCTACATCTCGCCCTACAACGACAGGCGCGTCGCCGCCGGGCAGGGGACGATTGGGCTGGAGATACTCGATGCGCTGCCGGAGGCTGCGCGCGTCATCGTCCCCGTGAGCGGCGGCGGCTTGATCGGCGGTGTGGCGGCAGCGCTCAAGAGCGTGCGACCGGAAATCGAAGTGATCGGCGTCAACCTCGAACGCTCCCCGGCCATGTACAATCTGTTCTACGGAACGCAGCTTCCAGAGCACGAGGACAGCTTGGCCGATGCGCTGCCCGGTGAAGTCGAGGCGGGTTCGATCACGATCGACCTCGTCCGGCGCTACGTCGATCGCATCGTGTTGGTCGATGAGGCAGCGGTCGCGCGCGCGATGCGCTGGCTGATCGCCGAGGCAGGCTGGCTGGTGGAGGGCGGCGGTGCCGTCGGCGTGGCGGCCATGCTGACCGGCGCGGTCGCGGACAGCGGCACGCCGACGGTCATCGTCATCAGCGGCGGCAACGTCGATGCCTCGGTCGTGGCGTCAATCTTATAGCGGGGACTCCTGATGCCAGCATGGGGAATCTACGGATACGAGTGGGTCGTCGATCAACTGCGGCGCAGCATCGTGACCGGGCGTGTGCGCCATGCATACCTGATCGTCGGGCCGGAAGCCGCGGGCAGAAAGACGCTGGCGCGCGCGTTCGCGATGGCGCTCAACTGTCTGCACGACGACATCCACGTGCGACCGTGCGGCGAGTGCCGCATCTGCCGCCAGATCCACGCCGGCAGCCACGCCGATCTGCTCTATACGCAGACGGACAGCAGCAGCGGGCTGCTGCGCATCGAGGAGGTGCGTGCGCTCACCGGGCGAGTCGCGCTCAAGCCCTATGATGCCCGCTGCCGGGTCGCCATCCT
>CAYTME010000101.1:12491-13656 GCA_964438415.1 uncultured Pleurocapsa sp. | reverse complement strand
TGCTCACGCCGCTCTTCTCGTCTGCAGGTGCGAGATAATCTCACATGACTACCCACTGGCATGCTGTAGGCGATATCGAGAAAGAGGGGCGATATGCGGCGCTGATCGCGGATTTCCTCATCCCTCAGGGTGGCGCTGCAACCGCGCGCCGCTACATAGAGCGGGCGCTGGGGCGTCTTGCCTCTCGGGCAGATGGGTCTGATATAGAGCCACGTCTCCTCCGACTCTTGGGGGATGCTGAACAGGCATTGGGTGACTTTCAACGCGCCAGCGGTGCCTATGAACGAGCAGTGGCCGCTGCTGATGCGCGAGCGCAGCGTGCCGAACAAGCGGCGGCACTGCGCGGCCTGGGGTCAGTCTTGGCTCGCCGTGGTCATGTGCAGCGGGCGCATGAAGCCCTTCAGATGTCGCTCAAGCTCTATGAGGTGCTTCAAGATACGCCGTCGGTCGCGATGACTTTGACATCGATTGCGTATCTGTATCTTGATCGGGGTGAATTTGCCGAGGCAGAGGCGTACTTCCTGCGCAGCCGCACACTGTCGAGTCAGACCCGCAGCTTCCTGGGTGTGGCGAGCAACATGTTCGGATTGGGCATGGTCGCGCTGCGCCAGCGCCGTTATCAGGTGGCGGTGCCGACATTAGAGAGTTGCTTGGCACTTGCCGAAGATCAAGGGCTGCAGCGGATTGCAGGCTACTGCCAGTATCGTCTCGGCTACTTGAAGCTCCTGATGGGTGACCATGTGGGTGCTGAGCGCTGCCTCGATGAGGCCTTCGCCACCGCTGTCGAGATTGGCGAACGCAAGCTCGAGGCCGATGTGCAGCTTACACGTTCGTTCATTTACAAGCACCAGGGTGACAGGTCACGTGCGCTTCAGTTTGCTCAAACGGCACTGAACCTGGCGCAGCAGTTGGATGACGTTGAGGCTCACACGAGCGCTCTGACCGAGATCGGTTGGCTTGAATTCAAAGCCGGGCGCGTGTCTGTGGGTGTGCAGGCACTTCTCAATGCCTTTGCAGTGCAAAATTCAGTACCAAATGGTCTCCAGCTTCAATGGCGGCTCTTCAAAGCCGTACTCATGCGCTTGGAACGGCAGGAGTACGAGGCCGCTGCCGAATGGATGGGGGTGATTGACACCGCGGACATGGAAGATGAGGAAACGGACGC
>CAYTME010000101.1:4131-12474 GCA_964438415.1 uncultured Pleurocapsa sp. | reverse complement strand
GCATCGCGCTCGCGCGCCTTGAACACGCGCTGGGCGCAGAATGCGCGGCGGCAGCAGCCGCGCGTGGCCGCGCGCGCGGCCTCAATGTGATCGTGGATGAGGCGGCCGCTTGGCTGCGCAGTCTACTCGCCAACGCTGGATCTGACGATCCGGTGTCGCTCCACAAACCCTCAAGTAGTGGTTGAGTGTGCAGCGCTGCCAGTTCCCCGGTCATCTTCGATGCGCTGGCGTAGGATGTCCAGCTCTTCGGCATCCAGATCATCGACGAAGGTTTCGACCCGACTGCGGCGTTTGGCTTTCTCGAATGCGATCAGATCGGCGGCAAGGCGCGCTTCCAGCCCGGCCTGACGCCAGACGAACCATGTGGCCAGCGCTGTCGCTGCGATCAAGACGAGGCTGATCGCAGCCGCCAGCGGAACTCGAACGGCCATGGCTGCCCTGATCGATGTCTGCGCTTCAGCCAGAACGCTGGGCAGCCGTTCTTGAGCGGTCATGACGGCGGTTTCAATCAGGTTCGCATCAACGACGCCTCCGCCAAACATCGGTGGTGGGCCTTCCCACAGCGGAGCGTAATCAATCTGTACCGCCAGCAAGCGCGGCACGATCACGGCCAGTGCAGCAAACAGGATCAACCAGATCACAGCAGTCGCCATTTGGCGGTCGCGAACATTCATCGCAGGTTCTTCAGGTTACTTGCGTATGTCTTGGTTTCTATTTCGGTTTCAAGCGATGGTTTTGCTTCAAGGTCGTTGTTCAAGGCTCGGCCAGGTTCGTAGGCGGATTGAGGTGTCATCCTGTGCTTTTCGATCTCGATTTCGACCGAATGGGGGATGATGACCGAGCGCCAGATGATGTAGGTGCTCGTCATCACCGCGCCGATGAGTGCCAGTACCAAGACGAGCAGCAGGGGTGCGTATGCGCGCATCTCCTCAGTGACGAGTGCGTGTGCGCTTTGATATGTGATGTTGCCAAAGGTGTTGAGCGCTTCAAAAGCACGAGTGGCTTTTTCAGGTTCAGCGGCTGTGATGGCTCCAAAGCCGTACCAGTTGTTCCAGGTATTGACCTCTGGCGCAGTGAACTGCTGCACCAGAAAAGCGAGCATCATGAACATGGCGAGCCAGACGATCAAGGTGCCGATCAGTCGATCGCGGCGCGATATCATACAGGCGGCCTCCAAGCTCGCGGATGAATGTATGCGTTGATACTCTATACGCAGCAGTTTACGCAGGGTTTCGGCGAACGCGCGATCGGATCTTAGTCTTGGATGCTGAAAACATCGGCCAGTGGGATGGAGAACCCAGGCAGCAGGCTGCCTCCGTCGCGCGTATCGCCGATCCTGAGCACACGGACGGGTGCGCCGGAGGTGTAAACTTCGATGCGCGCGTGGTCGGCATCTACCAGCCAGACGGTCGTGCCCACCAGCAGGTAGTTCGCGATTTTGATGCGTATTTCATCTGGCGTGTTTGATGGGGAGAGGACTTCAATCGCCAGGTCGGGTGCTGTCGGGCTGTTGGCCGCGTCACTCGGCCTCGTCTGCCGCGCTCGCGAGACGAATGCACCATCTGGGATACAGCGTTCACCCGCGACGATGCAGCCGCCATCTGCGCCGGTCATGAAGCCAACTTTGTGAGTGTGGGCCAACACCGCGGTTAGGCGTAGGAGATAGCTTCCGACTAGATCGCGTAGTCAGGTTCGCGACCGCTGACAGCAGCGGCGAGTGACTCCTCATCATCAGCTTGGGCGTTCAGCGCTGCCTCGATACGTTCAAGTCGAGTCAAGACCCGATCGAGCTGTTCCGAGACAACGTCGGGCAGGACGCCGTGCTGGAAGTCGGGGCGGTGCGCACGTGCGCCGACGTCCGTGCGGGCGGCAGGTTTGCCGGGGATGCCGACGACGACCATATCCGGCTCAACGTCTTTGACGACGACGGCATTCGCTCCGATGCGCGTACCCCGCCCGATCGTGATCGCGCCCAGTACTTTGGCACCGGCTCCGACGACGACGCCATCCTCTAGCGTTGGGTGGCGCTTGCCACGCGCAAGACTGACGCCGCCCAGCGTCACACCGTGATAGAGCGTCACGTCATCACCGATCTCGGCAGTCTCGCCGATGACGACCCCCATCCCGTGATCGATAAACAATCGCCGCCCGATCCGCGCTGCTGGGTGGATCTCGATCCCGGTCAGGAACCGCGAGGTACGAGCGACAATGTGCGCGAGCAGTCTGAGTTCAGCGCGCCAGAGCGCATGGGCGATCCGATGCAGCCAGACGGCATGCAGGCCAGGGTAAGTGAGCAGCACTTGTAAGACGGTCTCGGCGGCCGGATCGCGCTCGATCACCGATTGGATATCTTCCCGCATCCGCCGGATGAATCGTGGCGTGGACATTGGGGCATGGATCCTTTCCATTAACATGTGATGTGTGACGCTTGGTGTATTCAGGCATCGGCTGCGTTGGGTTTGCTGCCATGATGTGCGTCGAAACGTACACACCGCCCAAAGCTGCTGTTCCAGGCGGACTCAATTCAAGCCCATGCGCATCACACATCACGCTTTACGATTTGCTCACTCGTCCAGATCGGCGTACAGTGCGGTTGAAAGATAGCGCTCGCCAAATGACGGAATAATGACGACGATCAGTTTGCTGTCGTTTTCGGGACGCGCCGCGACCTGCAGCGCCGCCCAAACAGCAGCGCCTGACGAGATGCCGAGAAGCAGACCTTCTTCGACAGCGGCGCGCCGGGCTGTCCTGAAGGCGTCTTCGCCAGTGACGCGAATGATCTCGTCATAGATATTGGTGTTGAGTATCCCCGGCACAAAGCCCGCGCCGATACCCTGAATCGGGTGCGGGCCTTTCTGGCCACCGCTGAGCACGGGTGATGCGTCGGGTTCGACAGCCACAACGCGGAAATCGGGCTTGCGCGCCTTGATCACTTCGCCAACACCCGTGATCGTGCCGCCCGTGCCGATGCCAGCGACCAGAATATCGACTTGGCCGTCCGTATCTCGCCAGATCTCCTCCGCTGTTGTCTGCCGGTGTATCTCGGGATTGGCAGGGTTCTCAAACTGCTGCGGGATCCAAACGTTCGGGTCGTTGGCGGCCAGCTCCTGAGCTTTAGCGATCGCGCCGGCCATGCCCTGCGCGCCCGGCGTGAGGATGAGCTGCGCCCCGTAGGCGCGCAGCAGCTTGCGCCGCTCCTTACTCATCGTCTCCGGCATGGTCAGCACCAGTTTGTAGCCACGCGCCGCGCAGACAAACGCCAGCGCAATGCCGGTATTGCCGCTGGTCGGCTCGACGATGACCGTGTCGCGATTGATAATGCCAGCGCGCTCCGCCGCCTCGATCATCGCCACGCCGATGCGATCTTTGACGCTGTGCGCTGGGTTGAAATACTCTAATTTGGCGACCACCTGCGCGCCCAGGCCTGCCGTCAGGCAGTTGAGGCGCACGAGCGGGGTATTGCCGATGAGTTCGGTCACGTTGTTAGCGATGCGCATGATCAGGACTCCTCCTATGAAAAACAAAACGAGCCGCCCCGGTGGGGTGGCTCGTGCGCAGCCGGTATTCGGAAGCGGCAGCCGCGTATCACACCATCACAGGGGTGGCCGGTGAAAGGACATGACAACAACAGGCTGCGAAGTGCAAGGACATGCTCAAGACGCTCTCTCTACAATGTATGTCATTATACCGCCGATCATGAGCCGCTGTCTACTAAGCCGCTCGCGGATCGGCGCGATCGTACACAGCGGCTGTACCTGTGTCCGCTTAGATGCTGCTGTGGGCTTGTCCGAGGCTGTGCGGCGGGCACATGCGTGAACGCTTCACACTGTTCGGTCTATATAGGCGAAAAATTGCTGCGCAAACCTCTTGACAAGCCTTGACACATTCGTTACGCTCTAGCCATATCTGTGAAAGATATCTCAAGCTCATGACTCGTCATCTCGACCTGCGCGCCCTTCTTAGCCTTGTTGTTGTCGTAATCCTCCTCATTACGGGTGGGCTGTAACGGCTTGGGCGGCGGCTGACGAGTTCAGCAAGTGTGAGACAGAAAAGCCCCCAAGTGGGGCTTTTTCGTTACAATAGCAGGGATCTGCGTGAGAGGACAGCCGTGAGGTCGCAGGCAAAGCCCAGCAGTATGAGCCAATCGAAGCTGATGCAGGCCGCGCTGCGTCACGCGGCCAAGCGCGGCTGCACCTATCTGCATCGAACGCGCTTTCCGAGTTATGTATGAAGACCTCAGCCCGGAAAGCGCGTTTTTTGATCGCATTTTTGCGTTGAACACTGTGAATGAGGAGAGATATCATGCGTTCGGATTGGATCTGGCATAACGGAGAGTTTGTCGCCTGGGATGATTGTAAAGTTCATGTGACGACGCATGCTCTGCATTACGGAAGCAGCGTTTTTGAAGGTGTGCGCTGCTACGCGACCGAGTCCGGCCCGGCGGTGTTCCGCTTGCAGCCGCATACCCATCGCCTGTTCAACTCGGCCAAAATCGCGCGCATCGCGCTGCCGTACAGTGAGGCAGAGATCAACCAGGCTATCCTCGACACGATCAATCGGAACGGTCTGGGCGCATGTTACATCCGTCCACTCGCCTTCCGCGGGGCGGGACCGATCGGCGTTGAGGGGCGCAAGAACCCGACCGATGTCGTGATCTTCGCTTTCGAGTGGGGCCGCTACTTGGGTGCCGAGGCCATCGAGCAGGGGGTCGACGTGCAGGTCAGTTCATGGCGGCGCATCGCGCCGGACACCTTCGCGTCGATGGCCAAGATCGGCGGTCAGTACGTCAACAGTCAGTTCATCACCATGGAGGCGCACGACAACGGTTTCGCTGAAGGGATCGCGCTCGATTACAACGGGAGCGTCAGCGAGGGTGCGGGCGAAAACATTTTCGTCATTTACGATGGTGTGGTCTACACGCCTGGCATCGCATCGTCGATCCTCCTTGGCATCACACGCGACACGGCGATCACGCTGCTGCACGATTTGGGCTACGAGGTGCGCTTCGAAGCGATCAGCCGCGATATGCTTTACATCGCTGACGAGATCTTTTTCACCGGCACCGCCGCCGAGATCACGCCGATACGCTCGGTCGATCGCATTCAGGTCGGCAGCGGGTCGCGTGGGCCGATCACGAAAGCCGTCCAGGAGGAGTTTTTCGCCATCACCAGCGGTCGCCGCCTCGCCCCGCTGATCGCCTGCCTGATAGGCCAGGTTGTGGCGGGCGATTGACCGCGTCGGCACATTCGCCTAATGACACCGCATCGTACGCACGAGACGAGATGGAGATACCAGCATGAAACGTGAACTAAGCGGGGCAGAGATTTTGCTCGAGTGCTTGATCGAGGAAGGAGTCAAGTACATCTTTGGCTACCCTGGCGGGGCGATCCTGCCGACATATGACGCCCTTTCGAAGTATCCGCAGATCCATCATATCCTCGTACGTCACGAGCAGGGTGCGGCGCACATGGCGGATGGGTATGCGCGCGCGACCGGCAAGGTCGGTGTGGCGATGGCCACCAGTGGGCCGGGCGCAACCAACCTCGTCACCGGCATTGCCACTGCGATGATGGACTCGTCGCCGATCGTGTGCATCACCGGTCAGGTGCCGCGCCCCGTCATCGGTACCGACGCTTTTCAAGAAACGGACGTGACCGGTATCACCCTGCCGATCACGAAGCACAACTATCTGGTGATGGATATCCACGATCTGGCTGATACCATCCGCGAGGCGTTTTACATCGCGCGCAGCGGGCGCCCCGGCCCTGTGCTGGTCGATATCCCGAAGGATGTGCAGAATCAGCGCATCGAGTGGGAATACCCGCAGACACCGATCCGGCTGCCTGGCTACCGTCCTCCCAAACTGGCCACCGACGAAGAGGTCACATCGGCGCTTGAGCTGATCAATAATGCGCAGCGCCCGATCATTTTGGCCGGCCACGGCGTGATCATGGGCGGCGCAACCGATATCGTGCGCGAGCTGAGTGAACGTGCCCAGATTCCAGTCGCGCTGACGCTGTTAGGTAAGGGGGCGATGCCCGAAGGTCATCCACTTGTAATCGGCATGATGGGCATGCATGGTGCGGCAGCCAGCAATTATGCTATCCAAGAAGCTGACCTGTTGATCGCGTTGGGGATGCGCTTCGATGACCGCGTGACGGGCAATCTGAAGACATATGCCCCGAATGCGCGCAAGATCCACATCGATATCGATCCGTCGGAAATCAACAAGAATGTGCGTGTGGACGTTGGCATTGCGGGTGATGTGCGCGCCGTGCTCGGGCAGATCTTGCCCGGCGTGCGGTCGAATACTCACCCTGAGTGGATTGCGCGCATTCGCGATTGGCAGGAAGACGCCGACGAGCGGGAGATTCTGCGCCGTGATACCGGTGACCTCCTGCTCGGTGCGCAAGTGATCAACGATCTCTGGAAGTATACGGGCGGTGAGGCGCTGACGACGACCGATGTCGGCCAGCACCAGATGCTGGAGGCCCAGTACTACCCGCACAAGCGCCCAGCGACGATGATCACGAGCGGGGGATTGGGGACGATGGGCTTCGGCATGCCCGCTGCCATCGGTGCCAAGCTGGGTCGACCTGAAGAGGAAGTGTGGGCGATAGTCGGCGATGGCGGCTTTCAGATGACGATGTGTGAGCTGGCCACTGCAGTACAGGAGCAGGTCGATATCAATATCGCCATCATCAATAATGGCTTCCTGGGCATGGTGCGCCAGTGGCAGGAGCTTTTCCACGAGCGCCGCTACAACGAGACGATCATGTTCAGCCCCGATTTCGTCAAGCTCGCCGAGGCCTTCGGTATCCCCGCGCGGCGCATCACCAAGCGTGACGAGATCGAGGACGCGGTCGCCTTTGCTCGCAGCCACAAAGGTCCGGTCGTGCTCGAATTCGTGGTTGAAAAAGAGGACATGGTCTACCCGATGGTGCCCGCCGGTGCCGATCTCGATGCGATGATCCGTCGTCCCAAACCCAACGAAGAATAGGCCGGCTGCCGATCTGGGAAGTCTGAGCGAGTTGTAGGAGCGAATCTGATGCAGGACGGACAGAGCAATAAGAACATCATCGTTGCGTTGGTCGAAAATCAACCCGGCGTTCTCATGCGGGTGGCAAATCTCTTCCGCCGCCGCAACTTCAATATCGACAGCCTGAGTGTCGGACGCACGCACCGCCCTCAGGTATCGCGCATGACGATCGTGATCGACAGCACCCGCACTGATGCGAACCGCCTGATGGCCAATCTGCTCAAACTGGTGCCGACGATCGATGTCGCCAATGTTTCGACTGACCTGCACGTCAGCCGAGATCTGGCGTTGGTCAAGGTGCGATCGAACGATGCTGACTCGCGCAACGCGCTGACGCTGCTGTGCGAAAGTTATCCGGCGCGCATCGTCGATATCGGGCCAGAAGTGGCGATCGTCGAGATCACGGCGACGGAAACGCTGGTCGAGGAATTCATCAAAGAGGTTGACGCGATTGGCATTGTCGAGATGGTGCGGACCGGTGTTGTGGCGATGGGGCGCGGCGTGCGCATCCTCGACACCAAGTACGAACGGGTACCCGCCGCTAATGGTTATCACGTCTAGCGAAAAGGGCAGGTTTTCGCGGTATTTCGTAGAGGACGACTCACAGCATGGCAACGATGTATTACGACAAAGATGCAGACCTGAGCTTGCTGAGCGGCAAGACGATCGCCATCATTGGCTACGGCAGCCAGGGGCACGCCCACGCCCTTAACGCTAAAGAGAGCGGCTGTCATGTGATCATTGGTCTGCACGAGGGCAGCACGCGCAGCAAGCCAAAGGCGGAGGCCGATGGTTTTACGGTGCTGAGCGTGGCCGAGGCCACACGCGCCGCCGATATCGTGATGGTGCTCATCCACGACACGATCCAGGCACAGGTTTACGCCGACTCGATCGGGCCGAACCTCAAACCGGGGGCGATGCTGATGTTCGCGCACGGCTTCAATATTCACTTCAAGCAGATCGTGCCGCCGGACAATATCGACGTAGCGATGGTCGCTCCAAAAGCGCCCGGCCACCGCGTGCGCGAGGTCTTCAAAGATGGCGGCGGCACGCCGGGTCTGCTGGCCGTACACCAGGACGCAACCGGCAGTGCTCATGCGCTGGCGCTCGCCTATGCGCGCGCCATTGGCTGCACACGCGCGGGTGTGATCGAAACGACATTCAAAGAAGAAACGGAGACCGATCTGTTCGGCGAGCAGGTTGTCCTCTGCGGAGGGGTGACGGCGCTCATCCGCGCCGCTTTCGAGACGCTGGTCAAGGCCGGATATCAGCCAGAAGTGGCCTACTTCGAGTGCCTGCATGAA
>CAYTME010000101.1:0-4082 GCA_964438415.1 uncultured Pleurocapsa sp. | reverse complement strand
AGCGTGAGCGACACAGCCGAGTACGGCGGCTATGTCGTCGGCGATCAGATCGAGAGCATGGTGAAAGAGGAATTCGCTGGCGTGCTGGCGCGTATCCAGGATGGCACGTTCGCCAATCAATGGATCAATGAATTCAAGAGCGGCTCACCGAATTTCAAGGCGCGGCGCAATCGCGAACATAACGCGCTGATCGAGGAGGTCGGTCTGCGTTTACGCGATATGATGCCGTTCGTCAATCCTAAGCACATCAAACAAAATGATTGAGCGCCTGGAGGGGTTTGTCCGGTCAAACCCCTCGAACGACAGATCGTCAGGAAACTGATTGGGCGAAAGCTGAGGGGCATGATTCGGGTCTTGACCGGTGCGGATGCTGAGGCATATCGCACGCTCAGTTTACGCGCGCTGCGTGAGCATCCTGAAGCGTATGGTTCGTCGTATGACGACGAGGTGAACATACCGGTCGAGACGACACGCACTTTGCTCA
Source organism: uncultured Pleurocapsa sp. (assembly GCA_964438415.1). Classification (GTDB taxonomy): domain Bacteria; phylum Chloroflexota; class Anaerolineae; order Aggregatilineales; family Phototrophicaceae; genus Flexifilum. The sequence continues at coordinate 3,598 of CAYTME010000101.1, read as the reverse complement.
ACGACGGCCCGCCAGACACGACCTTTTTCGGCTTTTTCGAAGGCGATCGGCTCGTGGGCATGACAGGCCTCATGCGTAACACCCGCGAAAAGCATCGCCATCGGGCGGTGATCGCTGCCCTCTATGTCGAGCCGGGGGCGCGTGGAAAAGGTTGTGCGCGTGCGCTGCTTGAGGCGGCAGTTGCCCACGCGCGGACACAGGCGGGCTTGACCGATCTCGTGCTCGCGGTCACGGTCGGCAATGAGACGGCGCGGCGCCTTTACGTCGATGCAGGGTTCCAATCCCACATGACTGAGCCGCGCTATCTCAAGATCGGTGACACGTTTTACGACATGGAATGGCTGCGCTTGAGGCTGGATGAAAGGAATGAGGGGCGTGCCTGATGCAGCTCACACGTTTCGACTCGATTGCGCCATTTTGGATGCAGGCCGAGCCATATCTGTGCCAACGTGAGGCGGAGCACAATCTGATGCTCGGCGTTGGTGGGGCGATTCGGGACGGCTCGGTTTCGGTGAGCAATCCGTACCTGGCGCTCGCGACCGAGGGTGGTGCTCTCGTCATGGTGTCGCTGCGCACACCGCCGCGCGAGCTGCTGATCTCATGCGACGCGCCGCCGCCGGCCATCGATCTGCTGGCGGATGATCTGCTGACGGTCGATCCAGCTCTAAACGGCGTGACAGCAGCCCGCGATGTCAGCCTGCGTTTTGCTCAGGCCTGGGAGTCGCGCACGGGCTGTGCTTACCGTCGGCACATGGCCATGCGTATTTTTCGTCTGGATCAGGTCTTTCCACCGCAGCCTGCCGCTTCGGGTATGATGCGTGCAGCACGAACGGACGAACGAGATCTTCTGACCGATTGGGCGGTCGCTTTCTCGGCGGAAGCGCTCGACGTGCTGACACGCGACAATGCTGAGCGCATGATCGAGCGTTTGCTGACAGGCAATCCAGAGCAGCGTGGCCTGCGCGTGTGGGAAGATGGCGGCCGCGCTGTCTCGATGGCAGCTTACGGCGGCCCAACCCCACACGGCATCCGCGTGAATCTTGTTTACACGCCGCCGGAGCTGCGTGGGCGCGGCTATGCGAGCGCGTGTGTGGCAGCGCTCAGTCAGGAATTATTGAAGTCGGGCAGGCAGTTCTGCTTTTTATTCACCGATCTGGCGAACCCGACATCGAATCATATTTATCAGATGATCGGATATCGTCCTGTGAGCGACGTGGATATGTATCGTTTTGAGGGAGGGGGGTGATCGCATGGGCGAAGATGGCCTTGCTGACCTTGATCGACTGCGATTGCTCGACCCGATAAATCAAGAGAGGATCACCCCCGATGAGCACTATGATTGACCCGAATGTTGTCCGCGTTTTCGATACCACGCTGCGCGATGGTGAGCAAAGCCCTGGCGCAACGCTCAGCAGCGCCGAGAAACTGGAGATTGCGCGCCAGCTCGCGCGTTTAGGTGTTGACGTCATTGAGGCAGGTTTCCCGGCGGCTTCGCCGGATGATCTCGCGGCGGTGCAGCGTATCGCTGGGGAGGTCGGCACGGAACAAGGACCGGTCATCTGCGGCCTGGCACGCGCGGTCGAGCGTGACATCCTCACCTGTTGGGAGGGCGTTAAATTCTCCGCGCATCCGCGCATTCATACGTTTCTCGGCACTTCGGATATTCACCTCCAGTACCAAACCGGCTTGACGCGAGCACAAGCACTCGATGTCATCCGCAAAATGGTCACACTGGCGCGCAGTCTGTGCGAGGATGTCGAGTTCAGCCCGATGGATGCGGGACGGACGGATCCGGCCTTTTTGGTCGAGGTATGTGCGCTGGCGATCGAATGTGGTGCGACGACACTGAACATCCCGGATACGGTTGGCTACACCGTCCCATCGGAATTTGGCGAGCTGATCGCCAACCTGATCGCCGAGACGCCTGGCGGCGGGCCAGGCAGCGGCGTCATCTGGTCGGTTCACTGCCACAACGATCTCGGTCTCGCGACTGCGAACACCCTGGCGGGCGTGATGGCCGGTGCGCGACAGGTCGAGGTGACCATCAACGGCATTGGCGAGCGAGCGGGCAACACCAGCTTGGAAGAAGTGGTGATGGCCATCGAGACGCGCAAACCGTATTATGGTCTGCGCACGAATATCCAGACACGCGAGATCATGAAGGCGAGCCGGATGGTCAGCCACTACACCGGTCTTACCGTGCAGGCGAACAAGGCTGTTGTCGGGCGCAACGCTTTCGCTCACGAGGCTGGCATCCACCAAGATGGGATGCTGAAGCACGCCAGCACCTATGAGATCATGCGTCCGGAAGACATCGGTCTTGAAAAGAGTCGTTTGGTGCTGGGCAAGCACAGCGGTCGGCATGCGCTCAAGGTGCGCCTGCAGGAATTGGGGTTCGAGGTCGAAGGCGAGGCGCTCATCCAGGTGTTCGAACGTTTCAAGGTGCTGGCCGACGCCAAAAAGAACGTGACCGATGCCGACCTGGTGGCGTTGATGACCGAAGAAGGTGCCAAAGTCCAAGAGTACTTCCGCTTGGCCGATATGCAGGTCGTTTGTGGGACGATGGGCATGCCGACGGCGACGATCAAGATAGCGAATGCGCAGGGCGAGGAATTCGTCCATGCTGCCGTCGGCGTTGGGCCGGTTGACGCGTGCTACCGGGCGGTGGATGGCATTGTCAAAGCGCCGTGTACGCTTCTGGAATACAGCGTTCACGCCGTGACCGAGGGCATCGACGCTCAGGGCGAAGTGACGGTCAGCATCGCGCCGCCCAGCGGAGATAGGACATTCAGCGGCTATGGAGCCGATCCGGATGTCATCGTCAGCAGCGTTAAGGCATATCTGAGTGCGCTGAACCGTATGATCGCGGCGATGGGACTGCGCGATATGAAAGCCGAAGGCGACGCGGCGACTGTCAGCGTTGGGGATTGAGCGGCGCGTGATGCGTGAAGAGGGTTGCGTCTCATGACCCGCAGTCTTGAGCAGGCGGTACAGTCTCAATTCGGCGGTGTGGCTGCCAACTACGCCGCAAGCAGCGTGCACGCACAGGGCGAAGACCTGACACGTTTGGTCGCTTTGGCGGCTCTGACCGGGACCGAGCGCGTTCTGGATGCAGGCTGTGGCGCCGGACACACGGCGCTGGCGTGTGCGCCATACGCGCGTGAGGTCATCGCTTATGATCTGACCGCGGCGATGTTGGCGCAGGTCGAGCGGCTGGCTGCCGAACACAGGGTATCCAATATTGTCACCCGGCAGGGCGATGTCGCGGCACTGCCCTTCGCGGATGGCGAATTCGATCTAGTCGTCTCGCGCTATTCAGCGCATCATTGGGCGCAGCCCGCGGCGGCACTGGCCGAGTTCCGGCGTGTGCTGCGCCCTGGTGGCCGTGTTCTGCTGAGCGATATCACCGCGCCGGATGTGCCGGTGCTGGATACATGGCTGCAGGCCATCGAGCTGCTGCGCGATCCGTCACATGTACGCGACCACAGTGCGGCTCAGTGGTTGGCGATGTTTTCAAGAGCGGGTTTCGATGCGGAAGTCGTCTGCACCTGGACGCTGACACTCGATTTCGAGTCGTGGGTGCAGCGCATCGGCACGC
>CAYTME010000100.1:12537-13658 GCA_964438415.1 uncultured Pleurocapsa sp. | reverse complement strand
ACAGCCCCCACAGGTTGTTGCCCGGCTTGCCGTGACACATATACAGGTTGACGCCGCCGATCAGCCCGCGCCACTCCAGCGGCAGCGAGCGTAGATACTTGACATTGTCCGCCGACAGTGGGTACTGCCATTCGTCGTGGTTGCCGCGCACGGTCGGAATGCCGCGCTCGCGCACCAGCCGCACGACCCGATCCGGATCAGGGCCACGCCCGACCAAATCGCCCGCGCACAGGATATACTCGACTTTGTGAAAGTGATCGAGCCGGTCGATGGCAATTTCAAGCGCGTCGGCGTCGCCGTGAATATCCGAGATGATTCCGATGTCCATTCGAACGTCCTAACACGTGAGCGAAATTGCCCGCCATTATACCATCATCGCCGGCCTGCGGGAGACACGTCCGGACACCGAACGCAGACCACGATTTTCGCCGCGCTTGTGTCATGCATCTCTCATAGGGATATGTTATGATCCTTGGCAGTCGAGATGAACGAACACCCACGCAGAGCGCCCATGACGCAGCTTTTCTTGATCCGCCACGCAGTCAACGATTTCGTGAAGTCCGGCCGGCTGGCCGGCTGGACGCCGGGCGTCCACTTGAACGACGAGGGCAAAGCCCAAGCGGAAGCGCTGGGCAAACGGCTCGCCGACGCGCCGATCCGCCGACTGTACAGCAGTCCTTTAGAGCGCACGATGGAGACCGCCGAGGCCATCCGCGCCCATCATCCCCACCTGACGATCGTCGAAAACAGCGGCATCGGCGAAGTACAATACGGGGATTGGCAGGGACAGGCGATCGCGGCGCTGACGAAACGCAAGATGTGGCACGTCATCCAGGAGTATCCATCCAGGGCGCGTTTTCCCAACGGCGAGACAATGCGCGAGGTGCAGATGCGCGCCGTGAATACGCTCGAACTGCTGGCCGAGCGTCACCCACGTGAGCTGGTGGTCGTCGTCAGCCATGCCGACATCATCAAACTGCTGCTGGCGCATTTTTTGGGTATGCCGTTGGACAGTTTTCAACGCATCGTCATCTCGCCGGCCTCGATCAGCAGCGTCCAGTTGGGGTACGGCCGCCCTTACATCGGCACGATCAACGACACGGCCCACATCGCCCAGATGG
>CAYTME010000100.1:8986-12527 GCA_964438415.1 uncultured Pleurocapsa sp. | reverse complement strand
AAGCGCAGGCCGAGGCCGAGCATCAGACAGGCGATACACAGGGTACGGAAAAATAGATGCCGAATCAGGAACTCGAACTGAACCCGGTCGATTTCATCACGGTGGGGACGGTCGGGCCGAAAGGCCGGCGCTTGTTCCATCTGCAAGCCGGGCGGGACCGACAGATCGTCTCCCTCATCATTGAAAAGGAGCAGGCGCGCGCCTTGAGCGAAGCCATCGGCGAGATGCTGGACGATCTGGACAAGCGGTTCCCGCCCAAACAGCGCACCAATCTGGAGTACGCCGCGCTCAATATGGAGCTGCGCGACCCGATCGAGCCGATCTTTCGCGTCGCCCAGATGGGGTTGGGGTACGACGAACAGCGCGATATGGTCGTCTTGGTGGCCCAGGAGCTGCTCGCGTTTGAAGAAGACGCGCTGCCGGAGGAGACCGAACCCAGCGTCGTCCGCCTGTGGTGCGATCGCGCTCAGATGCGCGCCTTGAGCCTGCGCGCGCTCGAAGTCGTCGAGTCGGGACGCCCGGATCCGCGCCAGAATGGGCGCTTGGTGTTTTATTGGACATGAGACCATGAGCGATCAACACGACGAACAGTCCGCTCATCCCCAGCCGATGGCGCTCACGATCGATGAAGCGCTGGCGATCATCCAGCACGGCGAGATCGCCGTCGAACACGGCTTGATGCGCTGGAGTTCCAACTACGCCTTCCTGGTCACGCTTGAGCACCAGGGGCGACAGGTGACGACGGTCTACAAGCCGCAAAAAGGTGAACGCCCGCTCTGGGATTTCCCGGATGGCACGCTGTGCTTCCGCGAAATGGCCTCGTTTCTGACCTCGCAGGTGCTCGGCTGGCAGATCGTGCCGCCGACAGTGCTGCGCGACGGAGCGCGCGGGCTGGGCACCTTTCAACTCTTCATCGACCACGACCCCGAGGTCAACTACTTCACCTTCGACGAGTCGATGCAGCCACAGATCATGCGCATGGCCGCCTTCGACGCCATCATCAACAACGCCGATCGGAAAGGCGGCCACTGCCTGGTCGACGCGCGCGGCCACGTCTGGGGCATCGATCACGGCATCACGTTCAATGTCGCGCACAAGCTGCGCACCGTGATCTGGGATTTCGCCGGCCAGCCGCTGCCGGAGCGCCTGGCCGCCGACCTGGAGCGGCTGTGCTGCACGCTCAACGAGGCGACTAGCGATTACCGGCTCCAGCTCAGGCGGCTGCTCGCTCCCAATGAAGTTGAGGCCTTCCAGCGCCGCATCGACCGCCTGCTGCAGACGCGCTGCTACCCGCTGCCCGGCCCCGGCCCCAACTATCCCTGGCCGCCCGTGTAAAGCCTTAACCTGGATTTCTATAAATCGCCCATGTGCGATAACATCTGCTCGCGATGATTGGGGTTTGTCCGTCCGGTCGTATATCGCATGTTTTTTTAACGGGAGGTAGATGTGTTCAAAAAGCTGCTGCTCGCGCTGATCGTCGTCCTGTTCAGCGGCCTCATGCTCACGGGCGCGCTGGCGCAGGGCGAGACATTCTCGCTGACGCTTCTGCACACCAATGACACCCACGCAGCCCACCAACCCAACGGCAATGGCGACGGTGGAGTCGCCCTTCAAGCCGCGGTCGTTAATCAGATCCGCGCTGAACGCGCCAATGTCCTACTGCTGGACGCAGGCGATCGCTTCACGGGGACGCTCTTCCACCGCCTGTACCTGGGTCAGGATCAGGTCGAGATCATGAACCTGCTCGGCTACGATGCGATGACGCTGGGCAACCATGAATTCGATAACGGCGAAGAAGTGCTGCTCGCCTTCCTGCAGGGCATCAATTTCCCGGTCGTCACGGCCAATGTCGATTTCGGCCCCAACCGCGCCCTCAGCAGCGAAGTCGCCCCCTTCACCGTGCTCGAAGTCGGCGGGCAGCAGGTCGGCGTCATCGGCCTGATCACCCCCGGCACGACCGAGACCTCCTCGCCCAGCCCCAGCACTACCTTCAGTGCCGAGCTGGCCGAGCTGGTCGAAGCAGCCGTCGCCGAGCTGACCGGACAGGGCATCAACAAGATCATCCTGCTCACCCACCTCGGCATCCTCGACGATGAGCCGCTGCTGCCGCAGCTCAACGGCGTCGATATCGTCCTCGGCGGCCACAGCCACACCCTGCTCAGCAACGCCTACACGGCGGGCACCGGCCCCTACCCGATGGTGGCGGAGACCGAGGCTGGCGAACCGATCCTCTATGCGCAGGCCGGCTCGAACAACCTGTACTTGGGCCGGCTCGATGTCGAATTCGATGCCGCTGGCTTGCTAACGCGCTGGAACGGTGATGTCATCTTCCTGTCGCGCTACATCACGCCCGATCCCGAGATGGCCGCGCTGGTGGCCGATCTGTCCGGCCCGGTCGAAGAGCTGCGCGCCACCTCGATCGGGGCCTCAGCCGACGCGCTGCTCGACGGCGACCGGCGCATCTGCCGCGTCGAAGAATGCGCGCTGGGCAATCTGATCGCGGATGCGATGCTCGCCGAGACCGGTGCCCAGATCGCGATCATGAACGGCGGCGGCATCCGCGCCGATATCGATGCGGGCGATATCACCGTCGGCGAAGTCCTGACTGTGCTGCCGTTCGGCAATCTGGTCAGCACCTTCAAGCTGTCGGGTGCTGATGTGATCGCGGCGTTGGAAAACGGCGTCTCGCGCGTCACAGTCGAAAACGGTCTGATCGTGCGCGACGGCGCGGCTGGGCGCTTCCCGCAGGTCGGCGGCCTGCGCTTCAGCTTCGACCCGACGCAGCCGGCTGGCAGTCGCATCGTCAGCGTCGAAGTCTTGGGCGAAGATGGGAGCTTCGCGCCGATCGATGAGAGCGCCGTGTACACCGTCGTCAGCAACGACTTCCTGCGCCGCGGCGGCGATGGTTTCAGCGTGTTCGCCGAAAATGCCATCGACCCGTACGACTTCGGTCGCCCGCTCGATGAAGTCTTCACCGATTATCTGACAGCCAATACCCCGGTCGCGCCCGCGCTGGAAGGCCGTATCACGCCCGTCAACGCCGCTGTCGCGCCGCGCTAAAGCACAAGTCGGGCGATCCAATCTCCTCCAGGCGAGCCGTGTGCTCGCCTGGTTCATTTATGCACGCTGCGCGCCGATCTCGATATACACTAGTAGTGCATCCGGCAGCATCAGGAGCCGTCTTGTGGCAAGCGATCAGGCACGCGAACTTCGCCAGCGGGGGATTCAAGCAGCCAAAAGCGGGCAGAAAGACCTGGCGCGCAAGCTGCTCCAGCAGTCGATCCGCCTGGAACCGAACAACGAAGCCGCTTGGCTTTGGCTCGCCAGCGTCGCGCGCGATCAGCGCGAGCGGCTTTTCTGCTTGGAAAAGATCCTGGAGATCAATCCTGACAACGAGCAGGCGCGCAAAGCGATCGCGACGCTGCAGGAACAGAGCCAGAACGTCCCGCAGACCGGCAGTCTGAAACGCATCACCGCGACCGGCAGCCAGCCGGCCGTCGCCCCGCGCTTGACGACGCAGGAGATCATGGCGCAGGCACCG
>CAYTME010000100.1:5609-8960 GCA_964438415.1 uncultured Pleurocapsa sp. | reverse complement strand
CGAACGCCAGGCCGACGCGATCGTGCGCGACCAGCAGGCCGAGCCGAAGCCCGCGGTGCGCTGGGTCAAGAAGACGCGCGGGCGCGCGGGCGAACGCGATGTCTGGCGGGTGCGCGCCGCCGTCGGCGCGGTCACACTGGCGGTGCTGGCCGTCGCCTGCGGGCTGGGGTATGTCGTCGTCGCCAACACGCCGGCGCTGGCGCGCGTCGTCTTCGCCGCCACCCCGACCCACACGACGCAGCCAACCCAAACGCTGACGCCGACGCCCGGCGCCTCGCCAACACCCAGCTCGACACCGCGCATCACCCCGCAGCCGAGCGCCACGTTCGCACCCCAAGTCCCGACCGCCAACGTCTACGTCTCAAACCCGACGCCGATCTACCCGTCGATCTTCGAGGCTTCGCTGCGCGGCGCAGTCGTCCTTCTGAACAGCGGGCGCGCGGCGCAGGCGCTGCCGACGCTCGCGGCCGAGCGCGCTAACACATCGGCCAGCTTCAACCCGAACCCGTACTATTTCGAAGCGCTGGCGCAGCTGGCCGCTGGCGACTCGGAGGCAGCGCTGCGCACCCTGCGCGAAGCGGAAAGCCGTCTCTCGGAGCGGCCGCTGGAGAATTTCCGGCCGCTGGTCGATCTGGGCTTCGCGACGGTCTACGTCGCGCAGGCGCAGGCTGCACTCGTGCGCGGCGACCGCAGCGCGGCGGGTGAGGCAATCGCACAAGCGCAGGAACGCGCCGACGCCGCGGTCTCCGGCGATCCGCGGCTGGCGCTGGCGCATGTCATGCGCGCTCGCGCGCTCGCGCTCGACGGTGCGTATGACCAAGCGCTTGAAGCGCTTGACACCGGGCTGGCGCTCCCGGAACTGCGCTACGACACCAATCTGATCGTCGAAAAAGCGCGCATCCACCTGACTCAGCGCAGCTATGCCCGCGCAGCCGAACAGGCCGCCTTGGCGCTCTACATCGACCGCTGGGCGGAGGGGGCGTATTGGGTACAGATCGAGGCGGCGCTGGCGCGCAGCCGCCCCGGCGATGCGGTACTCTTCGCCGAGGAGTACCTGTTCTACTTCCCCGGCAGCACGGAAGGCTATCGGCTGCTGGGCGACGCCCGCGCCCGCGAGGGCAATTACGACTTGGCGCTGGCGGCCTATGACCGCGCCCTATCGGTCGAGCAGGATGTGGCGACCACACTCAACGCCCTGCTCGGACGCGCTGCAGTCTACCAGGCGCAGCGCCGCTACGACCGGGCGTTGGAGGATCTGTCGCGCGCACTGCGCTTGAAAGACGACGACTCAATCCGTGTGCTGCGCATGAACGCCGCTTTCGCCGCGGGCAGCTTGGCGACAGCGCGCACCGATGCCGCCGCGCTTGACGGCAGCGAAGCCATTTCAGAGGGTGCGCTCGCGCTCATCTCGGCGCAGATCGCGATCGCGGAAGCGGAGGCGGATGGCGACCAGCCGCCTGGCGAGGTCTTCGATCTGCTGCGGGCGGCGCGCAGCGGCGCCAGTGACAGCACCCGCGCTTCGATCGACGAATATGAAGCGCGCGCCCACTACCTGGACGGTGACTATGGCGATGCGCTGGCCGCGGTCGATCGCGCGATCGACTTCCGCGAGACCGGTTTCAGACGCTACCTGCGCGGCCTGATCCTACAGGCGGATCGTCAGACGGACGCCGCCCGGCGCGAATTCGAATGGGTGCTAGCTTGGAGCAGCATCTATCCCTTCGCCTTCCGCGCCGATGTCGAAGATCGGCTGGCCGCGCTGCGCTGATCGGCGGGCAGCGTGCCCCATCAACGCCCGTCAAAGCGTGTGCCGAGCGCCGCCGGCGGATCGCTGCGCAGGAAATTGCGCGTCCACTTTTGCAGCGGCCCCGGCATCATGCGCAGCAGCCGCTCCAGCGCACCGCTGCTCACCAAAAGCAGCGTCACAATCATCAAAATCCACGGCAACGCATTGATCAAGACCAGCGGGATGCTGATATCGGGGCTGCGCTGGATCGCCGACGACACGGCGCGCAGCCCGGCGAACAGATAAGCACCCAGCACGACGCGGAACGGATGCCAGCCGCCGAAAATGACGATCGCCAGCGCGATCCAGCCGTCACCGCGCATCGCCGGCGGGTTCGACCAGCCGGGTTTGATCGCGAGCGTGTAGGCCGCCCCCGCCGGCCCGACCAGCGCGCCGCCGACGATCACAAACAGATATCGCAGGCGGTTCACGTTCACGCCGCGCGCAAACGCCGCCTCAGGCCGCTCGCCGATGGCGCGGTGCGCCAGGCCGCCGCGCGTCCGAAAGAGCCACCACCAGGCCGCGAACACCAGCCCGTAGCTGAAGTAGACGAGCGGACTTTGGAAGAAGAAGACCTTGCCGGCGACCGGCAGATCGCGCAGCAGCGGGATCGGCTCGGCCAGCAGCAGCGGCCCTTGCGCGCGCGTGTACGCCTGGCCGACGAACTGCGCGAGCGATCCGCATAACAGCGTCAGCACAAAGCCGATGGCGACCTGATCCTGCTTGAGTTCGATATCGGCAGTGGCGATCAGCAGCGCGACCAGCGCACCCGTCAGCATCGCGGCGAGCAGCCCCAGCAGCGGGCTGCCGCTGACCACGCCGGCGATGAATCCGACCACGGCCGACAGCGCGATGCTGCCATCGAGCGACAGATTGACGACCCCCGCCCGCTCGGTGATCGTCTCGCCAATCGCCGCGATCACCAGCGGCGTCGAGGTCGCCACCAAGCTGTTGAGGATATTGACCAGTTCTTCACTCACGAGCTGGCGCTCCCTGGGTCAGCCCGACCGTCGATTCTGGCGCGGCGGACGACTCATCCGCTTCGGGCAGCGCCACCCCGCCGCTGAGCCGCTGCCGCAGGCCGTTGGTCATCAAGACGAGCAGGACAAACACCCCTTGCAGGACTTCCGCCAGCGATTGATCGAGCTGGAGCGCCACCCGCAGCCGCGTGCTGCCGGCCAAGATCGCGGCGAAAGCGAAGCCGACCAGCGGGACGAGCAGCGTCCGGCTGGCGACCACCAGCACGACCAGCAGCGCAAGAAAACCGACGCCGCCGGAGGGCAGGGGGCGCAGGCTGTCGAAGGTGAAGAGTACGCGCTACGCGCCGCCGATGCCCGCCAAAGCGCCGCAGGCGACGAACGCCAACAGGGCGACCTGCAGCGTCGGCACCCCGAGCAGCAGGGCGGAACGCGGGTTCTTGCCCGCCGCTTTGAGCTGCAGACCCCAGCGCGTCCCGCGGAGCGCCAACCAGACCGCAGCGACGCCGACCGCGACCAGCGCGAGCGCGAGCAGGCTGACCGGGAACTCCGGCGAGAACTCCGGCAGCAGGCTGTAAGCCGGAAATG
>CAYTME010000100.1:3884-5572 GCA_964438415.1 uncultured Pleurocapsa sp. | reverse complement strand
AGGGGCCGCTGATCAGGTAGATGACGAACACGCTCGCCAGCGCGTTCAGCGCCACACCGCCGAAGATCTCATTCACGCCGAGGCGCGTCTTGAGCAGGCCGACGACCAGCCCCCAAAGCGCCCCCCCGATCATCGCCAGCACGATCTCGACCGGGATCATGAGCGGCGGCGGCAGCACCAGCGTGCGCGCCGCCCAGCTCGCCCAGACCGCGCCCATCATCATCTGCCCTTCAACGCCGATGTTCCACAAGCCGGCGGTGAAAGTGATGACCAGTCCTAGGCTGGCGAAGGTCAGCGGGATCCAGAAATTGACGACCCCGGCCAGCGCGTTGGAGTTGCGAAACGCCCCCTCCCAGATGGCCGTGAAGACCTCACGCGGGTCGCGGCCGACCGCCATCACCAAAAGCGCCGCGATCAGAAGCGAGAGCAGGACGGGAGCCAAGACGAGCGCAAAACGCCAGACCGCCTGTCGATCGCTCATCGCCGCGCCTCCTCGAAATTACCGCCGATCAGATGGCCGATCTGTTCGACCGTGACTCCGCGCATGTCGGGCAGCAGATGAAACCGCCCGGCGAAAAAGACGACCAACCGGTCGCTGTACGCGATCAGCTCGTCCAGATCGGCGGAGCTGAAGATGATGGCCGTCCCGTGTGTGCGCCTCTCCAGAAGCTGCTGCCAGACCCAGCGGGACGAGTCGACATCCAGCCCGCGAGTCGGCTGTTCCAAGATCATGACCTGCGGCTGCGCGGGCAGCAGCGCCATCAGCCAGCGCTGTTGATTGCCGCCGGAGAGCATCTCGATCCGATCTTCCGGACGCCCGCGCACATGATAGGCTCGGATGCCGGCCTCGGTGCGCGCGCGCGCGCGCGGCCAATCGATCCAGCCGCCGCGGCCGTCCGCCAGCGCCATGTGTTCGGTCAGCGTCAGCCCGGCGATCAGCCCCTCTTCAAGTCGCCCAGCGGCGCTGAACACGACGCCTGCGCGCGTGAAGTCCCGATACGGCCGGTGCGTCATCACCTGCTGACCGAGCAAGATCTGCCCCCGATCGGTGCGCACCAGACCGACGCAGGCGCGCATGATCAATTCCTGCCCGCTGCCATCCAACCCGGCGAACGCGATCACCTCGCCCGCGCGCACGGAGAGCGAAAAGTCCTCCACGCGGACGCGCCGGGCATGGACGGTGAGCGCATTCAGCGCGAAGACGACGCCGTCCATGACGCTGTCCTCGCGCAACGGCGGGGTCAGCTCCTGCTCGAACATCAAACGCACCAGCTCGGCGGTCGTGGCGGGCATCACCGCCGAGCCGACCAAGCGCCCGGCGCGCAGCACGATCACTTCGTCGCAGAGCGCGATCACATCCTCCAGCTTGTGCGAGACCAGAAGCACGCTCATGCCCTCCTCGTGCGCCAGCCGGCGCAGCGCCGCGAACAGGCGCTCCTTCTGCTGCGCCGAGATGCCGGTCGTCGGCTCGTCGAGGATGAGAGCGCGCACGCCCAACGCCAAGAGGCGCACGATCTCCAACTGCTGCCGCTGGCCGATGCTCATGCGTGAAGCCGGCAGGTCGGGGTCGAGATCGAAGCCGAACTGCGCGCAGAGCGCCGCCAGCCGAGCGCGCGCCGCCCGGCGCGTGAGCGTGGGCGGCTGCCCGAACAAGAAATTCTCCAGCACGGTGAAAGCGGCAACATCGA
>CAYTME010000100.1:0-3815 GCA_964438415.1 uncultured Pleurocapsa sp. | reverse complement strand
ATCAAGATCGCGCCGCTGTCGGCGGGCTGGTAGCCGGCCAAGATCTTCATCAGGGTCGATTTACCGGCACCGTTTTCGCCCAAGATGCCGACGATGCGCCCGCTCGAAAAGTGGGCACTGATGTCGTTGTTGGCATGAACGCGGCCAAACCATTTGTGAATATGTTCAACTTGAATATTCATGTGTCGAATGAAAAAGGCGCAGGCGCGCCGGAGACAGCCGAGTATGCTGCCTCCGGCGGCGCTTGGGCCGGCTGCGTTATTCGCTCGCGCCGATCATGCCCTGCAGAAGCTGAGGCAGATACCAAACGGTCAGCGGATTACCCACTTCGATCGGCGGGACGAATTCGCCCTCAGCCGCCAGCTCGGTGCCATCCTGCAAGAAGAGCGGCCCTTCCCAGAGCGCGAACGCGGTCGGGATGCCATCCTCATCGGGATGCCCGGCGGCGAAGTCGGCCAGGAAAGCGATAAAATCTTCGAGATGGGCGCGGTTCTCGTCGCTTAGGCCGTCGCCGAAGGTGAAGCCGACGCCCGACGTATCGGGGTTGTTCAGGTCCGACCAATCGGGGGCGAACCATGTCCATTCTTGCTCATAGGTGCTCGCCTGGACGCGCGTCGCAATGTCCAGATAGCTGGGTCCCCAATTGAAATACGGCACACCCAGGCACACCTCCGGCGCGACGGCGCAGCCGTCGACATAGTCATAGGCGACACCGCGCAGCGCCTCGCCCTGCGCCACACGCTGCGCCGTGACCTGCAGCACTTCGGGCGTGTCGATGCCGGACATGACGACATCCGCGCCGTTATCGAAGAACGAGTTGACCTCTTCGGTCGGATCGAGCGTGACACCGGGGATGTTGAACCAGAAGCCGATCCAAGTCACGGTGAAAGTCAGCGCATCCGGATCGCCGCCCTTGTAGGTCTCGTAGCAATAGCGCGCCCCTAGATAGGCCGAGGCGGCCAGACGGCGCGTCTCGCCGTTGATCAGCGGGCCGAGATAGCCGATGCGCCCGGTTTCGGTCGTCAGACTCGCCGCACAGCCGGCGATCAGCTTGCCCCATTCCATCTCGCCCATCGTGTTGCCGACGTTCTCCGGCGCTTCGCCGGTGAACGCGTTATCGCCCGAGGCGTTGATGAACGTGACATCGGGGAAGGCTTCGGCGACCGCATCGGTGTCTTCCTCAAACGCATCCGACGCAGTGAAGATCAAACGCGCGCCTTGATCGACCATCTCTGTCACGACCTGGAGCAGAGTCGTCTCCGGCGCATCCGCAGGATTCAGGCTTTCGAAGACCAGCATCCGCGCACCGGGCAGGTTCTCTTCAACATAAAGGCCCGCCTCGTAATGCGCTTGGCTCCAACCGCGATCGTTTTGCGGCCCGACCAAGACCATACCGAAGACGAATTCGTTCTGAGCGAACGTGGGCACAGCCCAGAGCATCACGCAAAACAGGAGTACAATGACCAAGCCCAGTTTCTTCATGACACCCTCACAAAGACTAGATAGGCCAAACAGTATGTAGTTTAACGTGTTGTAAAATGAAAAGCACGTTGTCTGCAGCCAATTTCCGCACGCGGCGGCTTATGCATTTCCGCCAGTTGGCGCTGCCGCCGGTTGAGATGGGAAATGCAGCCCAAACCTCACACCGAAGTACACACATTTCATGTTATGCTGTCCTGTGAGTTATAATGACGGTTCGTCGAAGCTCTCATGGTCTTGTATTTCCCGCATAGGCGGAGGGTGAAGAAAGCCCATGGCGACTATCAATCTGCGCGAGTATCTGGCTCGACTCGCTGATTGGATGCAAGAGGGCACCGCTGAGCGGGTCATCTGGCACGCGCGTCACATCCTGCAATACTATCCCAAAAATGTCGATGCTTACCGATCGATCGGGCAGGCGCTGATTGCGGTCGGACGACTCGACGAGGCGGATGCGGTGCTGCGCCGCGTCCTCAGCGTCATCCCGGATGATGAGCGCACTCACCAGATGCTGAGCGTGCTGCAAGAGCGGCGCGAGAAGTACGATGAGGCGATCTGGCACATGGAGCGCGCGCTCGAGGCCGCGCCCAATAATCGCGCTGTCGTCGAAGCGCTCCAGCGGCTTTACCGCGAGTACCGGCGCATCGCCAACCCACGTCTGCACAGCACCACCGCCGCCGTCGCGCGGCAGAACATCGCGAGCGGGGCGCTCGAACGCGCGATCGAGACGCTGCGGACGGCGCTGCACCGCACGCCCGACCGCACCGACCTGCGGCTTCTCCTGGCGCAGGCGCTCTGGCAGCGCGGAGACCGCGTCGATGCGGCCGAGCTGGCGTTCGATGTGCTGCAGGTCTACCCCGACTGCCTGGTCGCCAACCGCATCCTGGCGCAGCTTTGGCTGGATGAGGGCCGGCCGTCGGATGCGCAGCGCTTCTTGAATCGCATTGAGAGCATCGATCCATATCTCGCGCTCGAGCTGATCAAAAATCAGCCCGTGCCGGACGATGCATTCCGCCTGCCCGAACTTGACTACGATCGCTCCACCCAGGCCGCGATCGTCAGCTCGCGACTCGACTGGCTCGACAACATCGAAGCGCAGCCGCCCCAGCCGAGCGCCCCAGCCGAGCGAACGCCGGCTGACGAGCTGGTGGAGGACGAAGGCGATTGGCTGTCGCAGCTCGACAGCATCGAGATGAACTACCGCATGAACACCTCGATCCTCGAGGCGTCCACGTCACCGCTGGCAGGTGCCGAGGCCGCCGACATCGAGGCCGCTGACGAGTCAGAGACACCACTCGCGAGCGACTGGCAGCCGGAGGCGGCCAGCGCCGACGCCGCGTTCCAAGACGAGCCGTTCCACGCCTCCGATGACGAAGACCCATTCGCGTGGCTGCAAGCCGAGGATGACCAAGCCGAACTGGCGCAGGCAGACGCCGAGGCGGCAGCAGCCGACCGCGAGGATCCGCTGGCTTGGATGCGCAGCAGCGGGATCGATGTCATGGATACCTCGGAAGTGCCCGCAGCCGTGGTCGAAGACGACGCGGTCATCCTGCCGAGCGCTGAGGAAGACCCGCTCGATTGGCTGCGCTCGCACGATGATTTCCTGGTCGATGCGCCGGCGGCTTCGGTCGGCGACAGCGGCCGCGCGCGCGCCGATTTGTTCGATGAGCCGGAGCTGCCCGATCTGGCGCGATCCGAGGAAGACGTCGCTTGGTACGGCGGTCAGGCTGAACCCCTCGACCGCTCGAGCGTGCCGCCGACGATGCCGCTGCCGCCGCGCCAGTTCGCGACCGACGAACCAGCACTCCGCCCCGCGCAGTGGGGAGCGGATGACTCGCTGCTCGATGAGAGCTACGGCTTGGAGGCGCTCACGAGCAGCCTGCCGACCAGTCAAACGATCGAACACGAGGATGCGCCGCCCCTCTGGGATGACGCCGGCGCGTTTGAGGACGATTTGCAGACACGTCCAGGAGGTGACATGCCCGAGCATACCCCTGAGTCCGAATGGTTCGCCGAGGAACCCGAAGATCAGACCACACCCAAAGCGACCGGCTCGACGGGGATGATGAACTGGCTGTCGCGTCAGGATCCGGCACCGCGCGATGAAGACGAGCAGGCAGCGCCGGTCAGTACCGGCTCGACCGGGATGCTCGATTGGCTTGAGAGCCGCGGAGAGGCCGCGGACGAGCCAGCGGCACCGGCCAGCACCGGCTCGACCGGGATGCTCGATTGGCTTGAGAGCCGCGGAGAGGCCGCGGACGAGCCAGCGGCACCGGCCAGCACCGGCTCGACCGGGATGCTCGATTGGCTTGAGAGCCGCGGAGAGGCCGCGGACG
>CAYTME010000099.1:12647-13919 GCA_964438415.1 uncultured Pleurocapsa sp. | reverse complement strand
CGTGTCTGCCAGACCCTTGCGCGCGCCGTGGGTGGAGATGAAGTATTCCAGCGCCGTCAGCCCTTCGCGGAAGTGGCTGCGGATCGGCAGGTCGATGATGCGCCCAGACGGGTCGGCCATCAAGCCGCGCATGCCGGCGAGCTGTGTGATCGGGCCGAAGCCGCCTTTGGTCGAGCCGGACAGCGCCATGACCGCGATCGGGCCGTAAGGATTGAGCGTATCGCGGATGCGGTCTTGCAGTGTGTCCTTGGCGCGGTTCCACACGTCGATCGTGCGCTGGTAGCGCTCTTCCTCGGTCAGCAGGCCGCGGCGGAAATCGCGTTCGGCGCGGTCAACCGTCGCCTCGGCCTCGCGCAGGATGTCCCCACGCTCGGTCGGGATGGTCAGGTCAGTCACCGCGATGGTCGTGCCGGAGATGGTGGCGTAGTGGAAGCCGTAGTCCTTGATCTTGTCGACGATCTCGGTTGTGCGGTCGCTGCCCAGGCGGCGGTAGCAGCGATCGACCAGTTCCTGAAGCTGCTTCTTGCCGAGCGTCTTCTGCTCGAAGCGCATCTCATCGGGCAGGATGCGATTGAAGATGGCACGGCCAACGGTGGTGATCTCCGGCTCCTCCTGCGGCTCGCGGTGATCGTAGTAGTTCGCGAGCAGGATCGGCGTGTGCAGCTTGACCAGGCCGAGATTATACAGATACTCGACCTCATCCATATCGACCACCATCCGCCGCTCGTGCAGATTGGTGATCGTCACGCGGTCGGTGAGCTTCTTCTTCACCAGCAGCCGGCTCGCCTCGTAGCCGTTGGCGATGATGCAGTCCACCTCGCCTTCGAGCAGGGCGCGCAGCGTGCGCTCGAAGGCGCTTTCGACCGTCTTCCTGCGCCCGCCCTCGGTTTCCTGCACCACGTCCTCGTAGACGACCGCGCCAGGGATGTCGTGGTTCGCCAAGTAGTAGTAGCCGTTCGTGCGCATCGCGATGCCGACACGCACTTTCGGGTCGGCGGTGACGCTCATCGAGCGGAACTCATCCGCGCGGCTGCGCAGCGCCAGCAGATCGACCGTCGGATCCATCGTGAGGTAATAGATGCCGAGCACCATGTCCTTGGCTGGGCCGACGATCGGCTGGCCGTCGGCGGGCTTGAGCAGGTTGCGCGTGCTCAACATCAGTTCGCGCGCCTCTGCGACGGCCTTGTCGCTCAGCGGCACATGGACGGCCATCTGGTCGCCGTCAAAGTCGGCGTTGAAGGCCGAGCAGACCAGCGGGTGGATTTGGATCGC
>CAYTME010000099.1:5634-12579 GCA_964438415.1 uncultured Pleurocapsa sp. | reverse complement strand
CGCGGTTGAGCAGCACCGGGCGATCTTTGATCACCTCTTCGAGCACTTCCCAGACTTCGGGCTTCTCGCGCTCGATGATACGCTTCGCGCCCTTGACGTTGCTGGCATAGTTCAGCTTGACCAGACGGCTGATGACGAACGGTCGGTAGAGTTCGAGCGCCATCGTCTTAGGCAAACCGCATTGGTGCAGCTTGAGCCGAGGACCGATGACGATGACCGAACGGCCGGAGTAATCGACGCGCTTGCCGAGCAGGTTGCGGCGGAAACGCCCCTTCTTGCCTTTGAGCATGTCGCTGAGCGACTTGAGTTCGCGCCGGCCGCGGCGGCTGAGCGCCTTACCGCGCTGGCTGTTGTCGATCAGGCTGTCCACAGCTTCTTGAAGCATGCGCTTCTCGTTGCGCACGATCACGTCCGGCGCACCGAGGTCAAGCAGGTGGTGCAGGCGGTTATTGCGATTGATCACGCGGCGGTAGAGGTCGTTCAGGTCGCTGGTGGCGAAGCGTCCGCCGTCAAGCTGCACCATCGGGCGCAGATCGGGTGGGATGACCGGCAGGATGGTCAAGATCATCCATTCGGGGCGGTTGTTGCTCTTGCGCAGGCTTTCGACGATGCGCAGCCGCTTGGTCGCCTTCTTTTTGCGCTGCTTGCTGCGCGTCGTGCGCACCTCGTGCCACAGCTCTTTGGCCATACGGTCGAGGTCGATATTAGACAGGATCTTGTGGAAGGCTTCCGCGCCCATATCGGCCTGAAAGACGTTGCCGTAGCGCGTCTTCAGCTCGCGATAGCGGTTTTCGGAAAGGAATTGGAGCACATGCAGCTCTTGCAGATCGCTGCGCGCACGCTCAGCGCTGGCGCGAATGCTCGCCATGCGCTGTTCTAGCTCGACATTATGAAGCTCGAGCGCTTGGGACGCATCGCTGCTGGCGCTGGCGGCTTCCGCATTCAGACGTGCCAGCTCTTCCTGGCGCATCTGATCGACTTCTTCCTGCAGGCGGTTGATCTGGCCGCTGACGATCTGCTGCACGCGCGCGACATGATCGTAATCGACGACTTCGCCGCGGGCGACGATGACCGTGTTGGCGACCTCAAAATTGATATCCGACGGCGCGGCTTGTCCCCGCAGCGCCTCGATGCGCTGCTGAAGCACCTGAGCTTCGCGGACGACGGCGTCGGTCAGGCGCGAGAGTTCATCATCGTAATGCTGCACGATCTGTGCGGCGCGCTGCTCGAATTCCGCCGCCACTTGATCGCGCTGGTCGCGGGCGGAGCGGGTCTGTTCTTCCAGGTCGCCGCCCAAAAGCTGCTGCTTCTGCGCCAGCTCGCGGTCGATGCGCGCCAGCGCCTTCTGACGCGCCTCCTCATCGACATGGGTGATCACGTACTGCGCGAAATAGAGCACCCGGTCGAGGTTGCGGCGGCTGACATCGAGCAGCATGCCCAGGTAGCTGGGCACGCGGCGCGTGTACCAGACGTGCGCCACCGGCGCGGCCAGTTCGATATGCCCCATGCGCTCGCGCCGCACCGAGGCGCGCGTGACCTCGACGCCGCACTTATCGCAGATCATGCCGCGGTAGCGGACGTTCTTGTACTTGCCGCAGTAGCACTGCCAGTCACGAGTCGGCCCGAAGATCGCTTCACAGAAGAGACCGTCTTTTTCTGGGCGCAAACGGCGGTAGTTGATCGTCTCCGGTTTCGTCACATGACCATACGACCAGGATTTGATCTGCTCAGGTGACGCCAGACTGATACGCAGTGCGCTGAATTCTCTCGCCTCCAAGGCGTATCCTCCTCTGTGACTCGCCCGTTCCGCTGAACGGATGCCTGTAATGGGGTTGTGAAGACTTCCAAAAACTAACGATCGGTGTGGGGTATCGCCCTACCAGCGGTGAGCACCGACACAAAAGCAGCGAGAGAGTTCAGAACCCTTCGCTGCTCAGGTTGTGGGTGTGATCAAGGCGTAAACATACGTACCGAGTATTATATGCTACTCGGTGAGTGGAAGTCAATATCCAAAGCGGGGTTCGCAGCATTTCTAGCAGCAACTTACACATTCTGCGATAATCGTAGTGAGTTTTGGGATATGTGTCAATACGCGCCGAGGAATCGCGCGGCGGCGCGGAATACGCTATGCTGTTCGGAACGCAAGCTCAACGGAGACGGGCCGAGACATGCTGCATCATGCACGCGCTGCCGCATGCGCCGCCGGCGCACCTGAGAACGTCCAGGGCTCGCCCCAGACGCTGAACACCAAGGCCTGAGCGCCCGATGGGAATCTTCCGCCGCAGCCGCAACTCCAACTTGGTCGTCGGCATCTTCATGCTGATCATCCTGAGCATCTTCTTAAGCCCGAACTTCCTACCGCGCTTCGTCTCCGATATCTTTCCGGAGATCTACAGCGGCGTCCCGTGCGCCTGGCTGCGCCGCTCCAATGACCGCGCCAATCACCAATCACTGCTTGGGCGAGGCGTGTCAGAGCCATTCGAGCTTTCGGTGACGACCGGCCCCCTGCCGACGCAGCCGAACCAGATCTTTGAGGTGCGCATCACCATCCGCAACAATTCGCCCGGCACCGTGCCGATCGTTTACAACCCGACTCAGGTCATCATCGGCGATAACAATACCAGCGGATTGGGTCTGCTGTTCAACGTCAACAGTCTGAACGGGTTGTTCCAGCGACCGCCCGATCCGGCCAGCTTTCCGGAAAGCGATCTGCGCCTGCTCGGACCGCGCCAGAGCTGCGTCCATGTGGTCGAGATCCCGGCAGGCAATATCCTGGTCGATCCGACGTTCGCCAGCGGGCAGGCGCAGGTGCGCGCTTTCTACCGCAGCACGACGCGCGGCGCGATTGTGGCGCCACAAGCTGCGCTCGCGACGCCGATTTACAGAGATCAAGGACTGTGGACGGGCTTTGTTACCTCAGACTGGGTGGTTATCACCGCAGCCGGCACGGCTGGACAATAATCCCTTTACGACCCGCGTTATAATAGAATGCAGCAGTGGCGATCTTCACGAACCAGACCCGACATGAGAAGGAGCCTGGGCAATGCCAGAGCAGCGCGCTGAGCGCCCAATTTTCATTATTTTCGACGACAAGAGCGGTGAGCGCGAAATCGAGATGGAGCGGGAGAGCGTCACCATTGGTCGGGGTGAAACCTGCGATATTGTGCTGACCGAGCGCCAAATCTCGCGCGAGCACATCCGCGTCTGGCGCGAAGGTGACCAGTATTTCTTGGAGGACCTGGAAAGCAAGAACGGCACTTGGGTCAACGGTCAGCAGGTGAAGGGCAGACGGCGGCTGTACGATGGCGACGAGATCCATCTGGCACTGGCGGTGCGTATGCAGTTTCTGGGCAGCGGATCGACCGCGCCGCTGCCGTTTGAGCCGCCCGATAAGATCAGCAGCCGCATCCGCATCGATCCGCTGGCGCGGCGCGTTTTCATCGGCGGGCGGGAGATCGACCCGCCGCTCAGCCCGCCGCAGTATCGCTTGGTCGAGCTGCTGATCAACAACGCGGGGCGCATCTGCACGCGTGATGAGGTGGTGAGCACCGTCTGGCCGGATGCGCGCGCCGACGGCGTCAGCGAGCAGGCGATCGACGCGCTGGTGCGTCGGCTGCGCGACCGGCTGTCCGAGATCGAGCCAAACTGGCAGTACATCGTGACCGTGCGCGGGCACGGCTTCCGCCTCGACAATCCAGAAGCGACCTGAGTCAGGTGCTTGAGGGCGCTGCCCTACCCGCGCCAGCCAGCGCTCGATACGGAACAGCGGACGGCAGGGTCGCAAATCTTGCTGGACAGCAGTATGCTCATCCTGCCTGCAACCTCTCCCTTTTGCCACCGTCGCCAAGTCTGCTATCATCACAGCTTGATTGCGACGGTATAAGGGCATTTTTCCCCCATGACTCATGCGTTGATCACAGGCGGCGCGGGCTTCATCGGCAGCCACCTGGCCGAACGCCTGCTAAATGCCGGGCAGCAGGTGACGATCATCGATAACCTCTCAACCGGGCGCTTCAGCAATATCGCCGGGCTGACAAGCCACCCGCGTTTTCGCTTCGCTATCGAGGATATCCGCAACCTAACGGTCATGGATCGACTGGTGAGCGAGTGCGACGTCATCTACCATCTGGCGGCCGCGGTCGGCGTGCAGCGCATCATCCAAAGCCCGACGGAGACGATCGAGACGAACATTGGCACTGAGGTTGTGCTCAAGACGGCGCGCCGCTACCGCAAAGCCGTCCTGATCGCATCGACGAGCGAGGTCTACGGCAAAGGGGTGCGCATCCCCTTTCACGAGGACGATGACTCGGTGCTGGGGCCGACGGTGCGCAGCCGCTGGAGCTACGCCGCCTCCAAGATGATTGATGAATTCCTCGCCCTGGCGTACCATAAAGAGGTCGATCTGCCGGTCGTGATCGTGCGTCTTTTCAACACGGTCGGACCGCGCCAGAGCGGACAGTACGGCATGGTGCTGCCGCGTTTCGTCCGCTGGGCGCTGGCCGGCGAGCCGATCCAGGTCTACGGTGACGGCAGCCAGCAGCGCTGTTTTTGCAACGTGGGCGATGTCGTGGCGGCGCTCGCCGGGCTGACGGAGTCGGCGCAGGCCATTGGCCAGGTCTTCAACGTCGGCAGCACCGAGGAGATCACCATCCAGACTTTGGCCGAGCGCGTGCGCCAGCGGGCAGGCAGCAGCTCAGAAATCCGCCAGATCCCATACGAGCAGGCGTATGAGACGGGTTTTGAGGACTTCCGCCGCCGTATCCCCAGCATCGCCAAGATCCGAGCGGCGCTGGAATGGGAGCCGACGATCACGCTCGACCAGACCATCGACCAGATTATCGCCTACGAACGGGAGCAGATGAACCATGCCTGAGATTTCGCGGAAAGAACTGGCGCTCGCGCTGATTGCATCGGGGCCAAACCCTCGGCTGGCTGGGCTGGACTTGACCGTCCTCGACATGAACCGTCTCGATCTGACCGGCGCGAATCTGCGCGGTGCGCGGCTGCAAGGTGCCAACCTGCGCGAGGCGATCCTGCGCCTGTGCAACCTGTCGTATGTCGATATGACGGTCGCCAAAGCCGTCGGCTGCGATTTTGACAGCGCCAACCTGACCGGCATCAACCTGACCGGCGTCGATCTGAGCAGCGCACGGCTGACCAATGCCAATCTGACGGGCGCCGTGCTCAACGACGCCAACTTGACCAACGCCAATATGAAGGGCGCCAACATCACCAACCTGCGCTTCAACGAGAAGACCACCTGGCCGGACGGCAAGCGGGGCAGCCAGGGCAACCCGGCAGATTACGTGAAGTGATGCGGAATGCCTATGCCGAGACCTGTAAGGGACTCGGCATAGGCTGATTTTCACTCGGTTGCAATTGAGGTGCCCTAAATGATCAGGCATTTGACCCTCAGCAACTTTAAAAGCTGGCCTGTTTTTGATATTGACCTTGCCCCGATCACACTGCTGTTCGGCACCAACAGCAGCGGTAAGACCAGCATTTTGCAGGCACTGCTGATGTTGAAGCAAACGGCTGCCAGTTCTGATCGCGGACAGCCGATTTACTTTGGAGGTACCGCGCGAGACTATGTCAATCTCGGCAGCTACACCGATTTGGTGTTCATGCACGACGCCACCCGAAATATTAGCTTGCACTTGTATTGGACATCCCGTTCACCAGCATCTTTATCGTCCACCAGCGTTCAATATGGTGAATTCCGCTATGCTGCCGAGTGGCAGAGTCTAGAGGATCGCGTCGTTCTCAAGAGGCTGCGTTATGAGGCCGTTCCAGTGAAAAGTAAGGTCGAGTCGAATGGTAGTCATGAAGAATTATTTTTCGAAATGCTGCGCAAACGCGATGATCAATACCGAATTGAAGCACCGCGTGGGATCAAAGACAGCCGAGGCCGCAATCCCGATTTAGAAGCCCCTGACAGTTGTTATGCCATACCCGTGCGGGCAGCCGACTATTACACCGATTTCGAGCCGTTGGGGTTCAACCGCCAGTTTGAGAACCTCATGGCGCGCATTCTGTATCTGGGCCCGCTGCGTCAGCAGCCGGATCGTGATTACTTGTGGTCAGGTTCTGCGCCCAGTGAATTAGGCATGGCAGGAGAGAACACTATCCAGGCGTTGATCGCCTCTGAACGAGCGGCGCGGCGTGCAAGAAAAGCCAAAAAAAAGCAGCCCCAGTTGATTACGCAAGTCACAGACTGGCTCAAGCGTCTGGGTTTAGTCGCAAGTTTCGAGGTTGCGCCACTGGATGAGGCCGGGCGTTACTATCGAACCCTGATCCAGATTACCGAGGGCGCTCCCGCAACATCACTCGTCGATGTCGGTTTTGGCATTTCGCAGGTACTGCCGGTGATCACGCAGCTCCTTTTCGCGCCTGAGGGATCGATTGTGTTGATCGAGCAGCCAGAACTACATTTACATCCGCTCGCACAAACCCAGTTAGCCGATTTGTTTCTAGAGGTAGCTCAACATCGCGGTTTGCAGCTAATCATTGAAAGTCACAGTGAACATCTGCTGCGACGCTTACAGCGCCGCATCGCTGAGCACAGGCACAAGTATGCGACACCGGAAACGGTGAAAGCCTATTTCTGCGCATATGGAGCCGATGGCTCAACAGCGCAGCCAGTGAACATTAATATGTTTGGCGAGATTACCAATTGGCCTGAACGCTTTTTCGGTGACATCTCGGAAGAGCTTGATGCTGCCATCCAGGCCGGAATTGAGCGGCGATTACAGGAGTTAGCTGACGGTGCCTGACTCAGTCGTCGACACCAACGTGTGGGCTACCGCGAGCACGACAATCCAAGATAGTTCATTGGAAGACCTCAAGTGTCTCAAAAGCTGTTTGGACTGGTTGCGCACTTTCATGCAAAGACCAGACTTGTTGGTTGTAGACACTGATTATCGAATACTGAATGAATACCGAGAA
>CAYTME010000099.1:3914-5621 GCA_964438415.1 uncultured Pleurocapsa sp. | reverse complement strand
GCAGGGGAAGCCTGCCTGAGCAGTGGTTGAATGCTCTCGAGTCTAAGCAGCGTTTACGAGCCGTACTCGTGCAATTTGAGGCGGGGGATCGCGAAACGGCGATATTACCTGATGGCGTAGTTATTCCGGATCGCAAAGATCGCAAGTTCGTGGCTGTATCGTTGGCCTGTTCGCCGTGCGCGCCTATCATCAATGCCACCGACAGCGACTGGCACCAGGTGTTGGAAATACTGACTCGTCTCAGAGTCTGTGCTCAGACCTGCATTAACGTTGATCGAACCTGTATTTTATCGGTCTGAGGCTTTGATAATCTATGCGGCGTGCCTTACAATGGCAAGCAGCAATCGCTGAGTGCCGCGCAACTGGATAGGATCTCTCCGCAATGACCCTGCGTGTGTACAACGTCCTCGGACGTGAAAAACAGGACTTCGTGCCGCTCGTACCGGGACGCGTGGGCATGTACGTCTGCGGACCGACGGTGTACGACCACCCACATATCGGCCATGCCAAAACTTACGTCAGCTTCGACGTCATCGTGCGCTGGCTGCGCAAGAGCGGCTACGACGTGCTCTACGTGCAGAACCTGACCGACGTTGGCCATCTGCTCGACAGCGACGAGGATCGTATCCTCAAGCGCGCGCGCGAAATGCAGTGGATGCCGATGAAGCTGGTCGAGTTTTACGCGCGCAGCTATTTCGAGGCGATGGATGCGCTCGGTGTCGTGCGTCCGGATATCTCGCCGCGCGCCAGCGGCCACATCCCCGAACAGATCGCCATGATCGAGGAGCTGCTGCGCAAAGGGCACGCCTACGTCGTCGATGGCAATGTCTACTTCGATGTCAGCAGCGACCCCGATTACGGTAAGCTGAGCAACCGCACGCTCGATGAGCAGGAGTCGGGCAAGCGCGTTGCCGAACGCGGCGATAAACGCAACCCAGAGGACTTTGCGCTGTGGAAGCGGGCCGATCCAGAGCACATCCTGCGCTGGGACAGCCCCTGGGGCGAAGGCTATCCTGGCTGGCACATCGAATGCTCGGCGATGGCCAAGAAATATCTGGGGCCGACCTTCGACATTCACGGCGGCGGGGTCGATAACATCTTCCCCCATAACGAGAGCGAGATCGCCCAGAGCGAGTGCGCCAACGATGCGCCGTTCGCGCGCTATTGGCTGCTCGTCGGCAGTTTGACGGTCGATGGCGTCAAGATGTCTAAGAGCCTCGGCAACTTCCTGACCGTCGCCGATGCTCTCAAACGCTACCGACCAGAGGTGATCCGCACCTTCATGCTCGGCGTGCACTACAGCAACCCGATCGACTACAGTGAAGGCGCGATGGAAGCGGCGGCCAAAGGCTGGGAGCGCATCTACAACGCTGTGCGTTTAGTGCGGCGCGCCATGAACAGCGCACAGCCCGGCAGCGAGGGGAACGCCTTCCTCGAGCGGCTGGCGCAGGCGCGCGCAGACTTCACAGCGGCGATGGACAACGACTTCACCGCGCCGATGGCGATCGCAGCGCTGCAGGAGCTGACGCGCGAAACCAACAGCCTGCTCGACAGCGGCGCGTCGATCGGGCTGGACGTGCTGAGCGCCATCCACGACACGTATACCGAGCTGGCTGGCGATGTGCTCGGTATCCTGCCAGCGGTCGATGCATCCGCCGCCGATGCCGGCCGCGAAGCCGCTTTGATCGAGATGCTGATCGCGATGCG
>CAYTME010000099.1:0-3904 GCA_964438415.1 uncultured Pleurocapsa sp. | reverse complement strand
CAAGCAGAAGAACTGGGCTGAAAGCGACCGCATCCGCGACGAGCTGGCGCGCGTCGGCGTGATTTTGGAAGACCGTCCGGACGGGACGATCTGGAAGACGGTGTGAGCGAAGCGTGATGCAGAATGCGTGATGGGTGATGTGTACGGGGGAGCCGATACGTGACCTCAGGATGGTGGTTTCACAGGCGAAACGCTGCATAACAGCCCTGCGCGTCACGCATCACGCGTCACACATCACTTAAAGGTACAGCATGGCGACCGAATTCATTTATGGGCATTGGGCGGCGATGGAAGCCTTGCGCGCCAACCGCCGCAAGATCGATCAACTGCTGTTGGCCGACACGGTTGAAGAAAAGGGCTTAGTCGGCGAGATCATCGCCACGGCGCAGGAGCGGGGCATCGCCATCAAACGAGTCCCGCGCCGCATCCTCGATGATATTGCGCAGGGAGCCAATCATCAGAGCACGGCGCTGCGGGTCTCCGAGTACCCGTATGCGCAGCTCGACGACGTGCTTAACGTCGGCAAGACGCGCGGTGAAAAGCCGTTCATCCTGCTGCTCGATCTGCTCAAAGACCCGCAGAACGTCGGCACGCTGCTGCGCGTGGCCGACGCCGTCGGCATTCACGGCGTCATCATTCAGGAGCGGCGCAGCGTCGCCGTGACGCCTGCGGTGGTCAACGCGTCATCCGGCGCGGTCGAGCATCTGAACGTCGTCCAGGTCGTCAACCTGGTGCAGACGATGAAAGAACTCAAAGAGCATGATGTGTGGTTGATCGGCCTCGATATCGGCCCAAACGTGCCGCCGATCGACAAGACCGACTTGAACATGAGCCTCGGCCTGGTGCTGGGGAGCGAGGGCGAAGGGATGCGGCGGCTGGTGCGCGATACGTGCGATCTGCTGCTGTGCCTGCCCATGCGCGGCAGCGTCGCCAGCTTGAACGTGGCGACGGCGGGATCGGTCGCGCTCTATTCCGCTTGGCGCGCGCGCGGCTGGCAGGGCTGGGCGCACGCCTGACCCGGCTTTCAGAAGGGGATATCCGACATATCGCTGCCGCCGTCGTAGTTCCCGTAATCGCCCTGCTGGCCGGCAGCGTCGCCACGCGAGCCGAGGAAGCGGACATCGCGGGCGGTCAGCTCCAGGGTGGCCTGCGGCTGCCCGCTCTGGTCGAGGTAGGCACGGGTGTCGATGGTGCCGACGACCATCACCTGCATGCCCTTGCGCACATAGGTGTTGCAGGTCTCAGCGAGCTGACGCCACGCGGCGACGCGGAACCAGGTCGTCTTTTCCTGGCGAGTCTCGCCGCTGCCGGTGACGCTGTTCACCGCGACCGAGAAGTTGCACACGGGGACGCCGCTTTGCAGATAGCGCATCTCTGGATCGCGGCCGACATTCCCCACGATGATCACTTGGTTGTAGCCCGCCATGACAGTTCCCCTCACTCCTCATATGGACGGCTGAAGCCGTTCAGCCGCTGCCCGGTTCAACAGTCAGGCCCATTTGCGATCGCAATTTTAACACAGGTTACACAAATGCGCTAGAACTAATTTTCTAGAGTGGCATCGCCTAGGAGGTGATCGATCGCACCAGCCCGCCGTCGACGCGCAGCGTCGCCCCGGTGATGTAGCTGGCAGCAGGCGAAAGCAGGAAGGCTGCCGCCTGGCCGAACTCCTCGATCGTACCCAGCCGCTGGAGCGGGATGCGCGCGACCGTTTCCGCGCGCACCGTCTCGATCGAGACGCCGCGTCGTTCAGCCGCACTGCGGTCGAGCACTGCTGTGCGGTCGGTCAGGATGCGACCCGGCACTAAGTTGTTGACGCGGATGCCGTCAGGCGCAAGCTCCTCGGCCAGCGTCTTGAGCAGTGCCGCCACACCTGCGCGCATGACCGTCGAGAGCGCAAGCGCCTCGATCGGCGTTTGGATCGAGTAGGAGGTGACGGCCAAAATCGCGCCGCCCTCGCGCATGTGGGGGATCGCGGCGCGGATGAGGCGAATTGTGCTCATCAGAGTCAAATCGAAGGCTGCCTGCCATTTCTGATCATCGAGATCGCGGAAGAAACCGCTCGGCGGTCCGCCGGCATTGACCAGCAGTGCGTGAATTGTGCCCCAGCGCGCCGCCGTGCGTTCGACCCAAGCTGCGATCTGATCGGGACGGGTGACATCGCACTGCGTCGCCAGCGTATCGGCACCGGTCTGCTCGTGGATGCGGCCGGCGGCAGCTTCGACTTCATCGGCATGGCGGCTGCAGAGCGAGACTCTGGCTCCATGTCCGGCCAGCGCATGAGCGACACCGAAGCCGAGACCCTTGCTCGATGCAGCGACGAGAGCGACTTTGTTATCTAAGCCAAGAGCCATGGACGCGGCCTCCTCAAACCGCTCGGCTGACGGCGGATCCACCCGCAGCCGCAAGGGATGAGTCCGCGCTACTTGGCGGCTGTCGCACCAGTCTGTTCGGCCAGCGAGCGCGCGAGGAATGTTGCGATGATCGACTGCGCGAAGTGAAAGAGCGCCAGCATCTTCTCGATGCGCTCGACGTACACCTTCGCAAGGTTCTGATCGTGGGCGTTCATCTGCGGCATGGAGCTTTTCAGGCGCTCGATGTGCTCCGCCATGGTCGTGATGGCGCGGTCGAGATCGCGCATTTCGCGCCCGCTGAGCACGTTGCTGATGATCTGCCAGAAATCGGTTTCGGCTTCGTAGTATTTGCGGCGGCTGCTGCTGCCGCGCACCCAGACCTGGCGCACCATGCCCATGTTCTCCAGCGTGCGCATGTTCATGCTGGCGTTGGCTTTCGAGATGTCGAGCTGCTCGACCAGATCATCCAGGCACAGCGGCTGGTCACTCAGCAGCATCGCGCCGTAGAGCTGACCGACGACTTTGCTGAAGCCAAAATAGTCGGCAAGCTGTCCCAAGCCGTCGAGCATGCTGTGATGCACAGCGCGCAGGTATTCATCCGTGCCGGTGCCGTTGGTGTGGGTAGAGTCTTCCATCGGTCGCCCCCCCTGTGACCTCGTGACGGCCGAGCCTGATCGAGGCGCGAACCCTCAAAGCGTTCTAAATATTTATAACATATCATGTGTCACATTGGCGAGATGGATTTGGTCATCAGGTGGGGCGGTTGCGAAGTCAGGCTGGTCATTTGCCCTCACGCCTCAGCTTCCTGCCCGAACGCAGAGCACCGCTGGGAGAGGGAGGCAAGATGAGTCCCTCTCCCAAGCGCATTCGCCGATTGTTTCGCCCCCGCGCTTCCAGCCTGATGCCGGCGCTCAAGCCAGCCCGTAGACCTCGCTGAACTTGCGCTCCAGATAAGCGATGTAATCGCGCGATTGGATGCCCTCGCCGGTGACGCGCCGGGTCAGCTCGTCGCTGGTGAACTTGCGCCCATGCACATGGATGTGCGCGTTGAGCCAGCGCAGCAGTGTATCGAACTTGCCCTCGGCGATCTCGTCGGGGATGCTGGGGTGTTCTTTGAGCGCCTGATTGTAATACTGCGCCGAGAGCAGGTTGCCGAGCGCATACGTCGGGAAATAGCCGATATAGCCCGCCGACCAGTGGACATCTTGGAGCACACCGAGCGCATCGTCGGGCGGCGTGAGGCCGAAAAACGTCTCGAAACGGTCGTTCCACTCACGCGGCAGGTCCGCGACTTTGATCTGCCCCCCGACCAAACCGACCTCGATCTCGAAGCGCAGCATGATGTGCAGGTTGTAGGTCGCTTCGTCGGCCTCGACGCGGATGAACGAGCGGGAGACCCGATTGATGGCGCGGTAGAAGTCGTCCACGCCCACGCTGTCGAACTGGCCAGGGAAATGCGACCGCAGGCGCGGCAGCGCCCACTGCCAGAAGCCCCGGCTGCGCCCGACCAGGTTCTCCCACATGCGCGATTGGCTCTCGTGGACGGCAAG
>CAYTME010000098.1:11774-14258 GCA_964438415.1 uncultured Pleurocapsa sp. | reverse complement strand
GCATCTTCACACTGATCTTCGGCCCATCGGTTCCCCCGTGGCTAGCCGGGCCGAGCTTGGCGCTGGTCGTCATCATCCTCTACACCGTGTGGACGTATATCGGCTACTGCACGGTCGTTTTTCTGGCTGGGCTGGGCAATATCTCGACCGAGCTGTACGAGGCAGCGCGGATCGATGGTGCGAGCGGTTGGGACATTTTCCGCAAGATCACGCTGCCGCTTCTATCGCCAACGACGTTCTTCCTCTCGCTGATCGCGATTATCGGCACATTTCAAGCATTCACCCAAATCTGGATCATGCGCACGCCCGCCGCTGCCCGGTCGGTCGACACGGTGGGGGTGGTCATCTTCGAGGCCGTGCGTAGCACTGACCCTAACATGGGCTATGCCTCGGCGCTGTCTCTGGTCTTGTTCATCGTCATCCTGATGCTGACGCTGATCCAGAATCGTTATGCGGGACGGAACGTCTTCTATGGTTGATACGACCGTTCGTCCATTGGAACAGGCGGCGGCGATCCCGGCGCAAACGCCGCGCAAACCGATCTCGTGGTGGCGCGTAGTCAGCTATGCGCTCCTGATCCTGGGGTTGATCCAGGCGCTGCTGCCTTTCTACTGGATGGTGAGCGCCTCGCTGATGTCGATCACCGAGGTCAGCTTTGGCTATTGGGTGCCAACACAGTTTCGCTTCGAGAATTATACCAATGCTTGGGAGCGCGCCAATTTCGACCAGTTCATGTGGAACAGCGTCCGCATCACCGGGATCACGCTGGCCGGGCAGCTTCTGGTCTGTGTGCCGGCAGCCTATGCTTTCGCGCGGATGCGCTTCTGGGGGCGAGACGTCTTGTTTGGCCTCATGCTGGCGACGCTGATGATCCCTGACGTGGCGACGTTAGTGCCCAATTATCTGACGGTTATCTGGTTGGGGCGGCTCAGCGAGAACCTGTTTGGCTTTGGCTGGCTTAATAACTGGCCTGCGCTGACGATCCCGTTCATGGCGTCGGCGTTCACGATCTTCCTGCTGCGCCAGTTCTTCGCGCAGATACCGGACGACTTGTGGGATGCTGCGCGCATCGACGGTGCTGGGCATCTGCGCTTTCTTGGCTCGGTCGTTGTGCCGCTCTCGAAAGCGCCGATCATGACGACGGTCACTTTCGGTTTTATCGGGTCGTGGAATGCGCTCTTGTGGCCGCTGCTGGTCACCCAGACTGATGAGTGGCGTCCGGTGGCGGTTGGGCTGACCCGCTTCGTCAGCGCCGAAGCATCGGATGAACTGCACCTGCAGATGGCCGCCGCGGTCATGATGATCATCCCGATCTTGATCA
Source organism: uncultured Pleurocapsa sp. (assembly GCA_964438415.1). Lineage (GTDB taxonomy): Bacteria > Chloroflexota > Anaerolineae > Aggregatilineales > Phototrophicaceae > Flexifilum. The sequence continues at coordinate 12,937 of CAYTME010000098.1, read as the reverse complement.
TGTATTTCTTCACCCAGAAGCAGTTCACCGAAGGCATCGCGGCTTCTGGGCTGAAAGGTTGAGATTCTGCTTGACGTGGGTCCCTCCACCGCTTTGCGGTGATGAGTTTCTGCTCTCCGGCGCGAGGGCTGACCGCCGCGAGAGCCTGCGATAGCACAGATCAAGGAGTACTCGATCCAATGCGTAAACTGGCTTTTCTGTTCAGTCTGCTGGTGGTGCTGGCATTGATGACCGGCGCTGCACTGGCGCAGGGTGATCTCGCGAATGTCGATCCGTCCGGCCAAGAGGTTATCTATTGGCATCAGTTCTCGGGCGCACAAGCCGAGACCATGACTGCGCTGATCGAACGTTTCAACAGTACCAACGAGTACGGCATCACCATCACGCCGATCGCGCAGGGCAATTACAACGATATCCGCGAGCTGATGAACGCAGGTATCATCTCCGGTGAGCTGCCAAATCTGGTCGCCGGTTTCGGCAATGACGGTGCCAGCTATTTCCTCGACGGCGCGGCTGTCGATCTCAATCCGTATGTCACGGATGAGACTTGGGGTCTGAGCGAAGCGCAGATCGCCGACATGGTGCCTGGCATTCTGGATGCCAATCGTCAGACCGCTGCGCCTTTCAACGGCGAGCTGCTGGCTTGGCCGCACCAGTTCTCGGCGCAGGTGATGGTGAGTAATCTCGATCTGCTGGCTGCGCTCGGCTACGATGCGCCGCCCACCACCATCGATGAGTTCCGCGAGGTCGCCTGTGCTGCCGCGGCTTACACTGGGCCGAACGGCGAAGACGTACAGGGCTTCCCGATCACGACCGATGCGTCACTGTTCGAGTCGTTCGTTGCGAACCGCGGCGGCAATATCTTCGAGAACGGTGAGTACATCTTCACCAGCCAGCCGGTGATCGACTCGTTCATGCTCTTCAAAGAGCTGTACGCTGCAGGCTGTGCGTACATCCCCGCAGAACGCTTCGCCGAGCAGACCGATTTGGCGCTCGGTCTGACGCCGTTCATTGCGACCAGCACGGCAGGTTTCACCTTCGTGCTCCAGGCCTTCGTCGATGCGGGCAATGAAGCGCCTAATCTTGCCGTGACGACGCTGCCGCACACCGAAGGGAATGAGGCGATCCAGGTCTTCATCCCCAGCATCATCATGGTGCCATCG
>CAYTME010000098.1:325-11751 GCA_964438415.1 uncultured Pleurocapsa sp. | reverse complement strand
GTTTCTCAAGTTCCTTGTCGAACCGGAAAGCGGTGCGCAGTGGAGCGGTGGTACGGGCTACTTCAACCCGGTGCTGAGCGCCACATCGCTGCTGACTGCCGAGAACTTCGCTCGCGCGGACGTCTTCCCGTACTACTCGGCGGCTAACGCTTATTTGAACAATCCTGATGTCCGCGTCTACAACGGCCCGCAGGTGGTCTCCTACGGTCGCGTGCGCAGCCTGGTGAGCGAGGCGATCGCGAACGTGACCTCCAACCGGATGGATGTCATGGAAGTCGCCGAGGCGCTCAACGAGGCGGCCAACGCTGCCCACGCGGAGAGCATGGAGTAAGCCAACCTTACGCGCAAGGAAGGCGCGGCTTCGGCTGCGCCTTTTTTGTTACAAGCCATTCACAACCCTCGATCTCCGACCTAACGGGATGTAGAGTCTCCGCGATGAGCTATGGGAGGATGCGTTCTCATCCTTACGATCACCATAGTTGGATACTCTGCCCATGCCAGACGAGATCGAGCCGATTTCCCCGGAGGCAGCGCGTGTGCTGCTCGACGACGCCATCCGCCAGCAGCTCGGCGACGACTGGGACGATCCTGACGAGGGCTGGGTTGTGGTCAGCCGGCATGATTACATGGCGCGCCTGACCAAAGGCCGGGTCAACGTCGATTTCTACGTCGATCTGCTCGGCCAGGTCGAGATCAAGCGGAGTGCCATCAATGCCGGGCAGGATGCCGGACGGCTGGCCGCCTGGGCGCTGCTGATCGTGTCGCTCGTGATCGCGCTCATGCTGGCGCGGATCGTGGGGTGGTTGTGACACGATCGACAATCCGCACGCTCGGCGTGCTCTTCATCCCGCTGCTGCTGGCGCTGCCCGTGCTGACGTATCCGCTGGGCCGCGATCAGGGCGAATTCGCCGTCATCGCGCGCGGACTGCTGGAGGGCAAGACGCTTTATGTCGATCTTTGGAATCCCAAACCACCGGCCATCTTCGGCGTGTACGCGCTGGCACTGGCCGCTTTCGGCCAGACGACCGCCGCGCTGCGCGTCATCGATCTGATCGCGATGCCGATGACGGCGGCAGCGCTCTACTGGATCGGCGTGCGTTTGTTCGACCGGCGCATCGGGTTGTGGGCGGCGCTGTTGTTCCCGGCCTTCTATTTCAGTGAGACGTTTTGGACACTGACGCAGAACGACGGCATCGTCCTCCTGCCGATGTGCCTTGCGGCCGTTTGCACACTCAAAGCTGCGCAGCGCACGCGGCGCGCGCCCGCGTGGTCATGGGCTGCCGGTGCGCTGTTGGGTGTCGTTTGGTGGTTCAAGTATCCGTTCGCCTTGTTCGCCATCGCCATCATGGTGCTTTATGCTGCGGGCAGCGCGCAGCGAGACTCGAGTGCGCTGCGCGGCTTCTTCCTTGGGGGGGGGGGGGGCGGGCTGTTCGTACTGGCGGCCGGCGTGGTCTGGTTGGTCGCGACAGGGGCATGGGATGCCTTCATCGAAAGCGTCCGGGTGACCGCTAGCTATACTGCCCTCGGCCTCGACTTGGAGATGCTGCGCGAGGCGGCGGGGACTGCGCTCGGCTTCCGCTGGTCGCAATGGGGACTCCTGTTTGTCCTTGCGTTGGTCGGATCGCTCGTTTCTCGCCCGGTCAGCGACCGCGCCGCGATCCATCCGCGTCTGGCTGTCCTCACCTGGCTGGCGATCGGTTTGGCGATCATGGCCGTCCAGCTTCGCGGCTACGATTATCATTGGCTGCCGATGCTGCCGCCGCTGGCGCTGCTGGGTGCCCTTGGCATCACTCGGATGATCGACCATCTCAGCCGCGCAGTGCATGCTGGTCCACGCATCGCGCGGCGCCTCGACTACAACGCAGCGCTCATCTTTCTCCTTCTGCTCGCGGCCAATACCTATCCTCGTGCGCTGCCGTATCTGACCGGGCAGGAGCGCCGCATCGATTATGCGGATCGTTTCGTCGGTGGGGAAGTCAGCGCGGGTGAGTCGCTGCGTGTGGCGGAGTATCTACGCGCGCGCAATGTCCCCGGCGATTCGCTCTACATCTGGGGTTTTCGGCCAGAAGTCTACTTCTTGAGTGATCTGCGGCCGCCGACACGGTTCATCTTTCACTTCCCGCTTGTCGCACCCTGGTATCCGCCTGAGTGGCGCAAGGAGAACGTCGAAATCTTGTGGGCTGCGCTGCCGCCGTATGTGCTGGTGCTCCAAGTCGATTACATGCCCTGGGTGACCGGCCGCGAAGATGACTCAAACTCGCAGCTTCAGGAGTATACTGAACTCAATGACTGGCTGATGTTCAATTACGAGCGCGAGACGCAAATAGGCAACTTCTTCGTATGGAAACGCAAATCGCAGCCCGGGTGACCATTCGCCCGGCACATGATACCGACCTTGATGCCATCGCGCAGCTCATCGCGCCGTATGTTGCGGAAGGTCTGCTGCTCGAACGCACCTACGACGAGCTAGACGAGTGGCGGGGAAGCTTTTTCGTCGCAGAGCTGGACGGGCGCGTCGTCGGCTGCGCGGCGCTGGAGGTGTACTCGCGCAAGCTGGCGGAGATCCGCTCCCTCGCGGTGGCGAAGGACGTGCAGGGCCTCGGCATCGGCAAGATGCTGGTGTCGGCTTGCGTGCGGCTGGCGCAGGAACGCAACATCCTCGAGGTGATGGCGATCACCGCCTCGGAGGAGTTCTTCAAGACCTGCGGCTTCGATTTCACGACGCCGAATCTCAAAAAAGCGATGTTCTTTCAAACTGGCCAGACCGGGGACTCAGGCTGAGTCTGAACGCGCGTCGGCGTGTGGGGGAGGGCAGCCAGCCGGTCGAGTTCGGCGCGTGCGCTCGGCAGCGTGAGCAGATGGTAGATCATGCTCGCCGTCTGTTTAATCAGGCCGGGGCGCAGGCTGCGCGGGTCGCGAAGCAAGTTCTTGAGCGCGGCGGCGGTTCTGCGAGCGCGGTACTCTTTGTGCACCACTGTGTGCAAGTGGCGGTAAAACTCGGTTCGGAACGGCCCCTGGTAGAGCATCGCCAGATCGGCGCTGTCCACCCAGTTGGCGCGATCGCCCAGCTCATGTTTGACGCGCTGGTAGAAAGGCGTCCCCGGCAGTGGATAGCTGACGCTGATCCCGATGTCGTCGGGCATCAGATCGCGCACCATTTGCAGCGTTCGCTCAATGTCGGCGCGTGTTTCGCCCGGATAACCGAACTGAAGGAAGAAAGCGACTTTGACTCCATGCGCGTGGAGCTGGCGCGTCGCCTCGTAGATCTGCTCGACGGTCGTGCCTTTGTCCATCGCGTCGAGCACGTTCTGCGACCCGCTTTCTGCACCCACCCACACGATTTTGGCTCCGGCGCGCGCCAATGCCGCGATTGTGCGCCCGCGCAGCAGCAGATCGACGCGGTTGAGACTCTTGAACGGGATGCGCAGCCCCGCAGCGTCGAGCGCGTCGGCGAACTGCTCGATCCAGCGGTCTTGAATGCCCATGATGTCGTCCATGAACCACAACTGATCCGGCGCGAAATGCGCTTTGAGCCAGACCATCTCGGCCACGACGTTTTCGGCGCTGCGCGCGTGGTAACGCTGCCCCCAGATCGGCTTCGCACACCAATTGCAGTGGAATGGGCAGCCGCGCGTCGTCACCATATTCATACTGTAGTAGCCGTGCCGCGCCGTCCAGATCGCCCGGTAGCGCGCACCATCCACGAGATCCCACGCGGGGAAAGGCAGAGCATCTAAATCGGCGATCACCGGACGCGGCGGCGTGCGTATGGTTTGGCTGTCCACGCGGTAAGCCAGCCCAGCTAGTGTATGCGGGTTACCGCTATCGAACGCCGCGACGAGATCGACCAGCGCCGCCTCGCCTTCGCCGAGAATGACGTAATCGGCACCAGCATCCAGATACACATCCGGGTGATCGGTCGGGTCAGAGCCGCAGACGATCACCGTGCAGCCGCGCGCGCGCGCCGCCGCGATCATGGCCTGGGCAGCTTCGCGCATGCGCAGCAAGCTCATCTTGCTCAGATAGTTGAAATTATCCTCGAACAGCACGGCAAAACGTGGACGCTGCCGCTCTAGCGCCGCTGTCCATTCGTGCGTGCCTTCGCTGAGCATGGCGTCGAACAGCGCCACATCGTATCCCCGCTGGCGCATGACCGCCGCCGCGTAGAGCGTCCCAAGCGGCGGGTACGGCTGCATGGCGGCGTAGAGTTTGGGATCGAAGCGCAGGTAGTACGATTGGCCGAACAGGATATCGGTCATGGCGCGTGGGCCTCGTCATGGCGGACTGCTGCCGCTATTGAAACGCATCCAGTGCTCGCGCGCAAGGCATGCAGTCATGACGGCGGCATTTGCTGATGCTGGCTTTCAAGTTTGATATGACCGGATCAGGTCTTGTTTCATCTCCCACAATCTCCCGGTGAGCGAAACATGGTAGACATGTGGATTGACCAGCCGCCGCACACCCGGATCGAGGCGTTCGAGATCGGCGTTGCGCTGCTCGCGGATCGCGTCTAACGGCGGGAATTCATAAACGGCCTGGCCCTGGCGCAGCACCGGCACCAGCAGCGGCTCGATCTCGGTCAAGTCGCTGCGGTTCAGCGTACGCGAGGTCGTCTCTTCCGATGGGTGGTGGAGGAAGATGCTGGCGTATGTCCGCAGATCTTCGTCTTCGAGACCGAGGACATCGGCGGTGGCACGACCTCGTTGGTCATAAAGCCGCCAGGCACGCTTGTCGCCCGGATTGGGAACCTTTTCAGGTGTCTCCGAGATCTTGAGCGCCGGTCGCCAGCCAGACTCGCCAGCGACAGCGACCAGCTTGTACACCCCATCGAGCGCGCTGTCGCCCGCCGACGTGATCAAACGAGTGCCGACGCCGTAGACCAGCCGCCGGATCAGGTTGTCCGGATCGATGCCATAAGCTGGGGCCTCTTCTTTGATTTGTGACAGGATCTGCAGCAGGACCAGCTCGTCGATCTGGTTCGAAAGCACGATGCGCACGTCGCCGAACCCCGCTTGGTCGAGCATACGCGCTGCTTGAATGCTCAGGTACGCGAGATCGCCAGAGTCGAGGCGGATGCCGACGGGCTTGTGTCCTTTCCTGCGCAGGTCTTCGAAGACGCGGATCGCGTTTGGAATGCCGCTTTCCAGCGTGTCGATGGTATCGACCAGCAGCAGGCAGTCATCGGGGTAGACGTCGGCGTAGGCCTGGAAAGCGGCCAGCTCCCCTTCGCCGAGCGCCATGAAGACCTGCACCATGCTGTGCGCATGGGTGCCCTTGGGGGCCAGGCCCAACACATGCGACATGCCGACATTCGATGTGAAGTCCGCGCCGCCGATCAAAGCCGCGCGCGCGCCTGCGTTGGCTGCCCCGTCGTGAGCGCGGCGTAAGCCGAATTCGAGCATGAGCTGCCCCTGCCCAGCCTGGCGGATGCGCGCCGCTTTGGTCGCGATCAGCGTCTGGAAGTTGAGCTGGTTGAGCAGCGGGGTCTCGATGATCTGAGCGAGCGCCAGCGGGCCGCGAACGACGGTCAGGGGAACCTGCGGATGGACGATACGACCCTCAGGGATGGCGTCGAGATCGAGCGCGGAGAAGCCGCCTGCCGCCGCCAGCCAGGCGAGGAAGTCATCGGCGAACAGGCGCGCGCCGGTGCTGGTCTGCTGTCTGCGCAGATGGTCGATCTCCACTGCGCCGAACCGGACGCGCCCCATCCATTCGACCAACCATTCCAGACCGGCCTGAATGCAGAAGCCCGCCTGATGTGTGCCGTAATCGGGGTACGTGCGAAAGAAGTGGTCGAACTGCGCTCGGCGTTCGTGGAGGCCGTAGCGGAAGTAGAGCTGTGCCATCGTCAGTTGATACTGGTCGGTGAACAAGATGCCGCGCGTCAGTCGTTCTTCTTCCTCGGTCATGGTCGTCTTCCTGCGTGAGCAAAACGGGTCTTCAGGAGGCTCTCGGTCGGCGGTCGCTGCCGATCATGGCACCCAGCGGGGATGAAAGGCATTGCTCGCGACGAGCGTCAGTTCGCCGGTCGCGATATCGAGCGTCCAGATCTCGGGGCGTGCCAGGTTGTCCGGCTGACCTTGTTCATTCACCAACGGCAGCCGCTGCACGACAAGCTGCGCCCCGTTGGCATCCCATGAGAAAAAGCCGTTGGTATAGCGCATATCGTCGGTCAGTGGGCGCGTCTCACCTGTGGCGGGATCGATCAAGATGATCTGGTAGCCGACTGTGAATCGCTGATCGAGGAAGCGGCGCGCGACCGCTACCTGGTCGCCCGAGGGACTCCACACGGCGAGCTGATCGTTGGTCATTTCGTCGCCGCCTGGCATCGGTTCGACAGCGCTGCTCGCGAGATCGGCGATCTGCAGGTACGTTCGCGCTTCCTGACCCTCGCGCAGCTGAACATCTGGAAAGATCAGACGCTGCCCATCGGGCGACAGAGCGCCGGAGACGCCCGCCTGGCTGGGAATGGCGATGCCGGTCTCATCATTGAAGTCGTATACGAAAATGCTGCCGCTGCCGCGATCGAAGAGCGCGATCCGCCGGCCATCCGCCGACCACTGCGGATCATAACCGAGCACCTGAGTATCGCTGAACAGTGGGTAGGTGGTGGCTGGCTCTGTCGTCGGGTCGAGCAGCCAGATGCGCGCCGGGCTGGCTCCCAAACCGCCGAAGGTCGTGTTGTATTCGACGCGCTCATAGGCGATCAGGCGGCCGTCAGGACGCCAAGTCGGGTTGGTGCAGCTTGCATCGACGCAGTTCGTGAGCTGGCGCAGCGCACCGGTTTCCAGGTCAAGCAGCTTGATGTCTTCGGTATTCGTGCCGCTGTTGGTTTCGGAAAAGGCGAGCTGCTGACCGTTCGGACTGACGGCGAAATCATAGATGCCGCCCGTGCTGGCGGTCACCTGCCTCGCGCTGTTTGGATCGCCTGGCTCGGCAATCCACACATTGAGCGGGGAACCATCCGCGGGTGCGAGGTAAGCGACACGCGGCCGCTGCACGGTGAAGCTGTAACGGTACTCGGCCAGCACCGCACGCCCGTATTCGGAGACCGCGCCCGGCTCCAAGATGACACTGTAGGTTTGGCCAGGGATGAGCGACGCGCTCGGCTGGAAGATCAGTGTGGATGCGCTCCAGTTGATCGTGCCTTCCACCGCCGGTTCGATGCGCAGCCGGTCGCCCAGCGTCTCGCGGTTCATCGGTTCGCTGAACTGGATGACGATGGCGCTGGTTGTCCGCGCTGTGCCGAGCGGCGCGACCCGCTGGAGCGTGACACCGACTCGATCGCCGAGCACGATCGTCAGGGCGATCAAGCCGATGATGCCGACCATGGCGGCCAGAATGGTGCGGTCGAAACCGCTCAGCGAAAGGCGCAGCGCTTGGCGGTTTGTCGTCGTCATCGCCAGCCTAGGGATATAGATACGGGTGGGCGGGCTGCGCGATCAGCTCCAGGCTTTCGACCTGCAGCACCGGCAGCAGATCGCCGCGGAAGGTGGCCACTTGAAAGGTACCTTGTGCTCGAACCCACTGGCCGGGTTCGAGCGATGCTGTATCCGCCCAGGTGGCCGGCAGTCCGAGAGCGGAGGCATCGGCCACGCAGCAGCTTACCGCGTATCGGGCGACCATGAACTGCGACTCGGCGAAGCTCGGCTCGGTATAGACGAAGCCGATCACATCGGCGGGCTGGCCGTTCAATTCATTGAAATCGGTGGTGCTGTTGAAGACCCGCAGCCAATCGAGCACATTGCGTTCCAGCGGTGAGATGGTGAAGGCCGCCACGTTGTCTGCCGAGGCTGACGCTTGGCTGATGCTGATGCTGCCCTCGATGGCTTCGACCCCGAGCGGGCGTGATGGCACGAGCGTCCCCAGCAGCAGCGGCAGCGCCACGATGGCGATGATGCCCCAAGACACGCCGTGGTCATGGTCGTGTTCATGCTCATGATCGTGACTGGTAGTCTGGCCGCGCAGCAGCAGCCACAACTGCCAGCACCCAAGTAGGAGCAGGATGGCGGCAGCTACATACGACAGCCAGGCGAAGCGAGCATTGATGTAATTGGCCAGGTTGCCGCTGACGATATTCCAGACGAAGTAAAGGCCGAGTCCAATGAGCAGCAGTGCTTTTACGTGTGCCTGCAAGCGCGCGCGGGCATGCAGTTTGTCATGCGCGCGGTCATGACCGTGTTCATGCGAGTGGGGGATGTCCATCCGTGTGGGTTCCTGTGCATGACATCGACGACCTGGATTCAACCACGAAGCCGTGCTCGGTGCAATAGCCGGTCGGTATTCGCACTGCACATTTGTGAATTTGATGCGCAGTTGTCCGTTTTGCTTTTATAATCTCGCGCGTTCCGCGCCGAAAGATGAGAGGAAAGATTTTATGCAAGCGATGATGAAAGCCGCTGTGTATCATGGTCCGGGCGATGTGCGTGTAGAAGACTACGCCATGCCGGCACCGCCGGGGCCGGGCGAACTGTTGGTCAAGGTGCAGGTGTGCGGTGTTTGCGGCAGCGACGTGACCGATTGGTATATGACGCCGCGCGCACCGGTGGTGCTGGGGCACGAACCGGCGGGTGATGTGGTCGCGGTTGGAGAGGGCGTGACCCAGTTCGCCGTAGGCGACCGGGTGGCAATCCATCATCACGTGCCGTGTATGGTTTGCGATTACTGCCGCCGAGGCAGTTTCACCAATTGTCCCACTTTCAAACGTACGCGGCTCTTCCCCGCAGGCATGGCTGAGTACGTGCGCATCCCTGCCGAGATCGTCGAGCGGGATATCCTCAAACTGCCCGATGACCAGCCGTATGAAGTCGGTTCGCTGGTCGAGCCGGTTGGCTGCTGCGTGCGCGCGCTCGACCGTGCCAACATCCAGCGCGGCGACACGGTGGTGGTGATCGGGGCTGGCTTCAACGGCATCGTCATGGCGCTGCTCGCGCCGCACTGGGGCGCGGAGCGCGTCGCGCTGCTCGATCGGCTACCTGTGCGTATCGAACGCGCGCGCGGGCTGGGGTTGACCGTGTTCAACGTCGATGATGCCGATCTCAAAGACCAGATCAAGGCCTGGACTGGCGGCCGCGGTCCGCACGCGGTGTTGGTGACGCCGTCCGCTCCGGCGGCGATGGATCTCGGCTTCGATCTTGCGGCACCTGGCGCGACAGTGCTGCTCTATGCGCCCTGGCAGCCGGACAAGCTGTGGTCGGTCAACATGTTCAAAATGCTGTTTCAGGAGATCACCGTCACCGGCACCTATTCGGCCAGCCCGCTCGATACACGGCGCGCGCTCTCATTGATGGTGAACGGCATTCTCGACCCGAACGCGCTCATCACGCATCGTTTTCCGCTGGCCGAGGCGGAAAAAGCCTGGCATATGACCAAAGCTGCCGGTGACTCGCTCAAGATCGTCGTAGAAATGCGATAGAAACCTCATGATGCAAGCCGTCTTTTTCCTCGAACCCGGCAAACTCGAGCTGCGTGAGGTCGAGATCCCGCAGCCTAATCCCGGTGAAGTGGTGATCAAGATCATGGCCGCCACCACCTGCGGCACCGACTTGAAAGCGTTCAGGCGTGGGCACAAGCTGTTCAAACCACCGATGCCGTTCGGTCATGAATACGCCGGGGTAGTCGCGGCTGTCGGCGCGGGCGTGACCAAGTTCCGCGAGGGAGATGCCGTCTGCGGGGCGAACAGTGCACCTTGCAACGGCTGTTACTACTGCCGGCGCGGCCAGCCTTCACTCTGCATCCACCTGGAGAGCGGCCTCAACTGGGGATCGTATGCCGAGTATTTCCGCATCCCGGCGCACATCGTCAATCAGAATCTGCACCACAAACCTGCCAGCGTCCCATTTGAACACGCCGCTTTCGTCGAGCCGATGGCCTGCGCTATCAACGGTGTCGTCGGCGCCGATATCCAGCTCGGCGATACGGTGGTCATTATCGGGCCGGGCGCACAGGGCTTGATGCAGCTCCAAGTCGCCAAAGCTCTAGGTGCGGGCCAGGTGATCCAGATCGGGCGGGCGCGAGGACGGCTGACGGTCGCTGAGCAGCTCGGCGCAGATCGGGTGTTCAGCACACAAGACGGTGACCCGGTCGCGTTCGTTCAAGATCTGACGGACGGGCGCGGCGCGGATGCGGTGATCGAGTCGGCGGGCGCAGTCGAAACCTGGCAGCAGGCGCTCATGATGACGCGCAAGGGTGGCACAGTCATCCAGTACAGCGGGCTGCCGGGGGGAACCCAAGTCGCTTTTGACGCGACTCACCTGCACTATGGCGCGGTGACGATGAAAGGCGTGTTTCATCTGACGCCGCGTACAGTCGAGATGGCCGTCAGCGCGCTGGCCGAGCGTAAAGTCGATGTCGCGCTGCTGCTGGATGGTCACATCGGCCTGCATGAGGTCGAAGATGGCTTACAGCGCATGGCGCGCAGTGAAGCCATCAAGCTGGCGGTTGTACCGTGATCGGCTGTACGACCGCGTAATCCGACCCTGGCTGCGGCGCGCTCACGGGCAGCCGCTGACCGCTGGCCGTCTCGTAAACGCCGAGCGCGATGGCGTAACGGCCGGGCGGAAGGTCGGCGGGCAGTATCAGCACTAGGGGTAGGGCGATCATCTCATCGATGCGCCAGGTCGAAGGCGGTCCGCTCCGGCAGATCGGGATATCGCTTTGTGCCCATAAGGTGCCGCCCTCATACGGGGTTGGGTCACCGTACAGGTGGACGAACAGGGTGTATGGGCGGTCAAGTGCCGTCTGAGCGCGTAAAAGGGCGGTCAGCGGCAGCACATCGCTTGGTTGGGCTTGGCTGGGCGCTGCGGCCAGCTCGACCGACAGGCGGCCATCAAATGTGACCGCGTTCGCCATGCGCAGGACTTCAGGCTCCGCGCTCACGCTGTAGACTGCGAAGCGAGCCGCGTCCGGCTCGGTGTAGACGGTCTCGATACGCGCGAGGCCGTCGAAGCGGTTGGCAAATCCGCGGTCGAATACGGTTAGGGCGAAGTAGTGCGCCTGGGGCACACTCGTGAGGCGCACGCATTCCGAAGCATCGAACGTGCCGACCGGGTGCGGTGCAAGTCTCCACTGTCTCAAGCGCACGACGGGGTGATCCGGGCTGAACGGCGAGACGTAGATGGGCACATCCGGCGGCGCGATCTGTGCCAGATTCTCGATGCCGCGATAGACATGCTGCTCCATTGGGAGAAAGAGATCGGGACTGCGCACCCAGGCGGCGAAATCGCGCGCTGTGTTGAACCCCGCCCATGTGATCAGGAAAGCCCCAGCCAGTGCCCCCCAGCGCCGACGCCCGATCCACGAAGCGCCGCGTCCGATCAGCAGCGCAAGCGGCACGATCAGCCCAACGGCGCGCAGGGGTTTGAGCGTATCCTCTGTCAGCAGAGCCGGCGCGAGCGCCGCGGCGGCAGCGGCCGCCAGCAAGAGCT
>CAYTME010000098.1:0-294 GCA_964438415.1 uncultured Pleurocapsa sp. | reverse complement strand
ACGACCGACCGAGGGCGAGGCAGACGATGAAGCCGATCAGCGCGAGCAGCGCCAGCGGTAGATCGAGGATTGGGCGTCCGGGCAGGTTGTAAGCCACATCGGCCGAACCTGCGATGAAGAGCGCGCGCACCCAGGCGACCCCGTTGCTGATCAGCGCATCGAGACCGCCGATGACGACCTGTTCAGTGCGCTGCGCAGCAAGCGTCGGATTGGCGAGCAGGTATAACCACAGCGGTGCGCTGGTTGCCAGGGCGAGCGCGATCGCCTGGAGGGGCGAGCTGGTGGATCGCTCGG
>CAYTME010000097.1:3329-14333 GCA_964438415.1 uncultured Pleurocapsa sp. | reverse complement strand
GCTGTTCAGCCGCACCAACTTCGTGCTGAGCTTCCCGATGCTCTATTGCATGGTCGCCTATCAGCAGGGGCGCGTCCAGCAGGCGGTCGAGCTGCTGGCGCAGGCCGTCAGCCAGCAGCCGAGCAATATCGATTATCTGTACGAGTATGGCCGCCTGCTGATCGATACCGAGCAGTACGCGCGGGCGATCGAGATCGGTGACCGGGCGATCCAGCTCAGTTCGAACGATCCGCGCGGCTACGCGATCAAGGCGCGGGCGATGGATTTGAACGGCGAGAGCGCCAATGCCATCCCAGTGGCACAGGCCGGCTTGCAGATCGATCCGTATTTCGCGCCCCTCTACACGGCCTTGAGCGGGGCCTACAACAGCATCGACCGCTACCAGCAGGCGCTGACCGCCGGCGAGCGGGCGGTCGAATTGGCACCCAACGACCCGAATGCGCGCCGCGCCTATGCCTATGCGCTGATCTGGGTCGGGCGGCGCGAGGAGGCGATCGAGCAGTTCGAACAGGCGATCGCCTTGAACCCGAACCTGGTCGCGCCGTACTTCGAAGTCGCGATCCAGTATCGCTTTTTGCAGCGCTACGAGGAGGCGATCGCGCTCTACGAGCTGGTGCTCTCGATGCAGCCGGACAATGCGCGCGCTTACCTGCGCCTGTGCGAGACGTTCTTCCAGGTGCGCGATGATGCCCAGGCGGTCGGCTACTGCGATGACGCCATCCGCATCGCCAGCGCCACCAACCCGCCCGGCAGCGATCTGGCGCGCGCATACCGGCAGCGCGGGCAGATCCGCTACAGCCGTCGCAATTACGAGGGCGCGATCGAGGATTTCGAGCAGTGCGTCGCCCTGGGTTCGAACGAGATCGAGTGCTGGTACATCCGCGGCTTGGCGCACTACTACCTGGGCGGCGAACACTGTGACGATGCGTGGAACATCCTGAACGAGGCGCTGATCCGCATCAACCAGGCGGGTATCGGCGAGGGCGTGCTGACGAACACGGTCGAAGGGCTGCGGCTGGTGACCACCTACTGCAGCGGCTATGTGGGTCGGGCGCTGCCGACCGCCATTCCGCCGACCGCCATCCCGCCGACGCCGATTGGTGGCTAGTCGATGTATTTACGCACACCCAAGCGCTACCGCCCCGGTCGCAAAGAGCGCCACCTGTTCAATTTCCGCTGGCTGTGGCTGTGGCTGCTGACACCGATCGTGGCCTACGGCGGCTGGCAGATCTATCAAGAGCGCGACACCCTGCGCCCGATGGTGCAGGATGTGGTCGAAGATGCGGTTGAGATGGTCGGCGGCGGCATCGCGACCGCTGTCGCCCCGACTTCGACGCCGCGCCCCGATCCGTCGCAGCGGCTGAGCGCGGCGGCGGGGGCGTGGACGACCGGTGCCATCGAGGAGGCGCTCAGCGTCTACACCGACATCCTGCCCGATGTCCCCAACGATGTCGGCGTGCATTACCGCGTCGCCCTTGGGTACGTGATGGATGGTCAGAGCCGCGCGGCGCTGGAGGCCGCCGAGCGCGCGGTCAACGCCAATCCGTACAGCAGCGATGCCTGGGCGATGATGGGCTACACGCTGGCGCTCAACGATCAGCCGGAGCTGGGTATCACCCATCTGCTGCACGCGCTGACGCTCAGCCCGGACAGCCCGCGCGCGCTGGCGTATCTGGCCTACGCCTATTACGAGGATAATCAGATCGACCGCGCCTTTCAGACGGTCGAGCGCGCGCTCGCGATCGATCCGGAAAGCCCCGAAGCTTATTTCGTGCGTGGGCTGCTCAATCACTACTCGCGTTTCCAGACCGCCGCTGCGCGCGAGGATTACCTGGCGGCACTGCAGTACGCGCCCAACTTCCTCGATGTGGCCATCAACTTGGCGTGGCTCGATTGGAGCGAACAGAACTATGACGAAGCGCGGACGCGTCTGCTCTCCATCATCGAGTTCAACCCGAACAATCTGGATGCGCTGTTCGCGCTCGGCTTCTTGTACTATCAGGCGTATGGCGATCCTCAGCAGGCGCAGAACTACATCGAACGATGCACGACGCTTTCCCCCGAAAATCGCGCCTGCCTGTTCTACTTGGGCAACATCCTGCGCGGCAACGGCGACAGCGCCAGGGCGGTCTCGGTTTACGAGCGGCTGATCGCGACCGGGACGCAGAACCCGACGCACTTCCTGGCGGCTGCCCGTGCCTATCTCGATGGCGCAGGGGACTGCGCGCGGGCGGTGCCGGTGCTGCAGACCGGCTATCGCTACGAACAGGACTCCAGCACGCCGAATGCCGACCGGCTGGCCGCGTTTGCCGATCTGCTGCGCACATGCGGCAGCGCGCCGCCAGCAGCGCCCGCCGAGCCGCTGGCACCGGCTGAGGAGTCCGCGCCGAGCGACAGCGGATAGGCAGGTCGGCCGACTCTCAGGGCACGCGTCCATCGGAGGAGGCCTGGGTCGTGCCTACGAAACCAACCCCTGTCCGGACGAGGAAAACCCTCCGCAAAGGCCGGAGGGCCTTCAGCGCGCTTGAGCAGACTTGCCGAGCCGCTCGAGCGCTCGGTGGAGCAGATGCGCCCCCATTTCCGAATCCATCCGCGATTCGGCGCTTGATGTGCGCTGCGGGTGCGTACATGCTATAGTGGTGGCATGTGCGTGTCCGCGCGAGCGGCGTCTGGGCCAAGTGGATGAGCGTCGAGAATCTGGTCGGACAAACGTTAGGCAAGTATCAACTGCGCCAACTGCTCGGCAGCGGTGGTATGGGCGCGGTTTATCGCGCCTATCAAGCCGATCTCAAGCGCGAGGTCGCGGTCAAGGTGCTGCCGGCCAGTTTTGCCCGCGAGCCGGGCTATATCGAGCGCTTCAACCGCGAGGCGGAGATCGCCGCTTCGCTTGAGCACGCCCATATCGTCCCGGTCTACGATTACGGCACCCAGAATGACATCAGCTACGTCGTCATGCGCTACTTGAGGGGCGGTTCGCTGGCGGAACGCCTTCAGCACCAGCAGGGCGGCCCCTCGCTGCACGATATCGCGCGCATCCTGCACCAGATCGCCGCTGCGCTCGACTATGCGCACAGCAAGCAGGTCATCCACCGCGATATCAAAGCCAACAACATCATGTTCGATGAGCTTGGCGATGCGTATATCGTCGATTTCGGCATCGCCAAGCTCCTGAATGCCACCTCCGCGCTGACCGGCAGCGGCATCGCGATGGGCACGCCGCCGTACATGTCGCCGGAGCAGTGGCGCGGTGAAAACATCGGGCCGTCCGCCGACCAGTATGCTGTCGGCGTGCTGACCTACGTTATGGTCACGGGCGGGCGGCTGCCATTCGAGGCGGATACGCCCTTCGCCATGATGCATAAGCATCTGAACGAGACGCCGACTCCACCGCAGACTTGGCGCGCCGACCTGTCGGTCGCAGTGCAGGCAACCCTTAACCGGGCGATGGCCAAAGACCCCGCCGATCGCTACGCCAGTGTGCGCGATTTCGCGCGCGCTTTCGAGGACTCTCTGCGCGGGTTGGAGCCGCAGCAGACCAACTTCTTCATCACGCCGCTGCCGCGCAAGGTGACCGAGACCGGCCAGCCCGATCTCGAAGGACCGACGAGCCGCGATGTCCCTGTGAGTGCGTCGCCCAGGCGCGGCCTGACGCCGACGATGGAGCGCGAGCGCTACGAGAGCGGGGCGCATGTGCAGCGCCGGTCGCTGCTGGCAAGTCCTGTGACGTGGTTGGCCGCATTGGCCGTGATCGTGGGCGGCGGCGCGCTGATCGCGCTTTTGGTCACGCAGGGCGGCGGTGGGTTGTTCGGCGCAGCGGCCTCGGAGACGCCGCAGCTGACCGAGACCGAGATCACCACCGAGGCGGCCATCCTCTTGACGCTGATGCCGCCGACGGTTACAAGCACGGAGGCGATCGCGATCGTCTCATCGGCGACTGCGACGCCTACGCGCGACTCGACCGACGTGCCGACGATGACATCCTCGCCAACGCCTGCGGTGCCGCTGGTCGAGGCGCTGCGTTCGCTGCCGCTGCGGCTGGGGCCGGGTTCGCAGTATCCGCTGGTCGGCCGCGTCGAGGCGGGTGATCAGCTCGAGATCGTCGGCATCAGCGAGGACGGGGCGTGGTATCAGGTCGCGCTGTCAGGCGGCGGTGTCGGCTGGCTCTCGGCTGCCGCTGCATCGGTGGAGACGGTGGGCAATGTGCGCGCCGTGCCGGTGATCGAGGCGCCGACGGACACGCCGACGCTGACCTCGACGCCCACGCCTTCGCCTTCGCCGACGGATACGCCGACGCTGACCTCGACGCCCACGCCTTCGCCTTCGCCAACCGTGACCCCAACGCCGACCTTCACCGCGACGCCCACGGCGTCCCTGACGCTGACGCCGACGCCGGCAACGCCGGTGGCCGAGGCGCTTCGCTCGCTGCCGCTGCGGCTGGGGCCGGGTTCGCAGTACCCGCTGGTCGGCCGCGTCGAAGCGGGCGCGCGGCTCGAGATCGCCGGCATCAGCGAGGATGGGGCGTGGTATCTGGTCGTGCTGGGGGATGGCAGCGCCGGCTGGCTGTCGGCTTCGACCGCGTCGGTCGAGACGGCGGGCAATGTGCGCGCCGTGCCGGTGATCGAAGCGCCGACGGACACGCCGACGCTGACTCCGACGTCCACATCCACGCCGACGGCGACGAACACCCCCCTGCCGCCAACGGCGACCCTCACGCCTGCGCCGCTGCCGACTTCGACTCCGCTGCCGACCCCTATCGATGTGGGCGCTGCGCCCTTCGCCCAACCGCTGCGCGATATCGCCCTGCGCGAGGGGCCGGGCAGCGAGTACGCGCTGGTGGCGCGGCTGCGCGCAGGCACACGGGTCGAGATCGTCGGCATCAGCGAGGATGGGACGTGGTACTACGTGGCGCTGCCTGAAGGCGGCCAGGCCTGGCTGTCGTCTTCGTCCGCGTTGGTCGAAACGATAGGCGATCTGCGCAGCCTGCCCGTGATCGCCCCGCTGTCGCAGACGACTGTGACGCCGTCGCCTACGCCCACGCCGCTCGAACCGACGGCTGCCGTCGATCTGCGCCTCGCAATCGGGGCGATCGCCGAGGTCAATGCGACCGCTGAGGGATTGACACTGCGCACGGGGCCGAGCGCGATGACCGCGATCTTGGAGCAGCTGCCCGATGGCGCGCTGGTCACGATCATCGGCGGGCCGATCGAGGAGGGCGGCTTGATCTGGTGGCAGATCCGCGCCCCATCGGGCCGTGAAGGCTGGACATTCGAAGCTGACGACGGACTGCAGGCACTCATCCCGCTGCCGGCACAGCCACAGATCGTCATCTGTGCGGGCGCGCTGCCGCCGCGTCTCATGCCGCAGATGATCGGGCGCGTCCGTTCGGAAGACCCGCGCCCGCTCAACGTTCGCGCCGGGCCGGGCCTCAGCTTCCGCACGCTGACTCAGCTCCGCGCGGGCGAGCAGTTCTTGGTGCTGCGCGGTCCTGTCTGCGCCGATGGCTACAGTTGGTACGAAGTGCGCTTCGGCAGCGGCGAGTCCGGCTGGCTGGCCGAGGGCGATGTCGATTACTTCGTCGAGCCGGTCGGCGGGCAGGCACCGATCGCGCTGACGCCGCTCGGCCCGATCGCGACGCCGCGCCCCGGCACACCGAACTCGGCTGCGCTCGCAGCGGTGTGTGCGCTCCAGCTCGAGGATGACTTCCGCGGCAATACCTCCGCCTACGACTGGTGGTTGGGCGCCAGCGCGGGTTCAACGGTGCGCTTCGACAGCGAGGCGTATGTCGTGCGCATCGATGCGCTGGGCGGCCGCGAGTCGGTCTCGTGGGGTACACTCCAGGGGCTGACGTGGGGCGATGTGCGCGTCGAGGCCGTCATGCGCGCATCGCGCTTTTCGCTCACGCCCGTGCGCATGGGCTTGTGGGTGCGGGTGCAGAATGCCAGCAGCTTCATCTCGATCATGCTCAGCAGCTTAGGCGCGTACCGCATCGCGCGCTACCAGGACGGCTTCACCGATCTGGTGCCCTGGACGCCTTCGACGGCGGTGCGCACCGGCGACTTCGCGGTCAACACGGTGCGTGTCGATCTGGTCGGCAGCCGCATCGACCTGTACATCAACGGCCAGTTCGTCAACAGCGTCACCGACGAGACGTGGCCGAGCGGCCGCGTCACCTTCTGGGGATCGACCAGCGAGATCGTGCCGGTTGAGTTCTACCTCGATTACATCCGCTTCTGCGGCTTGTGAGCGGCCAAAGTCCAGCGCTGGCGATTGAACTCGCCGGGTGAAGGGGCGAGTAAGACCATTCGCGACGGCGAGAGCGCCCTCAGCGCGCTTGAGCAGCCCAGCCGATGCCATCCCCGCTTGTCCCTCGTTTGTGCCTTTGCCATCGACACACTATAATCCCTGCGTCCGTCCGCGTCGCAGCCGGGATGAACGAGCATGCATGTCCTTTTCGTGAGCGCCGAGGTCGATCCCTACGCCAAGGTCGGCGGTTTGGCCGATGTCGCAGGTTCACTGCCGGTCGCGCTGAAAAACCTCGGCGTCGATGTGCGCATTCTGATGCCCCATTACGGCTTCATCGACTCGCAGCGGTTTGGCGTCAGACCGCTGTTTTCGTTCCAGTACGCCCACCGCACCGGCTCCTATGGGGTCGAAATCTCCGAAGCCAGCTTGCAGGGCGTGCCGGTCTACTTCATGCGCGCGCCCTGGTACTTCGGCGATGAGCAGGCGGTTTACGGCGACTGGAACTTCGACATGCCGCGCTACATCTTCTTCAACCAGGTGGCGATCGCCTGCATGTACGAGCTGGAGCGGCGCTTTGGCTGGCTGCCGGATGTCGTCCATGCCAACGACTGGCATACCGGGCTGCTGCCGTTCTTGGTCGATCACGAGCGGCAGCGTAACCCGCGCTGGCTCGGCGTTGGCACGATGATCAGCATCCACAATATGGCCTATCAGGGCGATAACGCCGGCGGCTGGTGCTGGAATGCCGGCGTGCCGGGCCGCGACCATCCCGAACTGATCGCGCGCGGGCTGACCAACAACATCATGGCGACGGCGCTCGTCTACAGCGATCTGATCACGACCGTCAGCCCGCGCTATGCCGTCGAGATTCAGTTTCCGTATCAAGGCTATGGGCTGCATGATCTGCTGCGCATGCGCACGCTCGATCTGTACGGCATCCTCAACGGCATCGACACGGTGACGTGGAACCCGGCCACCGACCCGATGCTGGCGGTCAATTACGACGCCGACACGTTCGAGACCAAGCGCGTGCCGAACAAGGCTCAGCTCCAGCTCGACACCGGCCTCCCCGTGCGCGACGAAGTGCCCGTCATCGGCATGGTCAGCCGCCTGGTCTGGCAGAAAGGCCTCGATCTGGCGCTGCCGGCGCTGCGGCGGCTGCTGGCTCAGCACGATGCGCAGTTCGTCGGGCTGGGCACGGGCGAGAAGTTCTACAACGACGCGCTCTACCTGCTGGGGCAGGATTTTCACTGGAAGGCGCGCACGTTCGTCGGTTTCAACGCCACCATCGCCAACCGCATCTACGCGGGCTGCGACATCTTCTTGATGCCGAGCCACTACGAGCCGTGCGGCATCGGCCAGATGATCGCCATGCGCTACGGCGCGCTGCCGCTGGTGCGCGAGACGGGCGGTCTGGCCGATACCGTCACCAACTACGATAACGGCGCTGCCGATCAAGGCACCGGTTTCGTCTTCTTGTGGGAGGAGCCCGATGCCGTCTACAACACGCTCGTCTGGGCGATCGAAAGCTACCGCAACCGCAAGACGGCGTGGCGGCGCATGCAGGCACGGGCGATGCTGACCGACTTCTCATGGGAGCGCAGCGCGCGCGAATACATCGCGCTCTACGACACGATCCACCAGCGGCGGGCGCAGCATGTCAAGCTGGCCGAACCCGCGCGCAAATAGATTCTTGGGGCTAGGCAAAACGGAGGCAGGTTCATGCGGATAAAAGCAGTCATTCTCGCAGGCGGTGAAGGCACCCGACTGGCCACGCTGACAGCCAAGCGCGCCAAGCCAGCCGTCCCGTTTGCCGGCAAGTATCGCATTATCGATTTTGTGCTCAGTAACTGCGTCAACTCCGGCATTTTTGATGTGCTGGTGCTCACGCAGTACCGGCCGCACAGCCTCAATGATCACATCGGGCGCGGGCGGCCTTGGGACCTCGACCGGTCTTTCACCGGCGGTGTGCAGCTCTTACAGCCGTACAAGGGTCGTTTCGATACCGATTGGTACGCGGGTACCGCCGACGCCGTGACCCAGAACTTGAATTTTATCCGACGGGGGCGGCCAGAGTACGTACTCATCCTGTCTGGCGATCACATCTACCAGATGGATTACGAGGTGCTGATGCAGTACCACCGCGAGAAGAACGCCGAGGCGACCATCTGCGTCATTCGCGTGCCGATGGACGAAGCCAACCGCTACGGCATCGTCGATGTCGATGACGAGATGCGCGTGCGCGGCTTCCTCGAAAAGCCGCAGAACCCGCCGAGCAACTTGGCCAACATGGGCGTCTACATCTTCAACTACGCCACCCTAGAGCGGCTGCTATCCGAAGACCGCGACATGGCCAATTCCAGCCACGATTTCGGCAAGGATATCCTGCCGCGCATGGTGCGCGAGGAGATGAACATCTACGCTTTTTCCTACGGCGGCTACTGGATCGATGTCGGGACGATCGAGGCGTATTGGGAAGCGCACATGGATCTGCTCAAGACCCCACCGTCGTTCCACCTGAATGATCGCTCGTGGATCATCCACACCCAGAGTGAGGAGCGCCCACCCGTCCTCATCCACACTGGCGCGACCGTGCTCAACAGCATGCTGACGCATGGCACGGTCGTCTATCCCGGCGCTGTTGTGGAAAACTCGGTCATCTCGCCGGGCGTCGTCATCGGGCCGAACGCGGTCGTCCGCGAGTCGGTCATCTTGACCGATGCCTACGTCGAAAAAGACGCAGTGGTCGAACGCTGCATCATCGACAAGGTCGCCGTCATCGGTGAGGGTGCCCACGTCGGCGAGATCAGCGAAGTCGGCGATCTGGCGATCACTTGCATCGGCAAGGGCGCGCACGTGCCGCCGGGCTTTCGCATCGGGCGCGGCTCGATCCTGGGCACCGACCTGCGCGAGGCCGATTTCGCCGCCTTCCCAGACAAGATCGTCCCGCATGACACCGATATCGGCTACCGGCGCAAGAAATGACCGATGCGATCCAGCTCTTCGACGAGACGACCCGGCGCAAGCTCGAACAGCTCATGCTGCACGCCTCGCGCGTGCGCGCCGGGGCGATCAAGGGCGAGCGCCGCTCGAACAAACGCGGCACCAGCATCGAGTTCGCCGATTATCGCAGCTACACAGCCGGCGATGATCTGCGCCGGCTCGATTGGAATATCTACGCGCGCACCGACCGGCCGCTGACCAAAGTCTATGAAGACGAGGAAGACCTGGCCGTCCATCTGCTGATCGACTGTTCGGCCAGCATGAACTGGACGCCCGACGAGGGCGCGCCGGAAACCGGCAAGTTCTTGTATGCGCGGCGGCTGCTGGCGGGGCTGGCCTTCACCTCGCTGGCGACCAACGACCGCTTGATGCTGTCCGGCTTCGGCGGATCGGTGCAGGCGTTCGGGCCGGCGCGCGGGCGCGCGTACAGCGTCGCCATGCTGCGCTACGTCGCCGGGCTGGAGGCGCGCGGCACGACCGACATCAACGCAGCTTTGAAAGACTACAGCCTGCGCATGGGGCGCCCCGGCCTGTGCATCGTCATCAGCGACATGTTCTCGCCCAATGGGTATCTCGACGGTTTCAACGCGCTGCAGAGCAAGGGCTGCGAAGTCGCGCTCATCCACATCCTGACTCCCGACGAGATCGAACCGCCGCTGGCCGGCGATCTGCGCCTGATCGACGTGGAGACGGGCGCTGGCCAGGAAGTCAGCATCGACGGCGCGATGCGCGATCTGTACGCGCGCCGCGTCGCTGCTTGGCGCGATGACATCCGCGCCGACTGCGCGCGTCGGGGCATCCACTACGTGTTTGCGCGCACCGACTCGCCGTGGGAAAAGGTCATCCTGTACGATCTGCGGCGGACGGGTGTCGTGAGGTAGGCGATGGCGTTTTTGACACCGCTGGCGCTGCTGGCCGGCCTGCTGGCGATCCCGATCATCCTGCTCTACATGCTGCGCCTGCGCCGGCGCGAGGTCCGCGTCAGCAGCAGCTTTCTGTGGCAGCAGGTGCTGCGTGACCGCGAGGCCAACACCCCCTGGCAGAAACTGCGCCGCAGCCTGCTCCTCCTCCTTCAGCTCTTGATCCTGGCGCTGCTGGTGCTGGCGCTGGCGCGGCCGTACGTGACCGTGCCAGCCATCACCGCTGGCCAGATCGCCCTGCTGCTCGACGCCTCGGCCAGCATGAACGCGACCGATGCCGACGCAGGCACGCGCTTTGCCGAGGCGCAGCAGCGCGCCCATGCCATCATCGACACCATGAACGCGGGCGACCGGATGGCGGTCATCCGCGTGGCCGATGTGCCCGAAGTGCTGACCGGCTACACCGCAGATGCCGCCCGGCTGCACGGCGCGGTCGATGCCGCGCGGCCGTCGAACGCGCCGGCGGATTGGAATGCCGCCTTCACGCTGGCGGCGGCGGGCGGCGTGGGCGCGGAGGATTTCAAAGTCGTCGTCATCAGCGATGGCGGCATGGGCGCGGCGGCGGATTTTCCGCCCATTCCGGGGGCGATCGAGTACGTGCCGATCGGCAGTTCGGACAGCAACTTGGCGATCACGGCGCTGGCGGCGCGCGCGCTGCCCGGCCAAACCCCGCAGCTCTTCGCGGAGATCACCAACTACGCTGGCGAAGATGCCGAAGTCATCTTCTCGCTCACCATCGATGGCGCGCTCTTCAGCGCCGATCGCTACACTGTGCCGGCGCGCGCGCGTCTGCCGGTCGTCTCGTCGGCGCTGCCGGCGGATTACGAGACGCTGCAAG
>CAYTME010000097.1:0-3319 GCA_964438415.1 uncultured Pleurocapsa sp. | reverse complement strand
CACACTGCCCGTCGGATCGACGTTCGTCGATCACCTGCCGACCGACGACACAGCCTACGCCGTCTCGCCGGGCGCGGGCGTGCGCCGCGTGCTGCTGATGACCGATGGCAACCGTTTCGTCGAGCAGGTGCTGAGCAGCCTGCCCGGCGTCCGCACCTTCCGCGGCAGCATCGAGCGCGGCCTGCCGACCGAGCAGTTCGACCTCGTCGTGTTCGATGGCTGGCTGCCGCCGGCGCTGCCGAACTCCTCGCTGCTGATCATCAACCCGCCGGGCAGCACGCCGCTCTTTACCGTCGGTGAGCTGACCGAGCAGACGGGCGATCTGCGCGTCAATCGCAGCGATCCGCGCATGACGTTCGTCGATTTCGACAGCGTCAATCTGTTCCGCTTCCGTCAGGTGCAGGCCGATTGGGCCGATGCGCTGATCACGGCGGCGGGCGGCCCGCTGCTGCTGGCGGGCGAGACGGGCGGGCGGCAGGTCGCGCTGCTCACCTTCGACCTGCGCGAGTCCGATCTGCCGCTGCAGATCGCATTCCCGATCTTGATCGCATCGCTGATGGAGTGGTTCGCGCCGGAGTCGTTCCTGCCGCGCACGGCCTTCAGCGTCGGCGAGCCGGTTGGGCTTCGTCTGCCGGCGGCGGTCGAGTCGCTGCGTGTGCTCATGCCGGATGGCAGCCCGCGAGCGCTCGCGCTGGCGACGAACCCGATCTTCGGTGAGACGACTCAGCCGGGCATCTACACGCTGGAGGCCGCCCGACCCGGCGGCGCGACCGCCCGCGAAGTGTTCGCGGTCAATCTGTTCTCAGCACAGGAGAGCGACATCGCACCCGCCGCGGCGCTCACGCTCGGCGCGACGGAGATCGCGCCGGAAGCGGGCGCGGAACTGGGTCAGCAGGAATTCTGGCCGTGGCTGGCGCTGATCGCGCTGATCGTGCTGCTGATCGAGTGGTACGCCTATCACCGCCGCATGCGCGCGCCGATTCAGTGGCGCTCGCTGACCGCACGCGGGGGCCGCTGACGTTCAGGGCCGGCTGATGGCCGCCAACTGCTCGACCATCGTGACCAGCCGATCGTAGCTGACCGGCTTCAGCAGCACCAGATCGGCCAGGCTCTGCGCCTGCTGCGCGAGTTTGGGGCTGGCCGTGATTGCCATCACGCGCACAGCCTGCTGCGCCTCATCCGCGCGCAGCGCGCGCAGAATCTCGAGGCCGGTGACGTGCGGCAGATGCAGATCGAGCAGGACGATATCGGGCTGCAGCGCCTGAATGCGAGCGAGCACGTGTTTGCCGTCATGCTCAAGCTCGGTCTCCCACTGCTGATCGGCCAGGATGCCTGAGAAGAGCAGACTCAGTTCGGGGTCGTCTTCGACGACCAGCGCACGGCGAGAGTTCACAATTGAATACCCCCACGTTTAGCGATCGCGTATCGGCTGCGGATCTGTCGTGACCTGCATCGATGCGTCCACTACATAAGCATTGTCACTACATTGTATTACAACCCCTGGCTGCGTGTATTGAGATCGCGCCGGTAATCCCACATTGACCCGCTGACAAATGTCGGGCATGATCAGTTGGGTTTGGCGCTGCCAAGCTTTGTCTTCATGCACCGGTCAATATCAGGAATTCGAGCGCTCATGTTAGATCGACGCGATCATTCACACCCCAAGACCATCGGCCACTACCTGCGCCTGTTCTTCACCGGCTTCGCCATGGGGTCGGCGGACATCGTGCCGGGGGTCTCCGGCGGGACGATGGCCTTCATCCTTGGCATCTACGAAGACCTGCTCAACGCCATCAAGTCGTTCAACCCGACATCGCTCGGCCTGCTGCTGCGCGCGAAGGTGGGGGAATTTTTCCGCTACGTGCCTTTCACCTTCTTGATCGCCGTCGGCTTGGGCATCTTGACGGCGATCCTGCTGCTGTCCGGCTTTTTGTCGCAAACGCTCGCCGATCCCAACGGACGCGTACTGCTGTTCGCCTTCTTCTTCGGCCTCGTCATCGCGTCGATCGTCTCGGTCGGCGCGCAGGTGCGCTGGAGTGGGCTGGCCGTGCTCTCGCTGGTGTTGGGCACGGTGATCGCGTTCTTGATCGTCAACGCCATCCCGGCCAGCATCGAGTCGACGCCGATCAACCTGTTCCTTTCCGGCATGGTCGCCATCTGCGCCATGATCCTGCCCGGCATCTCCGGCTCGTTCATCCTGCTGATCCTGGGGCAGTACGACAATGTGCTCAACGCGGTGACCGAGCGCGATTTCCTGACACTGGGGATCGTGGCGGCGGGCTGCGTCGTCGGCATCGTCATCTTTTCGCGCGTGTTGAGCTGGATGCTGCGCCGCCACTATCATGTGACGGTGGCGGCGCTGGTCGGCTTCATGGTCGGTTCACTGTGGAAGATCTGGCCGTGGAAGGCGTGTATCGTCAGCGATCTTGACCGCCATGGCGATGTGCGCTGTCTGGTCGAGCAGAGTCTGCTGCCCGATCTGGCGTCCGGCCAACTGCTGGCGGCGATCGGGCTGGCGCTGGTCGGTTTTGTGTTGGTCAGCCTGCTCGATCATATCCAGTCGGGTAAGAACCCGCTGTTCAGCCTGGTCTGGCGCCCGGCTCGACCCGCCGCCAGCCCCAAAGTGAGCGGAGACTAGGCTCAACGCGAGTCTGAACCGTTATCTACGACAAAATCAGTACAAATCGGGGCGGTTCGCGCTGCCCCGATTTCTGTTAAGATAACGGCAAATACGTAAACATGGCGTCTTCTTGATCCAAGAGGCGAGTCTTATGCCCCGTTTGGTCATGCGTCGAGGTCCCACGCCAGGCGCGATCTTCGAACTCGAAAGCGACAAGATAGCGATTGGGCGCGGCAGCAAGAATGATATTGTCATCCGGGATAACGAAGTCAGCCGAGAGCACTGTCGGCTCCGTCGGGTCGTCGATGAGTTTGAACTGGAAGACCTCAGCTCGAGCAACGGCACCTTCGTCAACGGCCAGCGCGTGACGGTACCGCTCCTGCTCCAGCACGGCGCGATCGTCGAGCTGGGCGACTCGGTGACGATGGAGTACGTGCGCGACGCGCCGCGCCGGCAGACGGGCGTACTCTCCAGCGCCGAAGAACGCACGCCCGACTTGGTGAAGCAGTTTTTGCTGATGGTGACGATGGGACCGGAGATGGGGCGTATCTTCCGGTTGAGCGGCTCGGTGACGACCGTCGGACGCGACCTTTCCAACGATATCGTGATCCAAGACCCCGAAGTCAGCCGCTTTCACATGCGGCTTCGGCGCGGTGCCGAAGCCGCATGTGAAAGCGGCTGACTTCGGGGTCTTGGATC
>CAYTME010000096.1:0-14404 GCA_964438415.1 uncultured Pleurocapsa sp. | reverse complement strand
ATGCTCGTCACCGGCGCGACGACCAGCCAGATCAGATTGTTCGCGATCGACCGCCGGAATTCGGGATCGCGCAGCGCCCAGGCGTAGTTGCTCAGCCCGACGAACGCGTTGCTGTGCCGGTCGAAGAAGCTGAGGATGAACGTCTCGACGGCGGGATAGATCAGGTATAAGACGAGGAAAAACAGCGCCGGACCGAGAAAGAGCCAGGGTTCCAAGCGAGAAAACCAACGGTTCACTGTATCCACGATCGGCGACCTCGGCGCGGGTACTTGGCCTGCACGTCGCGCACAGCCTGCGACCGGAACATCGTCACGCCGGGCAGCAGCCACAGGTCGCGGGGCGCGCGGTCGGGCCGATCGAATTGGAGGGTGCGGATGACGCGCGTTCGACTGTCCACTTTGGTGCGCCAGCTCCGGGTCACGATCGCGAGAGGTTCGAAGCACCGCGGATGATATCCCAGCGCTGCGCTCAGATCACGACGAATTCCTCGGTGAAGACGAACTGGAGCACGTCGCAGAAACGTTCAGTATCGGCGGCGGCGATGGCGTTCTCCGGGCTGGCGAGCGCTGCCTGCATCTGCTCCAAGCTCTCCCACCAGATCTCCGCCGTGCCGTCATAGGGCGGGTCGTTGGGTGGCGAGTCCGCTGTCGCGCCCGGCTGAGGCTCCAGCGCGATATTGATGCGGTAGCCCTTCATGCCCAATACCTTCGACAGCCGCGTATGCTCCTCCACCCACAAGCGCACGAATTCTTCGCGGGTCAAATGCGGCTTCTTCTTCACGAACGCGATCATCTTGATCATCGGGGCAGCTCCTATCAGACAGCACCGGTTTGACAAGCAAGGTGAGCTTGACGTGTCAAGCCCCTACGCATGCCGCATCACGCATCACGCTCCCTTCAAATGCCCAAGTATCCCCCATCCATGATGATGCCCGTCGCCGTGATGTAGTCGGCCTCGTCGGAGGCGAGGAACGCCGCCAGCGCCGCGACCTCTTCCGGCTGTGCGCCGCGCTGCGCGGGAATGCTCGCCTTGACGCGCTCGATCGTCTCCGGCGGGATGCCGTCATGCGCGGGCGTAATGATGAAGCCTGGCGCGATGGCGACGGCGCGCACCTTCGGCGCATGATCGACGCCGATCGAGCGCGTGAGCGACAAGATGCCGCCCTTGGCCACCTGGTAGGCGCTGAAGCCCGGCTCGCCAAAGTAGCTCTGCACGCTGGCCGTGTTGAGGATGACGCCGCCGTTGTGCGCCATCATGTGCGTGACGGCGATCTTGCTGCCGTACCAGTAGGCGCGCAGGCTGATGCGCACCGTGTCGTCGAATTCCTCCAGCGTCTGGTCGATGATCGTCTTGAAGACGCTTTTGAAAGCGTTGTTGTGCCACACATGCACATCGCCGAATTCGCTCAGCGCGCGCGCCAGCAGCCGTTCGAGCTGCGCCGGTTCGCTGACATCGGTGTGCTGAAAGACGGCCTGCCCGCCCGCCGCGCGGATGGCCGCGACCGTCGCCTCGCCGCCCTCGACATTAATATCGGCCACGACGACCCGCCCGCCTTCCGCTGCATAGCGGATGGCACAGGCGCGCCCGATGCCCGATGCGCCGCCGGTGATCACGCAGACTTTGCCCTGTAACCGGGTGGTATCCATATAACCCCTCCTTACTCGTCAGCGGTTTCTTCTCATCGACAGCGAGCAGGCGCTGGCATCCGCCTGTGGGTCACGGCCTCTGCACTCCAGTCGTCTTCAGATCGAAAGCGTAAAGCGAGCTGCACGCCGTGATGAAGAGCGTGTGACGCCCCGCGCCGCCGAAACAGACATTGGTCACCATTTCCGGCACGAGCAGCTTGCCGAGCAGCGTTCCATCCGGCCGGTAGACGTACACGCCGTCCAGCCCAGCCACGTAGAGCCGCCCATCCGCATCGACGCGCATCCCGTCCGGCACGCCCTGCGGCAGCACAGCGAAGACGCGCATATCGCTCGCGGTGTCGTCCTCGCGCAGCGTCAGCGCGTAGACGAGATGATGGCGGTCCGACGAGTCGGATACGTAGAGCGTGCGCTCATCCGGTGCAAAGCACAGCCCATTCGGGCGGTAGATATCGCGCGTGACGACCTGCGGCTCCGCCGGGTCACCGGTGACTTTGAACACGCCGCAGAAGCCGTATTCCATCGCCTGCTGGTAGCCGTGAAGCTGGCCGTCTTCCTGGCGCACGCCGAACGGCGGATCGGTGAAGAAGACCGCGCCATCGCTGGCGCGCACGACGACATCGTTGGTCGAATTGAGGACATGGTCGCCGACATGCGAGGCCAGCACCGTGACGCGCCCGTCCGGCTCGACGCGCGTCAGCCGGCGCGTGCTGTGCTCGCAGGCGATCAAACGCCCTTCGAGGTCGAGATACAGACCGATGGCGAAATGCGCGTTGGCGTTGTGAACGCGCAGCCCATCCGCCGCGCTCCAGCGCATGATCGCGTTGGCGGGGATATCGGTGAACAGCACGGCATTCTCGCGCTCGACCCAGACCGGCCCCTCGGTGAAGGCCATGCCCGACGCGAGCTGCTGCCGCTGTGCGTTCGCATCCACGACCGCCGCGAATTCCCCGTGTAAGGACTCGATGTAGCTGCTCATAGCACCTCTATCCTCATCGCCTGCACCGCATCACACATGACTGATCACTTTCCACCCACCCGCCGCCGAGTCCAAATGTCGATCAAGACGGCCATCACGATCACGACACCGCTGACGACCTGCTGGAGGACGAACGAGACGCCCATCAGCGAGAGCGAATTGTTGAGGATGCCGATCAGGAATGCGCCGACAACCGTGCGCAGCAGCGAGCCGCGCCCGCCGGTGAAACTCGTGCCGCCGATGACGACAGCGGCGATCGCATCCAGCTCATAGCCGATCATGCCGAGCGGCTGCCCATTGCCCAGACGAGCGGTGTAGACCACCGCGGCCAGCGCCACCAGCGTCCCGCTGAGCACGAAGACGGCGATCTTGACCTGATCGACCTTGATGCCGGCCAGCCGCGAAGACGTCGCACCGCCGCCGACGGCGTAGACATCCGCGCCGAATTTGGTGCGCGTCAGCACCCAGAGCAGGATGAGCAGCAGGATGAGGGCGAACAGGATCGGGTTGGGCACGACCAGACCGCCCGGCAGCGTCAGCGCGCCGCGCGCGAACGTATCGCGGAAGGCGGCCACCGTGGGGTTGTTCGGCAGCGTGATCGTCGAGGCGTTGGTCGCCGCCAGCGCCAGGCCTTGAATGATGTTGAGCATCCCAAGCGTGACGATGAAGGATGGTATCTTGCCCTTGACCGTGATCAAGCCGTTGATCAGCCCCAGCAGCGCCCCCAGCCCGACCCCGGTGAGGATGGCGAGGGGCACCGGTTCGCCGCGCGCGATCAGCATCGCGATAACGACGCTGCTAGCGCTGGCGATCGCCCCGATGCTGATATCGATCTGGCCAGACAGGATGATGAAGGTCATGGCGAAGCTGGTGATGAGCAGCAGCGTCGTCTGCCGGCCGATGTTGGCGACATTGTTCGGGTGGAAAAAGTTCGAGAAGAAGCGCGGATCGGCGATGCCGAACAGGATCACCATCAGCACGACCGCGCCGATGACGCCGAACTGGCCGATATTGGCTGCGTCGAAGCGCCGCCGCGCTGCCGTCATCTGGATGCTCGATCGAGCTGTCATCGCCTATCGCCCTCCACGTGTCCAGCGGTCGAGCAGCACTGCGCCGATGATGATCAGCCCCTTGATGACGAGCTGAAAGTACGAGTCGACACCCGTGAGCTGCAAGCCATTGTTGAGGATGCCGATCAAGATCGCGCCCATGACCGTGCGCACCAACGAGCCGCGCCCACCCGTGAAGCTCGTGCCGCCCAGCACGACCGCAGCGATCGCGTCAAGTTCCAGGTTGCGCGCCGCCTCGACCGGTGCCGATGCCAGGCGCGCCGTCTGCAGGGTCGCCGCGATGCCGATCAACACGCCCGCCAGCACAAAGACGAGGATCTTGACCCGCGCGACTGGAATGCCGCTCAAGCGCGCCGCCTGCGCATTGCCGCCAACGGCGTAAACACTGGTGCCGAAGCTCGTCCGCGTCAAGAGCAGGTGCAGCAGCACGAACAGCAGCGCCGCGTAGACGACCGCGATGGCGATGCCCGCCACCTGCGCCTGGGCGAAGATGAACAGGAAGTCTTGGTTGCTGACGGCGACGGCGGTGCGGTTGGTGATGGCGAAGGCGATCCCGCGCGTGATGCTGAACATCCCCAGCGTGACGGCACCCGCCCGATCACCGTGACCAGGCCGTTGATCAAGCCGAAAGCCGCGCCGCTGATCAGCGCCACGCCCAGCGCCAGCGGCCAGGGCAGTCCCTCGCGCAGGGCGATGGCGGTGAACATGCCGATCAAGCTGGCAACCGCGCCGACGCTCAGGTCGATCTCGCCCGATAGGATGATGAACGTCATCGCAAAGGCGGCGATCGCCAGGAGCGTCGTCTGCCGCCCGATGTTGATGAAGTTGGCGGCGTCGAAGAAGACTGGGCTGGCGGTCGAGAAGTAGATCACCAGCGCGAGGATCGCCGCCAGCACGCCCAGCTCGGACGGCAGCCGCGAGAACATGGTCAAACGCCTGGTCAAGGCTGCCACACGCTCATCCCTCCTTGCCAAAAGCGAACGCCAGCACCCGCTCCTCGGTCGCCTCGTGTGCGGGCAGCTCGCCGCTGATGGCGCCGCCCGCCATGACCACGATCCGGTGGCTGACGGCCAAGACTTCCGGCAGCTCGCTCGAGATCATCAGCACCGCCACGCCCTGCCGCGCCGTTTCGCGGATGAGCAGGTGGACTTCGTTCTTCGCGCCGACGTCGATGCCGCGCGTCGGTTCGTTCAGGATCAGCACGCGCGGGCTGCGCGCCAGCCACTTGGCGATGACGACTTTCTGCTGGTTGCCGCCGCTCAATCCTTCGATATCGGCGTTCGGCGATGCCGCCCGAATGTTGAGCCGCTGTGTCCATTCCTGGACGAGATCGCGAATGCCTCGCGGCTGCAAGATGCCGACCCGCGTCAGCCGGTCGAGCAGCGAGAGCATCATATTCGTCTTGACATCCATCGCCAGAATGAGGCCCAAGCCCTTGCGATCTTCCGGCACGTAGGCGATGCCGGCGGCAATGGCGTCTGCGGGCGAGCGAAAGCGTACCGGTCGGCCATCGACCAAGAGCTGCCCGCTGGTGGGTCGCAGAGCGCCGAAGAGCATCTCCGCCAGCGGCGTGCGCCCCGCACCGACCAGCCCGGCCAGCCCGACGATCTCCCCGGCATGCAGCGTCAGGTCGACATCGCGAACGCGCTTGCCCAATGTCAGCCTGCGCGCCTCGAGGATCGGCGCGCCGCGCGGCGCAGCGTCGTCCGCAGACAGGCTCTCGACCTTGCGTCCGACCATCTGCTCGATCGCCAGCTCGCGCGTATAGGCTTTCGCATCCCGCGTATCGATGTGTTTGCCATCGCGCAGCACCGTGATGCGGTCGGCCAGGCGGAACACCTCATCCATGCGGTGCGAGATGTAGACGATGCCGACGCCCTTCTCCTTCAAACGCCCGATCAGCGCGAAGAGCGTCTCCTCCTCCGCCTGGGTCAGCGACGAAGTCGGCTCGTCCATGACCATGATGCGCGGGCTGCGGTGCGCGGCGCGGGCGATCTCGACCATCTGCCGCTCGCTGA
Organism: uncultured Pleurocapsa sp.; assembly: GCA_964438415.1. Classification (GTDB taxonomy): domain Bacteria; phylum Chloroflexota; class Anaerolineae; order Aggregatilineales; family Phototrophicaceae; genus Flexifilum. The sequence goes on along the minus strand of CAYTME010000096.1, from coordinate 8,694 downwards.
TGGCCAGGTTCGCCAGGGGCGTGCGCGGGTCGATATCGAGATGCAGGTCATCGAGCACCCGCGCTGCCTCATCATACAGCCGCGCCCACTGCACATGTCCCAGACGGGTCGGCTCTTGGCCGAGCATGATGTTGCGCCCGACATCGAGATTTTCCAGCACGGTCAATTCTTGATAGATCATGGCGATGCCGAGCTGCTGCCCGGCGACCGGATCGCTGATGCGCACGGGCCGCCCGTCGATCTCGATGCTGCCGCTGTCCGGCTGATAGGCACCGGAGAGGATCTTCATCAAGGTGCTCTTGCCCGCGCCGTTTTCGCCCAGCAGCACATGGACTTCGCCGGGCAGCACATCGAAGCTGACGTTATCGAGCGCCAGGACGCCGGGAAAGGCTTTGGAAATGGCGCGCAGCCTGACGAGCGGTTGCGTATCCGAAATCATTTTTATCTATGCCTACAAAAAATGGCGGAATGCTTTGCCCTGCCCTCACCCCTCTCCACACAGAGAGGGGCCGGGGGTGAGGCTCTGTGAGGGGGCTTGACGTGTCAAGCCCCTACGCATGACGCATTACACATGACGCATCACGCACCGCGCATCACGTCCCTACGCGCTCGGCGTTGGCGTCGCCTCAGCCTCGGCCCAGGGCGCGGCGATGCCCGGATACAGCTCGTCCCACTTCTCGCGGTAGTCTGCGCCCGTCACCAAGATGGTCGGCACGAGCAGATCGGGCGCGACTTCCTGCCCCAGCACGTGCTTGCAGAAAGCGTCGATGCCGGCCTTGCCCTGCACGAGCGCCTGCTGACCCGCCAGCGAGAGCAGGATCTCCGGGCTGTTCCCCGTCGCCTGATCTTCGAACTGCTGGAAGCCAGCGCGTTCGGCATCGTAGCCGGAGAGCTTGATATCCAGTCCCGACGACTGGATGGCTGCCAGCGCGCCGTTGACCGCCAGACTCCAAGTGGCGAAGATCGCCTTCAAATTCGGGTTGGCCTGGATCATGTTCTCCGCCGCCGCCAGCGCCTCATCCTGGCTGAGCACCGGCTGGAAGGCGACGAGATCCCATCCCGCCTCGCTGATGGCATCGCGCGTGCCGTTCTCGCGGTCGACGATCGTGCTCAGCGCCAGCGGGATGTGGATGACACCGATCTCACCTGGCTCGTCGAACGACTCGAGCAGGAATTTGCACGACTCGTAGCAGCCCTCGTAGCTGGTCGAGTTCATCAGCGTCAGCAGTTCGCCCTCTGCCGGCGGCCCACCGATGACGACGACCGGGATATTGGCACGGTTGGCCTGCAAGACTGCCGACGACAGCGTGTCGCCATCGACCGCGATCAGGAAGATGCCGCTGACGCCCTGCTGGATGAACGACTCGACCTGCGCGAGCTGCACCGAAGCATCGAAGTTGGCTTCCGTCACGATCAGATTGATGCCGTAGGCTTCGGCGGTCTCTTGCGCGCCCTGGATCGTCAGGTTGATGAAGTCGTCGGTGCGGTGATTGACGCCGAACGCCATCGAGATGCCCATCTCGCGGATCATCGCGATCTCGTCTTCGGTCAGCGCCACGTCGTCCGCCGTCGCCACGTTGGGCATCGGTTCGGGTGTCGCGTCCTGCGCCAGCATGCGCAGCACTGGGCTGACGGCCAGACCGCCGCCGACAGCCGCCATCAGCTTGAGCAACGCACGTCGTGAAAGCTTTTTCTTTTGCATGATCGCCTCTCCTAAATATCACTCACCCAAGAATCGTCCAGCGTATCAGCGGGCGCGCAGCCCGCAGAGATACCGATATCAAGCCAGCAGGGCGACCTCACGTGCTTGCGCCCCGCCGAACAGGTCGAACACGATCGCGCCATTTTCGACCGTCCACCCGTCAAAGGACTGTCCATCGACCATCAGCGAGCGGGCAGCGTCCACACCGACGATGCGCAGGCGGTACGCTCGCTCGCCAGCCCCAATCGACAGCCGCAGGCCGTCGGGCGTCGGCATCATGCGGTAAGCGATGCGCGCATCGCCATCGCGCAGCTCGAACGCGCCGTCCGCCCCGGCGTAGACGTTCAGCGTCAGCCGCGACCAATCCTGCGCGCCGGTGTGCGGCGCATCGGCACAGGTCGGGATGATCGCGCCGCCGCGCACGTAGAGCGGCAGCCGGTCGAGCGGGGCGTAAACGTCGATCCAGCGCCCGCCGTCACGCAGATCGAAGGCGGTGTTCGTCCAGTAGTCGTACCAGACGCCGCGCGGCAGATAGACCTTGCGCCGGTCGGTCTCATCCAAGATCGGCGCGACCAGGATCGACTCGCCGAACAGCCACTGATCGTCGATATGGGCGACCGTCGGGTCGTCCTGCCAATCGAGCAGGAGCGGCCGCAGCACCGGCAGGCACGTCTCGACGCTGCGGTGAGCTGTGCCCCACACGTAGGGCATCAGACGGTAGCGCAGCTTGGCATACTCGCGGAAGATCTCGACCGCCTGCTCGCCAAAAGCCCAGGGTTCGCGGTGGATGGGGCCATGCGCGCGCGGGTGGCTGACGAACAAGCCCGCCTCCGCCCATCGGATGTAGAGTTTGGGCGTCGGCGTGCCGCCGAAACCGCCGATATCGACGCTCCAGAAAGGGAAGCCACACAAGCCCAACCCTAAGCCGCCGTGCCACAAATTGCCCAGGTCCTCCCAAAGCGCCGCTGGGTCGCCGCCCCACTGCACCGGGTAGCGCTGCGATCCCGCATAGACCGATCGTCCCCAGACGATGCCTTCGCCGGTCGCCTGCTTGGTCTTCTCCCAGAACGCCCGGTTGTAGAGCAGCGGGTACAGGTTGTGCATCTCGAGGCCAGAACCGCCGTGATAGATGGCGTCTGGCGGCGCGCCCTCGCCGAAATCGGTCTTGATGGCAGCGATGCCCAGGTCGAAGAGCGGCTGGAGCTTCTCCTGCATCCAGGCGACCGCCGCCGGATTGCTGTAGTCGATGACGGCGGTCTTGCCGAAGAAGCCGTCGATGTGCCGCGGCGCACCGTCGGGCTGTTTGGCGAAGTAACCGTTGGCGATGCCCTCGGCGTAGAAACTGCTCTCGGTGGCGATGTACGGGATCTGCCAGAGCGTGACGCGCAGACCCTGCTCGCGCAGCTTGCGCACCATGCCCGCCGGGTCGGGGAAGCGCTCGCTGGAGAACGTCAGATCGTTGACCCAGGGCGTCTTGAACCAGTCGGTATCGATGTGGATGACATCGCAGGGGATGTCGTGCTCGCGCATACCGGCAGCGACCGCCTCGACCTCGTGCTGCTCGCGGTAGCTCATGCGGCTCATCCACAGGCCGAAGCTCCACAGCGGCGGCAGCGCCGGCCGGCCAGTGATCTGGCAGTAGCGGGCGATGATGTCCTGGTAGCTGGGGCCGTAGATGTAATACAGGTCGAGCGTGTCGTGCTGCAGGTGAACGCTGTAATGCGTATGATGCAGATCGCCCATGTGATACTTGATCGGATAGGCGGAGTTGACGTACAGCCCGTAGCCTTGGCTGCTGAGGAAAAACGGCACGTTCTTGTAGCTGGCCGGCCAGGTGTTGCCCGTCGCGTTGGCATGCCACAGGTTGATCGCCTGACCGCGCTTATTGAGCGTCGAGAACTTTTCGCCGAAACCGTAGAAATGCTCGTCGTGATGGATGGTCGTCGTGATGAACGACTGTGTCAGACCGCTCGCCTCGTCGTGCAGGAAGCCGAGCGGGAACGTATCGCGAAAGAACCACGGCCACGCATCCGTGATGCTCGCGCCGTCGAGATGGCTCTCGCCCGTCGGGGGATGCTGGTAAACGGCAGCCGGCAGCGTATTGAACAGCTCGCGGCCGTCACGTTCGGTGCAGAAGATGCGGAACGGGTCATGCGTGATGCGCAGCATGTACGCGGCAGTGCGCAGGATGGTCGCGCCGTCAGTTTGCGCGATCTCCGCCGCTGCTGGCCCGCCGATCAGATCGTCGATGACCATCGGCGTCCGGTTCTCCGGGACGGCATCGCCTGGACGCATGCGCAGGCGGAAGACATGCGGGGTCAGCATGTCGATCCGGATCGTGACGTGCTCGCCCGCGCCCTCCGGCACGCCGATCTCGACCAGCGTCCCGTAGCGGTCGCGCCAGCGGCGTTTGAACTGCATCGTCGCGCAGCGCAGCGTGACGCCGAGGGCATCCGGCTCGACCGCATCCACTGTGCGCACGAGCTGAAGCGGTCGGTTGAAATCGCGGACGAACCCGTCCAGATCGAAAGGCTGCGACATGAGTATCACCTGCTGAAAGGTACGGAGGCGCTTTCGCGCACAACCAACTTGGGCTGCAAAAGGATCTGCTCGACGGGCAGCGCCGGCTGCTGAAGCGCCTGGATCAGCATCGTCGCCGCCTGGTAGCCCATCGTATCGGTCGGGAAGTTGATGGCGGTCAGGGCGGGCGTGACGAGCTGGGCGATGCGTTCCGTCGCCAGCGCGACGACCGAGCAGTCGTCAGGGACGAGCCGGTCGCGGTCGCGCAGCGCGCGGATGATGCCCGCCGAGCTGGCACCATGCACGGTGACGACCGCCGTCAGTTCCGGCGCTTCATCAAGCAGCGAGAGCGTCGCCTCGTAGACATCGGGCACCGTCAAGTTGACCTCGCGGTAAAGCGGAGCCAGCCCGTGATGCGCCAGGGCGCGCTCGTATCCCGCCATCAGGCGCACAGCGGGGCCGATCTGCTGGACGCGGGCGCTGCTGGGCCGGGCGATGAAGGCAATGCGGCGGTGACCCAGCGCGACCAAGTGCTCGAAGGCGATCTCGACCGCCTGCTCGAAGTCGAGATCGATGTAGCGGTAGCGCTCGTTGGTGGCGCAGCGCCCGATCATGACGAAGGGATACTCGTGGCGCGTCAGCAGCTCAGGCCGCCAGTCGTCCATGCGGATCTGCATCAGAATGACGCCATCAGTTTGGCCGGTACGGTACAGATTGAGCAGATGATCGGCGTCCATCGGCTCGGTCATCAAGTTGAAGAACGCATCGTACTTGCTGCATGAAGCTGCCGCGCCGATGAAGAAATCGAGTTCGAGCTGGGTGAATTCGGCGTGGTCGGTCGGAAAGAGCAGCGTGATGACGCGGCTGCGCCCGGTCGCTGCCCCAGAGGCAAGCCGCTGTGCGCTCACGTCGGGTGTGTAGCCTGTTTCTTGAATGACTTTCAAGACACGCTGGCGCGTTGCCTCGGCGACATCCGGCTTGTCATTGAGGATGCGCGAAACAGTCGAAACCGACACCTGCGCAAGACGCGCGATATCTGCAATCGTGAGCGGCTGGCTCGTATCTGGAGACCCGACCAAAACCTTTAGCCTTTGGAAAAAGCAAGAAGCTCATTACTTACAGCTCATGGGCTGTCCGGTAGCGTTACCGGTAGCGCTTTCAGCGAGTGTAACGCCGGACAAAACTCAGTCAAATGAGAATTGGCTGAGAACTCGACCTGCGCAAAGTCTGGCTGGCTGATCTATCCTCAGCCTAGCCTGCACTTGGCTCGCGACCGATCGTTCGGTTCATCGTTTCGAGGCGGCGGTTCTAAGCCGGCATCGTGTAGGGCAAAGTAACGGCGAAACACGCGCCGGGAAGCGGGCTGCTGTCCTCGACCCAAATGCGTCCGCCATGCGCCTCGACAGCCAGCTTGCAGAAGGTCAAGCCCAGACCAGCGCCACGCGTTCCACGCAGCGGTTGGTTCGCTTTCGCTTGACGGAAACGGTCGAAGATGCGGTCGCGCTCTTCCGGCGGGATGCCGGGGCCGCTGTCAGCCACACGCACGAGCACATGGTCTGGACACTCGATCGCCTCGACCAGGATTTCGGTGTCGCTGGGGGTGAAACGCAGCGCATTGTCGATCAAATTGACCATGACGCGGCGCATCAGCTCGCGATCGACGATGGTTGGAGGGATGCTGTCACCGATCTCGAGCCGCAGTTTGACGCCGGCGCTTTCGAGCGCGGGCATCAAGGCCGCCGCAGCCTCGTGGATCAGCTCACCGATCTGAACCGGTTCTGGGCGGAGCGGCATCTGCCGCTTCTCCAGCCGGGCGATATTGAGCAGACTGTCCACCATATGCATCAAGTTGCTGGCGCTGTTCATCGATAGGCCGAGCATCTTGTCCATAAGCTGGTCGTCACGGCGGATGTCGCGTTCCTCCATCATCAGCGAAATGCTGCTGATCATCGCCGCCAGCGGGCCGCGCAGATCGTGAACCAGCATGTGGGTGATCTCATCACGGTAATCGGCCAGCAGTTTCTGCTCGGTCACATCGCGCAGCACGAGCAGCCGTCCGGAGATCTGGCCTTCCGAGTCGATCACGGGTGAGCCGATCTCCTCGATGTAGATCGTCTGTTTGGGCGTCGAGCGCGCGAATTGGCGGCGCGAGATACGGGTTGGCTCTAGGCGGAGCTGGCGCGCCAGCGCGGTTACCTCATCGCGGCTGTAGCCAGCCTGGTCCATTTCGCCGGTGCTTGACTGCTGCAGGAGCACATCGACCAGATTCTGCCCCAAGTACTCGTCCAGCTCGACGCCCAGCAGCCGCTTGGCCGAGGGGTTGGTATCCGCCAGGCGGCCGGCGCTGTCGAGCAGGATGATGCCATCGCGCGTCGAGTTGAGGATGGCGCGCATCCGGTTGCTGCCCTCCTGCACGTACTCGTACAGCGTCGCATTTTCCAGGTGTCCGGCAGCCTGCACAGCCAGCAGGGCGACAGCATCGAGTTCACGTTTGACGAACACGTGCGGCGCATCGAAGGCGAGACAGAGCACTTCGCGCACGCGCCCGCCGCGCTGGATCGGCACGAAGATGGCGCTGAAAAGGTAGGTGCTGCCGTCCTGGGTGTAGCGCAGTTCGGGCATAACCTGGATCGTGCCGGTCTGCGCAGTGCGCCCGACGATCGCGCTGTTCTTGAAGATCGGTGCAGGCCGCTGATCGCTGTCATCGTCGGCGTACTCGGCCAGCATCTCCGCATGGCCGTCATTGTCGATGCGGAACAGCGCGGCTATACGTCCATTGAGCAGATTGAGCGCCGCTTTGAGCACATTGGTGGCGACGGTCGGCGTTTGTGTGGCACTCGAAAGCCGGAGTGCCAGACTTTGAAGCTGGCGCAGCACGCTGATCTGCCACTGGCGTTCTTCGAGCAGGCGCGCATTGTCGATGCTGATGACGGCATGGCGCGCCAGCGTGTTCAAGAAGGTGACCTGCTCGGGGGTGAAGAAATCGGGGCGCACGCTTTCCATATGCAGTACGCCGATCACCTTGTCCTCGCTCAAAAGCGGTACGACGACTGCCGACAGATAGTTGTACGGGTTATCCAAGTAGAACGGCGACTGGCGCGCATCGGCCAGCACCAGGATGTCGCGCGTGCGGCCGACATGGCTGAACAGGCTTTCGGCGTTCTTGCCGGCGCGCCGGGCGTGTTGAAGCATTCCGTCCTGTGTATATTGGATCAGCTTCCACGTTTGGTCGGTTTCCTGCAGCAGCGCAACCGTGCCGCGGCTGCTCTCCGTCGAGCGCACCGCCATCTCCAGCATGGTCGCCAGGATCAATTCCGGGTCGAGCGCCGTCGAAATCTGCTGGACGATGGTCGTCAGAATCGAAAGCTGCTCAAGCCGCTGGTGCAGCGCCGCGTCAGTGAGGGCGTACAGGCGGATGTTGAGCAGATGGGCGGCGATCTGGTTGCTCGCCATCTCCAGAAGCTGCCACTCATGATCGCCTTGGTCTTTGAATACCGCATTTCCGAGCAGGATCATGCCGAGCAGATCGTAGTAGGAGATCAAGGGAAAGATGGCCAGCGTTTCCCCATGCTCGGTGATCAGCGCTTTCATGGCGTCGGAGAGCGACGGATCGCTCAGGCGGTGCTGTTGGGGACGTGGGCGGTTTTGGCGGCGCATCTGCGCCAGCTCTGGCACGCTGTCGAGCTGGCGCGTCGCAACCGGGTTGTGCTCGCCGTGCATTTCCATCAGCGGGGGGGCACCCGTGCTTGTGCGGATCAACACCAGGGTGATCCGTTCGACCGGCACCATCTGGTGCAGGATGCGGAACATATCCGGCAGCACTTCTTGCAGCGACAAGCTGGATGACGAGATGCGCGCCAGATGGGCAAGCTGCGCCATTTCGTAAGCGTAGCTTTCCATGACGTTGAACCAGTCGAGCGCGTCGAGCAGCAGGCCGGCCTGACGGCCCAGGTGCTCGAGCAGGTCACGTTCTGCTGCAGTTGGTGTCCAAGCTTGTCGAAAATAGAGGCGCAGCAACCCGTAAAGCTTGTTGGCCGAGCGCAGCGGCACTTCTGCGACCTGCTCAAAGCCACTATCGCCGCCAAGTTCTGGGTAAATGGCGCTGTCATGCGCATCCATCCGGTGCACAATGTAAACCGGTTTGGCGGCTGTCACGACGGCTGCGGCGGGAAGCTGCGTCCAGGCCTGCTGCTGCTGATCCTGCCAGCCGTAGGCTTCGACCAACCGTGGAGGCAGGCCGCGGCTGTCGGTCAGATACATGGCGGCCGCTTGTGCCCCAGCGATCTCGATGGCGGTTTGCAGCGTAGACGCGATCGTTGTCTGCGTCTCCAGCGTTTCGATGGCGGTGTAAACCGTCTGGTTCAAGCGCTGTGCGGCGTTATAAGCACGTTGGGTTTCATTCAGACGCGCTGCGTACTGCTGCTGTGCGCGGCGTGAGCGGCGATCTTGATCGACGTAGAGCAGAAGCAGCA
>CAYTME010000095.1:0-14443 GCA_964438415.1 uncultured Pleurocapsa sp. | reverse complement strand
GACCAGAACGGCCTCGCGCCAGCTCACGCCATCGTCGGCGGAGACTTCGACGCGGACGACGGCCCGTTCGCCCGCCCAGGCGAAGCCGCGTACGCGTATCGAACCGGGTGCGAGCGGCGCATCCACTTGCGGTGAGCAGATGATGCTGTTGACCGCGAGTCCGCCCAGCATCTCGCCAGCGGTGTGGTCGGCGTCGGTATCGCTCGCGGCGGCTGGCAGCCGGTAGGCGTGCTGTTGGAAGTAGCTGACCGACGGTTCGGCTTGTGCCGTGATCGCGCCCAGCCATTTGACGCTGCGCGCGCCGATGTAGCCCGGCACGATCGCGCGCAGCGGAAAGCCGTGGACGGGCAGCAGCGGCGCGCCGTTCATGCTGAACGCGAGCAGTGTATCGGGGTGCAGCGCTTTGTCCAGCGGTATCGAAGCACCGAACGGCTCCGGCGTCTCAGTCGGATCGGTCGTGTCTAGTCCGATGAAGGCGATGTGCTGCGCCTGCGGCTGCACCCCGGCGGCTGCGAGTACATCGCCCAGGCGGACACCATGCCAGATGGCGGTGCCGACCGCTTGTGCGTCCCAGGCGATCTCGCCGTCGATCGGTCGCGTGCGGGTTAGCTCCAGGCGGCGCAGACCCGCACACTGAAGTGTCGCTGTCACTTCGTGAATGGGCAGACGCTGGAGCTGCTCTAACGACCAGTTGAGCGGTCGCTCGACGAGACCGGAGACCGAGAGCCGATAACCGCTGGGGTCGATGACCGGCACAGCGCCATGGCTGCGCACGAAAAAGTCCGGCGTCCGCGTGATCCGATCGCCGCACAGCGCCATCAGCCGTGGCTCGGCGTTGAACGGCTCTCGTTGGTGGACATGGAGGCGTTCAGCCCCATCCTTCGCGTTCACGGCCGTCAACCCGATAGACTCAGCGCTTGGCGGATGTCATCGGCATGGCTGCGCTCGTGCGCGGCGACCGTCTTGAGCACCTCCCGCACAGACATCATGCGCAGCGAGGCATGGCGGCCGACTTTGTCCAAAGCCGACTCATCGATCGAGTCGAGCCATGTGTTGAGCGCCGCGCGGCTTTCGTGCAGCGAAGCGCGCGCCTCAGCTAAGGTCATATCGGCGCGCTTTTCGGTGACACGCCGGTTGTAGCGTTCGATGTCGAAGTCGGGTGGGATCAACTCGCGCCCCTCAGCGAATGCCATGACCTGATTGTTGTGTCCGCGGTCGGCATCGGCGAGGTGAACGGCGATCTGGCGCACTGTCCACTGGAGACCATCGCTGTAGACCTGCTCCTCGGCGCGTGCGGCTGCCGCATCCAGCGTCGCGTCAAGATGAGCGCGCGCTTCCGCTAGGAGTGCCTTCAACTGTTCGATCGTTTCTGTCATCGATTCACCTCGCTTCTCATGCTGCTCACAACTGGACGAAGCTGTTTTCCGCCAAGATGAAACAGTGCGAGTCCGGTACATGGCTGGCCGAGACGACCTGGGAGTTATCCGCCAGCAGGCTCGAGTCGATACGCCCAGTGATGCTGCGCACAGTGCAGTTGCGCATGATGATGCTGGCGTCGATCTCGCTGTTTTCGATCAACACGTTATCGCCGATCGCGGTGTAGGGGCCGATGAAGCTGCCGCGAATGGTGACGTTGTTGCCGATGATGACCGGGCCTCGGATGACGCTGTCGATGATTTGGCAGCCTTCGCCCATCGTCACCCGGTGGGAGATATCGCAGCGCCCTTCGATGCGCGCTTGGCCGTCTGGCGGCGGTGTGTAGGGCATATCGCCCATCACCAATTGGTTGGCCTGGATGATCGAGTCCGGCTTGCCCGCGTCGATCCACCAACCGGTCAAGATATACGGATGAACGTTCCGCTCGTGGGTGACGAGGTACTGAATGGCGTCCGTGATCTCCAGCTCGTTGCGCCACGACGGTTTGATGTTGGCGATCGCCTCGAAGATCGACTTGCGGAACAGATAGACGCCGGCGACGGCGAAATTCGACGGCGGGTCTTTCGGTTTTTCGACCAGACGCACGATGCGTCCGTCGCGGATTTCCGCCACGCCGAAGCGCGTTGGGTCTGGCACTTCGCCCAGCGCGATCGTCGCTTCGGCGTCGGACGCTGGGAAACTGCGCAGCAGCGGCTCCATGTGGTCTTGAAAGATGTTATCGCCCAGAAACACGCAGAACGGCTCATCGCCGACGAACGGCTGGCACAGATTGATCGCGTGTGCCAGCCCGAGCTGCTCACGCTGCACGATGTAATCAAGGCTGACGCCCAACTGCGCGCCGCTGCCAAGCTGGGTGACGATCGGCGAGGTCAAGTCGTTGACCACGATCGCGATCTCGGTCAGCCCCGCGCTTTTCAAGACATCAATGGCGTAGACGATCAGCGGCTTATTGGCCACTGGCACCAGCGGTTTGGGCATCGTCAAGGTGACTGGACGCAGGCGTGTCCCCTGGCCGGCAGCGAGAATGACAGCTCTCATGAATGAATCCTTCACTCCGAATGGCTAAAAGCGATCTCCCTATGCTCATCATAGCGAACGTCTTGGCGGACGCAAGCTGGACTCTGACGCTGCACCACAAAAATACGCCCCTCATCCCTGCGGCGGGGAAGACCGAGGGATGAGGGGGTATCAGGGGAGCTGGAAGTTTTCAGAAGAGGATCAGGTCAATGGCCCCTGGCCGCGGGGTACCATGGGCGGCTCGAATGGCATCCAATCGCGGCCGCGCCCATCGCGGCCGAAGCGCCACTGCATGAAACCGGGCTGCGGCTCGCCTAACGTGACGTCGATCTGAAGAGTCTCGCCGCCGCGCAGCACGTCCAGAGTGACCGTGTCGCCCGGCTCGTAGGCGAACAAGCGATCGCGCAGCGTGCGCTCGGCATCGACAGGCTCTCCGTTGACCGCCGTCACGATGTCATCGGCGAGCAGACCCGCCTCGGCTGCCGGGCTGTCGGCCTGCACTTCGCGGATGAGGGCACCCTCACTCACATCTAGATCGAGTTCAGCGGCCAACTCCGCCGTCAGCGGCTCGAAGACGACGCCCAGACGACCGTTCTGCGCGCTCAGGCCGAACGGACGCCCTTGGATTTCGGGCATGAGATCGAATGGTAAGGGCAGGAAGTCGTGGAGCGGTGAAAGTCCCTCCTCGAACATGGCGGCCATGCTGCCCATCACGAGGGTGCGCAGCGCTAAGCCATCGACATCGATCTCGACCGTTTCGCCCGCGCGCTCGATCGTCAGCGTGAAGGTCTCACGGCTGCTGCGCCCGCGATCCCGCCACAGCAGCGCCATCAGATCGTCGGGGTCGCGCGGTTCACCATCGATGGCGGTGATGATATCGCCTTCGCGCAGCCCGGCCTCAAACAGGGGCGTATCTTCGCTCAGACGGACGATCGTCCACGTTTGAGCGTTGGCGTCGTAGGTGACGCTCAGATCGGCCATGGACTGCATCGGCCGTTCTGGCAGCGCACCGAGGACGACCTCGATGCTGAGCGGTTCGTCACCGCGCAGCAAGTCGAGCGTGACTGTATCGCCAGGCGTGAGCTGACGAATGGCCGCCGCGACATCGTTCGGGCTGGCGACCGGCTCACCATTGACGGCCTCGATCAGATCGTCGATCTGCAGATCGGCTTCGGCCGCGGGCGATCCAGCCAAGATGTTCGTGATAGCGACGCCCCCGTCGATGTTCATGAGCTGCACGCCCAAAAAGGGGCGTTCAGACGTGTCGGTTGGCTGCGCGCTCACCAGCGAGACGGCGGCGATCAAGGTGAGCACCAGAACAGCGACAGGTATCCAATAGCGCATACGGATGGTCATATGCGTTTCCTCCTGCGAATTGAGATAGATGAACCGGACATTGCTGAGTCATCCGAATCTCAGGATACCTGCATGTTCGTCGCAAACCATCAGCGCGCCGTAAAATGAGTGTAAACAGAGTGTAAACTGACGCGGGTGCACGCTACTTCCGGTCGTCACCGCGCAGTTTGCGCGTCAAAAATCCGCCCAGCAAACTGCCCATGACTCCGTCGCTCCCACGCCCTATCTCGGACTCGGCTGGCTGATTCTTGTCCCAGCGCCCGCTCAACCGCGCGTTCATCCAAGCAGCGAATTCGGCGGACGCGCTGCCGATGCCCGCTTCGAGGCCATCCCGATCGGCATCTGAGAGCAGTGTGCGCATGTCATTCAGCGTCTCGATCAGCTCGTTCAGGTAGCGCACGACATTTTCCCGATTGTGCAGCAGGAGATCGCGAAGGTCGTCGGGATGGCTGTCATGCAGGTGATGTGTGAGCTGGCCGAGCGCGGGGTTGCCCATGCGGCGCGCATCGCTCCAACCTTCGCTGCGCTGGAGCATGTAGAACATGGCGATGCCGATCAGCGCTGGGACACCCTCCGTCGCGGCTGCCAGCCCATCATGCTCGATCGGATCGATGAAATGTGCCGCGGCGCCGAGGATCTGCCCCAGACCCGCGGCCAGCTCTACCGCGTCTTTATGTGCACTTGCGTCCGGACAGATCAGCAGCGCACCGCCGTCGAACATGTCCTCGGCGGCGCTGTCGGCTTCGTCCAACCCGGAGAACAAGTAGCGAGCGTTGACGACCGGCGTGATGCCAACCATGTGCACGTGAGCAGGGAAGTGCTTCGCCGCCCATGCCTGTGACGGCAGCTTGAGCGGGGAGGCGTCGAGCACAACCGCATCAGCGCGCAGTGCCGACCCGATGTCGCGGTAGACCGCTTGTACTTCGGCGTAGGGCAGCGCCACGATGACGATATCTGCGCCCGTGCAGGCGTCATAGGCGCTGCGCGCCAGCCGCGCTGCTGCGCCGCGCGCTTGGGCTGTTTCGGCCACACGCTGGCGGGGGTCATAGCCCACGCACTCAAAGCGTTGGCGAGCGTCCTTGCGCTCGCCGTAGCGGCGCAGCGCCAGGCCGAACGAGGCGCCCAGTCGCCCTAGACCGAGAAGACCGACATGGATCGTGTTGACGCTCATCCCTCTATCCCCTGAACATGTCGAATTCGTTCCAGCACCCGACTCCGCTCAAACTCCGGATCGGACCTGAACTGCCATTATGGCACACAGCGGCTGAGATGCAGATGAATAACCCTGGTTGACCGCTGCATTCTGGTCTATCGTTCTTTCTATCTCAAGATCGGTCGAGGTGTGATCAGGAGACCTCATAAGGATCATGGTAGCAATCTTGTATTCGGCGGCGGATGCGGCGGTGGCGGAGCGGGTGCGTCGTGCGCTGGCCGCGGCGCAGCTTCCGAACTCTGATGCTGAGGGCGAAGTCGTCGCCATCGTCTCAGCGGCGGCGCTCAATGATCGCGACTGGCAGGACGCGCTCGTGGCAGCGCTCGATCGCGGGCAGCCGCTCATTCCGGTGCTTGCGGAAGCGGTCGCGCTGCCGAAGCTGATCGATCATCTGACGCCGGTGGATGCCCAGGCTGACGATGCTGAGGCGCAGCTCGTGGCGCAAATTACGGCTGCTCGCCTGCCGAGTGCGCGGCTGCCGCTGCGGGTGCGCACTCCCGCCGTCCGACGTGCCAACAACCAGGCTGGTCTTTTGATCGCTTTGGTCGTCATCGGAATGTTCATTGCCGGTCTGTGGGGCGTGGGCGTGCTCAACATCGAAGCGCCGATTGAGGAATACAATGCTATCGACACCGAAGTCGCAGCGACTCGCGACGTCTTGATCGGGCCGACGCTGGAGTCGTACTTGCAGTTCTTGCCCGGCAGTCTGGAGGAGGCAGCGGTCTACCCCGCGACGGTCGAAGCCGTGCCGACGCGCATCCGCCCATTTGTGGCCGCCACCGCCACCGCCGTCGCCGTCGAACAGCAGGACTGAGCGGCGCGGCATGATGTCCGAAGTCCTGATCATTGGGGCCGGGCCAGCGGGTTTGTGCAGCGGCTATGCCCTCGAGCGTCTGCACATCCCATACCTGATCGTCGATCGCGCCGACCACATCGGCTCGACTTGGTCAAATCTGTATCCGACGCTCAAGCTGAATACAGCCAGCATCGTCTCGCACATGCCAGGGATGGCGATGCCGCTCTCGTATGGTCTGTTTCCCAGCGGGCGTCAGTATTACGCGCATTTGACCACCTGGGCAGCGCGCCACCCGCTGCGGATCCAGCTCGAAACGAACGTCGAGCGCCTGTCCCCGGAGGCGGATGGCTGGCGCGCGGAGACCTCGGCGGGCAGCACCTGGCATCCCGCGGTGATCTTGGCCAGCGGGCGTTTCAGCAACTCGTACGTCCCGCCTGTGCCAGGGTTAGATACCTTCACGGGCGTTGTGCTCCACGCGCGCGATTTTCACGATCCAGCGCCGTTCGCCGGGCGGCGGGTGCTGGTGGTCGGCAGTGGTCCCAGCGGAGCCGATATCGCGGTCACGCTGGCTGAGCAGTCCGCCGCCGTCTTCTTGAGCATCCGCAGCGATATCGTGATCGCGCGGCGCAACCCATGGGGCATCAACGAGACGATCTGGAAACTGCTGCTGCGTCCGCTGCCGTCGTCGCTGAGCAAGCGTCTGAGCGACCGGCTGCTCTATCAGCGCTATCCCGGCATCGAGCGCTTGGGGCTGCCGCTGGCGCGTAATCGCGACGATCGCCTGGGCAGCTCGGTGCCGGTGCGCGGCGTCGAATTCGTGCGCGCGCTGCAAGCGGGCAAGATCCAGCCTGTGCGCGGCTTGGCGGCGCTGCACGGACGCTGCGCGCAGCTTGATGATGGTCGACAGCTCGAAATCGATGTGCTGATCTTGGCGACGGGTTACCGCCCGGCATTGAGCTATCTCGCGGTGGAATATCAGACAGATAGTCAGGGCTGGCCGCTGCGCGATACCCGTGAGTCACCTGAAAGCACCGCGCTTCTGGGTGCGCCGGGGCTGTTCCTGGTCGGCCGCTGCTATCGCGGGTTGGGCGCGCTCTACAACATCCGCCAAGAGGCGCGCATGGCTGCCAACCAGATCAAAGCTTATTTGGCGGATCGGCAGCAGGCAGGCTGAAGCTGAACGTGCTGCCGCCGTTCAATTCGCCGGAAAAGATCAATTCGCCGCCTTGCAGTGTCAGGACGCGCTGCGCCAGGTAGAGACGCAGCCCGCTGCCGGGGTTATCACGCACCGCAGGGTGGTGGGTCGCGCGCCAGAACGGTTTGCCGACGTGCTGCAGGTCGCTCTCGGACAGGCCGATGCCGTTGTCGGCAACGCTGATGAGCACGTGTGTGCCGAGATCGTCGGTCGTGATGCGCGACGCGCCGCCCTTGGGCGTGTAGCGGATCGCGTTGTCGAGCAGATCGATCAAGATCGCGAGTGCGTGGTCGAAATCGCCATGCGCGTACAGCGGTCGGTCTGGAGGGTAGTAGGTGATGCGGTGCTGGCGCGCGCGCGCTGCCGCCTGCATCATATCGCGTGCCCGCGCGATGAGGTCATTACAGGCGAAATCTCTGCGCTGGAGCCGGAAGATGCCCTCTTGCAGGGCGTTGATCTGCTGGACGGCATCGAGCAGGCTGAGCGCGCTGTCGGCCTGGTCGCGAACGTCGCGCACGGTTGCCATCTGCTCCGTCGTCAAACTGCCCAGGCCGCCGCTCGCCAGCCGGTTGGATTGGCTGCGAATGGTGGTGATCGTGGAGCGCAGACCGTTCTGCATCGGCTGCATCAGGTCGATGATCGGTGTTGTCTTGAGTTTTGACGAGTGGAGCAGGGCGCGGTCGACACCGGCACGCTGGTCTTCTTCCGCGACCAGTAGATGTGGCATCGCCTCGCGGAGCCATGCGATCGGATCCTCGTTGGGTTGTCCTTCTGGTAGGGACTGCACGGATGGCTGCTGAACGGGTGCGGGCTTGTCAGGTACCTTGGCTGTTTCGCCCGTCGCGATCATCTCGAAGATATCGGCCAGCTGATCGGTCACGGATAGTCCGCCGCGACCGTTGGCTCTGGCTCGCTGGGCGGCGGCACGGGCTGCTGCCGCCGCTGCTGGGGCTTCCTGCGCTTGAGTGCGCAGGAGCGTCAGCTCGGCGTTCATGGCGCGCAGAAGTGCCATGACCTCGTTCAGCTTGGCGGCAGCAGTGGGCGGAGCTGCTTGATGGAATCGCGTCAGGATTTCGAGCGCCTGGTCGAGTGTCAGCATGGTCTGGCAATCATCCGTGCGAAGGTACTCCGCCTTATTGTACGCCTTATCAAGCAATATTGAGATTCAAAGCTTGAAGTTTTCACTGTTCACGAAAAGACACGCTTGAGAAGCAGGCGAAAATGCCCATATTTTCTGGCGGTCTTGGGGGTGTTGCGCGCGCCGTTATTTTTCGTTACCGTAGTTTCGCTGATGCACGGCCGACAGCGCGAAGAGGCTATCACCGAATCTTCATCTGATGCTGCGAAAAAATCTATGTGAAACAAGGCACAATAGAGAGGCGTATACAGCATTGAGATAAACCATCGCAATTTCGTGGTGTACAGGTACAATAGTCACATGGTCAGCATCAGCACAGCGCGCTCGACAATCCTTCAGATCCGCGGTCTGCACAAGACCTATACAGAAGCGGAACGCACTCGTGTCATCCTGGATCAGGTCGATCTTCAGATTGAGCGCGGTGAGTTCTTCGTCATCCTCGGCAAGAGCGGCAGTGGCAAAAGCACGCTGCTCAATTTGATCAGCGGCATCGATAAGGCTGACGCGGGCGATATCTGGCTTGACGGCGTCGAAACGACACGCTTGAGTGAGACCGAGATGACCCGCTTTCGCCGCCGACAAATCGGGATCGTGTTCCAATTCTTCAACCTGATCCCCACCCTGACCGTCTTGGAGAACATCACCCTCCCGCTGGAGCTGATGGGTACACCGCTGCGCGAGTCGCGTGAGCGCGCCCGCCCGCTGCTGGCGCGTGTCGGGCTGGGCAGTCGGGGCGATGATTTTCCCGATAAGCTCAGCGGCGGTGAGCAGCAGCGAGTCGCGATCGCGCGCGCGCTCATCCATGAACCGGCGCTGGTCTTGGCAGATGAGCCGACCGGCAATCTTGACGAAGACACCGGCCATTCGATCACAGCGCTCCTGCTCGAATTGACACGCCAAGCCGGGCGCACGTTGATCATGGCGACGCACAATCCGGAGATCGTGCCGCTGGCCGATCGTGTCTGTCGCATTCATGACGGCAAATTGATGATCACTTCGCAGCGAACTGCTCGTCAGGTCAGTCCTCCTGAAGAAGCATTGGTAGGAGTATGATGCGATGCTCCTGAAAGGCAGAGTGTTCTGATGCCAGAGTTGATGCCCAACCTGAAACAGATCCTGGCTGAACTGCGCGATGTCAACAAAGAACGCCGCCGCACAGCCATCATGAAGTTAGGGATGCACGGCGGTGAAGAGGCGCTGCGCACCCTGATCATGGTCGTGACCGATCGTAACGAGGATTTGATCGTGCGCGGGCGCGCCGCGCTCATGTTGGGCAAACTGGGCGATGCGCGTGCAGTCGAAGCGCTGATCCAGGCGCTGGACGCGCCCGGTTTTCAGGTGACGCTCTATGCAGCGCAGGCGCTCGGCGTCTTGGGCGACGCGCGCGCAATCCCGGCTCTGGTCGAGCTGCTGAGTTCAGATCACGATCGCTATCGCAGCGCCGCACAAGAGGCCTTACAGCGTCTGGGCTACTATGATGCTGCGACCGCAGAAGAACCGGCGCTCGCGAGCCAGGCCAAACCGGAGGCGTGAGCGATCGCTCGCGCTTTATACCGGCGCCGAGGCGTTGTTCATCAGCGGCTTAGTTTCGTCTAACCTCTCATACGCGCTGACCCCCGTAGACTGAAGTCTAGTTGTGTTCGCATTTACAGTTATGGGTGTCAGAGTCAATTGTGACGATCAATCCCCTCATGCTCCGGCTGGCCGGGCGCTACATCGAGCGCCGCCTGCTGCAAAGTGTCCTCTTCGTACTCGGTGTTGCGCTTGGCGTGGCCGTCGTGATCGCGATCGATATCGCCAATGGCAGCGCAAGTCGCGCCTTCAGTCTGAGCACTGAGACGATCACTGGCCGGGCGACCCATCAGATCATGGGTGGGCCAAGCGGCCTGCCGACCGAGGTGTATCGTCAGCTTCGCCTCGACCTGGGGCTGCGCGATGCCGCGCCGATCATCGAGTCTTACGTATCGGCTTTGGAACTGGGCGAGCGCCCGCTGCTGCTCTTGGGCGTCGATCCGTTTGCAGAGCCGCCTTTCCGCAGCTATTTGACCACAGTCACGGTCGAGGGGCAGGAGCAGAATGCTTTCGAGGCGCTCAACCGCTTCATCGCCCAGCCCAACACGGTGCTCATCAGCCAGACGCTGGCCGAGCGCCACGGCGTCCAGCCGGGCGACGTGATCACGCTTCGGCCAAAGGGGCAAGACACCCCCGTCACCGTCATCGGTGTCATCGAGGCGGAGGATGATATCAGTGCGCAGGCGCTCGAATCGCTCATCCTGACCGATATCGCCAGCGCGCAGGAATTGATCGGCGATGGCGGACGCTTGACTCGCATCGACCTGATCCTGCCCGCCGGTTACGATACCAGCGCGATCGAGCGTCTGCTGCCGCCCGGCGCGGTGCTGACGACGCCCTACGATCAGAACAGCGCTGTGCGCCAGATGACGGCAGCCTTTGAGCTGAACTTGCAGGCGCTCAGCCTGCTGGCGCTGGTGGTTGGCGTCTTCTTGATCTACAACACCGTCACATTCAGCGTTGTGCAGCGGCGCACCGTCATCGGCATTCTGCGCGCTCTAGGGGCTACGCGCGGGCAGATCTTCAGCCTGATCTTGAGTGAGGCGTTTCTGCTGGGCGCGATCGGCGTCAGCCTCGGCCTCGGCCTGGGCATCATCTTCGGGCGCGCTTCGGTTGGCCTGGTCGCGCAGACGATCTCCGACCTGTATTTCGCTGTCGATGTCCAGCGTGTGGTTGTGGAACCGTTCACGCTGCTCAAGGGGGCGGGCATCGGGCTGCTCGCCAGCCTGGGCGCGGCGCTGGTGCCGTCTTTCGATGCGACCCGCACCCCACCTGTCGGCACTCTGCGCCGGTCGGAAGCGGAGGCTGCCGCGCGCCGTCTGCTGCCGCTCCTCACGCTGGGGGCGTGCGCGCTGGCGCTGTTCGGTGTCGGTCTGCTCGCGCTGCCATCGCGCAGCATCGTCATCAGCTTCGTCGCTTTGTTCGCCATCGTCATCGGCGGCGCGCTCCTGACTCCCGCGGTCTTGGTCGTCATGATGGGCGCGTCGTCGCCGGTGGCGGAGCGATTGTTCGGGGTTTTGGGGCGCTTGGCCCCGCGTGCGGTCGCGCGCTCGCTCAGCCGGACATCGGTCGCGGTCGCCGCGCTGACGGTCGCGGTCAGCGTGATCGTCGGCGTCAGTGTCATGATCGCCAGCTTCCGCAGCACGGTCTCGGACTGGTTGGATGCGACGCTGGGAGCGGACATCTACATCTCGCCGGCCTCGGTGACGGCGACGCGCGTGACTGCCGATGTCGATCGGGATTGGATCGCGCGGGTCGCGGCGGTCGAAGGCGTCGAGCGCATCAGCGCCGGCCGCCAAGTGACCGTGATCGCGCCCGACTATCCCGATCTGCCGCCAGTCAATCTGGCGGTCGCCGATGGCGAGGTGACCGACCGCCGTTCGTTCGCATGGCTCAGCGTCGAGCGCGAGGAATACTGGCAGGCGCTGCAAGCCGGCGCGGTCATGGTCAGCGAGCCTTTCGCCTTCCGTCGCGGCATCACGCCGGATGACAATCGGCTGACGCTGCTGACCGATCGCGGCGAACGCACTTTCGACGTGATCGGCGTTTACTACGACTACGCCGCCGACCAGGGGACGGTCTTCATGACCGATGCTGTCTACCGCGAGCTGTACGATGATCCGTATATCTCGACGATGGCGGTATTCGTCGCGCCGGGTCACGACAGCGCACAGGTGCTCGAAGGCGTGCGGACGGTGCTGGCGGGCACCGACTTGAACGCGCGCAGCAATGCGGCGCTGCGCAGCAGCGTGTTTGAGGTCTTCGAGCGCGCCTTCTCGATCACGATTGCGCTGCGTCTGCTGGCGACGGTGGTCGCATTCATCGGCATTCTCAGCGCGCTGCTCGCCTTGCAGCTAGAGCAGATGCGTCAGCACGGTATCATGCGCGCGGTCGGGCTGACCCCGCGCCAGCTCTGGCAGTACACGCTGATCCAGACCGGGCTGATGGGCACGACGGCGGGCATGTTGGCACTGCCGATCGGAGTGGTGCTGGCGATCGTCCTGATCTATGTCATCAATGTGCGCTCGTTCGGCTGGACGATGCAGCTCGTGCTGACGCCTGGCGAGCTGCTGTCCGCGTTTGCGGTTGCGGTCACGGCCGCGCTGCTGGCGGGAATTTACCCCGCGCACAAGCTGACGCAGATCGTCACTGCGCGTGCCCTGCGCAGCGAGTGACGCCTTCAGCGCAAGCGTTGATGAGAATGTGCGTTGGATTTGTCTAAGAAGTCTCGCAAATTTTCCCAGCGGGAGTACCATTGGCAGCAGTCCGACAATAAGTGGACGGGTGTCTTGTTTAGGACGCTGTGTAGGGAGTCAAACATGAACCGCCGACTCGTTTTGTTTGCACTCGTGCTCGCCGCCCTGCTGGGCGCGACTATCTCGCTGGCGCAGGACGCGCCGATCATTCAGCCGCAGGTGTGTGCGGAACCCGGTACCCTGACGATGCGCGTCTGGGATGAAAACTGGGCTGCCGTGATCGCCGACTCGATCGAGCTGTGGAAGGCAGAATACTGCCCTGGAGCGGAAGTGATCCTGGAGCAGGTGCCGTGGGGCGAATACTGGGATCTGCTGCGCACCAACGCGGCAGCGGGCGATCTGCCGGATGTGTTCAACATCTCACAAGATCGGTTCCCGTTCTACGCTGAGAATGAGGCTGTGCTCAACCTTCAGCCGTACTATGACGCGGCGGGCATCGATACCACCATTTGGGGCAGCGGCATGGTCGATCCATATCGCGTCAACGGTGACTTGTACACCGCCCCGGTCAATTGGGATACGATCGCCATCTTCTACAACAAAGACATGTTCGATGCCGCCGGTCTGCCCTATCCGACCGATGATTGGACGTGGGACGATTTCGCGGCGGCCGCGCGGGCGCTGACCAACCCCGACGCCGATGTCTACGGCGCGGCGGTCTACTCAGAATTTCAGGGTGGCTACAGCAGTTGGATCGCTTCGACGGGTACCGAACCGGTCGTCAATGCGGCGCGCACGGAATGCACGCTGGATGACCCCGGCAGCATCGAGGCACTCAGCTTCCTCAAGGGTCTGTACGATGAGGGCGTCATGCCCAGTCTGTCGATCATCGGCGGCTCGTCGGCGGATGACAGCTTCAACTTCTGGCTGAGCCAGCGCGTGGCGATGGTCTCTGGCGGATCGTGGAAACTGCCCGCCGCTTTCGAGCAGACGACCTTCAACTGGGATATCGTGCGGCTGCCGGTGAACCCGACCAGTGGACGCAGCCGTTCCATCCTTCACGCTGTGGGATATGCCGCCTCAGCCAATACTTCCAATCCCGATCTGGCCGCCAATCTGATCCTGTTCCTCGCCAGCGATGAAGGACAGCGTTTCTTCGCCGAGGCGGGTGGCGTCGCGCCGGCCAATCCCTCCATGCAGACGGTGTGGTTGGAGTCGTTCGGCGATACCGAACACAACATCCAGGCCTTCGTCGACGCAATCACCGACTCGCAGGGCATCACCATCTTCAGCGAGGTGGGCGATGCCGTGACCGAACTGCCGATCAACCTGTTCGATTTGAACATGTCGGTCGATGAAGCGGTTTCGCTCGGCTGCGAAGTGGTCAACAGCGTCATCGGCGCACAGTAAGACTGCACGCCGAAGAAGCGTCATCAGGTGAGAAGGGTGCGTAGGGACACGAACGTGTGTCCCTATGCTGTTCTCAGGGCTGGCTGCTGATGGTATCGAGAACCTCCTCGTCTGTGCCGGTAACACAAAAGCATGACGCGCCCTTCTATCTTCAGTGGTTGGGCAGCACGCCGCTCGCGCGCCGCCGCGCGCTTTGGGGGCTGGCGCTGGTCGCGCCCAATGTGATCGGCTTGATGTTCTTCTTCGGCGTGCCCGTCGTGCTGGCTTTTGCCACGTCACTGCAGGAGTGGAACGGCCTGCGCGACCCGGTCTTCATCGGCCTGGGCAACTTTGAGCGGCTGATCGGCGACCGAAACTTCTGGCAGGCGCTGCGCGTCACGCTGACCTTGATGGCGATGGCGGTGCCGGCTGGCATGGTGCTGGCATTGGGCGCGGCGCTGCTGCTCAACCAGCGGCTGCGCGGGCGGACAGTCTTTCGCACGATCTATTTTCTGCCGGTCGTCACATCGACGGTGGCGGCCAGCGCCGTCTGGACGTGGATCTTCCAGCCGCGCTACGGGTTGGTCGGGACGGCGCTGGCTCCGTTCGGGCTGCGCGACCTCAACTGGCTGAC
>CAYTME010000094.1:7454-14456 GCA_964438415.1 uncultured Pleurocapsa sp. | reverse complement strand
ATCTATCGCAGCACGCCGCATGGTCAGCGTGCGCGGGTCGTCGCCACGCTGCCGGTCGTCAGCGCGATGGAGCTGTCGCCAGACGGCCGCTATCTCGCCTTTGCCGATCTCAGCCGTATTTACATCATCGATGCCGAAACGGGGACGCGTGCCCATACAATCCCCGTCGCCACGCCGGGCGACACGATGGGCGCGATCGATTGGTCGCCTGCGGGCGACCTGCTCGCCTATGCCAGCGGGCGGATCGGGGAGCGCAAGCTGTTCCTCTTCGACCCGGCCACGGGGCGTTCGGCTGAACTCATCCGTCAGATTCCGCTGGCCGATGGCGAAGCGATCTACCCAGCCGCGTTCGCTTGGTCGCCAGATGGCGAACAGCTCGCCTTTTTCGGTCAGGTGGACGGGCGCTCACAGCTCGCCATCCTCGACCTGTCAACGCTGACGCTGCGCTGGCTCGATGTCCTGCCGGATGGTCTGCGCAGCAATTGGGCGCTGGGCGGCCTGACCTGGTCGCCCGATGGGGAGCGGCTCGCCTTCAATGTCGCGGGCAGCTCGATCGCGCTGGTCGATGTGCCCAACGCGCGGCTGATGGCCGTGGTCAGCGGCCAGTGGCCAGCTTGGTCGCCTGACGCACGCAGTCTCCTCTACATGGTTGGCACGCTGGACGGCCACACCGTGCTGATGCGCTACCGTTTGCATGATGGGGCGCAAAGCCCGCTGCTGGTCAACCGGTACGCGTTCCAGAGTTTTCAATGGCGACCGCGCTGACTTGGTGATGTGGAGGTGCGCTCCGTATGCTCGGCATCCTGCGTTCGATCGGCTTGATGCTCATCGTGCTGACCGCCGTGCTCGGATTAACGACACGTGCGGCAGCAACGTTTCCGCGGGACGAGATCGCGTATACGACGGCTCCACAGGGAATCCATTTCCTCGATCTGCGCACGGGGATTTCGGCTCCGCTGCATCGCAGTGGCGAAATGCGCACCTTCTCGCCCAACTGGACGCCGGACGGTGAGCGGCTGATCTTTGCCGCCCGAACGATGACAGCGGCGCTTGAGGGTGTGCCCACCGCCCTGTACCGGGGAGGCTCGCACGGCCTGGGTGCCTCGGTGTTGGCGAATTATCGCGGCGGCACCCACATTCTCGTCTCGCCGGATGGAACGCATATCGCCTACGCCGATGCCGCGCGCGTCTGGATTGTCGAATCCGAGGCGGGTGGGCTGGTGGACGAACTGCCGCTTCCGGTAGCGGAGTTCACGCTCGGTCGAATGGCCTGGTCACCGGCGGATACACGCTTGGCGCTCGCCAGCGGTCCGCGCCAGTTTCGTCGTCTGTACGTGTACGACCTGGAACAAGCGCACTATGAAGACGTGCTGGCCGAAATGCGCGAGCGCGACGGCGTGCGCATGATGGATGGCAGCTTCACTTGGTCGCCGGACGGCGTGCGGCTCGCATTCTTCGCCTGGGTGGCTGAGATGCCGTACCTGCTGCTGCTCAACCTATTCGACCGCACCTGGGAGTCGATCGACATTTACGGACTGCTGGCCCTGCCGGTCGATCGACAGGCGAGCAAGCCCGCGTGGTCACCCGACGGCTGCTGTATTGCCTTTCGCGACACTGCGGGCAGCATTGGCCTCGTCGATCTGCGCACGGCCTCGGCGCGGCGTTTGGGCGATGGCTTCTCGCCGGTCTGGTCGCCAGAAGGTCAGCGACTTTTGTTCTGGCGGCAGCCTGCTGCCCAGCAGTGGCAGCTTGTGCTCTACGATCTCGGTCGTGAAACCGAGCGGACGCTGATCACCCACATGTATTCCATGGAGAATTATGGGTGGCGGCCGATTGGATGAAGTGCCGAATGTGCAGGAAACTGCCCACACCATGTCATGATGCCACGCTCATCTGCCCGCCCGCTGGTATACTATGGCCAGTCACCAACGGGCCTATCAGGGGAGGATGTTCGTGAGCATTCAGGTCACGTTCTACGGGGCGGCGCGCACGGTCACCGGATCGCAGCATCTCGTTGAAGTCAATGGGCAGCGCATCCTGCTCGACTGCGGTCTTTATCAGGGCAAACGAGCCGAGTCCTACACGCGTAACCTGAATTTCCCATACGATCCCGCCTCGATCGATGTGCTGGTGCTCTCGCATGCGCATATCGACCACTCCGGTAACATCCCCAATCTGGTCAAGCACGGGTTTCGCGGCGACATCATCTGCACGCATGCCACGCGCGATCTGTGTGCGACCATGCTGCTGGACAGCGGCCACATCCAGGAACGCGATGTCGAGTTCGTCAACAAGAAGCGTGCGCGCAAGGGGGAGCCGCCGGTCGAGCCGATCTACACCCAGGAAGATGCCGCCGCCAGCCTCGACTATTTTGTCAGCCAGAGCTACTACCGCGCCCGCCGGATCGCGCCGGGCGTCACCCTCACGCTGCGCGATGCGGGTCACATGCTCGGCAGCACCATCGTCGTGCTCGAAATCGAGGATCAGACTGCCAAACGCGATGTGCGGCTCGTTTTCAGCGGCGACCTGGGGCGTAAAGGCATCCCGATCATCCGCGACCCGCAGACGGTCGATCAGGCCGATATCCTGATCCTGGAGAGCACCTACGGTGACCGGCTGCACGATGAGATGGGCTATGAGATCAAGCGCATCGAGCGCATCATCCTCGATACGTACCGGCGCGGTGGCAAAGTCATCATCCCCGCCTTCGCGGTCGGGCGCACCCAGCATCTGGTCTATCTGCTGCACGAGCTGCGCCTCCAAGGCGAAATCCCTCGTCTGCCGATCTATGTCGACAGCCCGCTGGCGATCGATGTCACGGGCGCGTATCGTGCGCATCCCGAATGTTATGACGCCGAGACGCGCGCCTTCATGCAGGGGAACGGCGTGCGCGACCCGTTCGGCTTCGCCGATCTGATCTACACGCGCACGACCGAGGAGAGCAAGCAGATCAACTTTCTGCGCGAGCCGGCCATCATCATCAGCGCCAGCGGCATGGCCGAGACGGGGCGCATCCTCCACCATCTGAAAAACAACATCGAAGACCCGCGCAGTACCGTCTTGATCGTCGGCTTTCAAGCGGAAAACACGCTCGGACGCCGCTTGGTCGATGGCGAGCAGCGAGTGCGCATCTTCGGTGAAGAATACGCCGTCCGTGCCCAAGTCGAATTCACCAGCGGCCTCAGCGGCCATGCCGACCGCGACGGCCTGCTCGATTGGGTGGGGAGTTTTCAAAAGCGTCCGCGCCAGGTCTATCTTGTGCATGGGGAGTTCGGGCCGGCACAGGCGCTTGCCCGCAGTCTGCAGGAGGAGTTTGGGATTTCTGCTAAAATCCCCGATTGGAAACAGAGTTTCAGCGTGGAGTCATGAGCGAGTCGAGCATCTTTGCCGGTGAATGGCGCGACTGCCTGCGGGCGCACTACGTGCATGTCGTGCGCGCACAGGACAAGTTGGTGCAGCGCACGCTGATCAGCATCATGCACGAGGCGGGCTTCAGCGATGAGGAGCTGCGCGAGCTGACGATCCGTGCCACCATGCATGTCGACGAGGTCGGCGCGGACTTTGTGCTGGACGCGGCGCTGTTCGAGTCGGTCACGCTGCCTGATGCCCCTGTGCCGAAAGCTGCGGCTGAAGAGCAGATCGCCGTGCCCGCCCAAGACGAGTCCGCACCCGCCGAGATGGAAGAACCTGAACCGCCGCCCGCCAGCGAGGAATACTACGCCCCACCTGACGACTCGCCGCGCCAGCTTTCGTTGTTTTAGTGGGGTGCAGGGTGTTCGGTCGTTCGTGTTCAGTGAGTCGGGGTCGGCGAAGGATCACCACAAAACAGGTTGGGGCGCGCTGGATGACGTCCGCGCTGCTAGCGCTGGCACTGTTTCTCGCGCCCGGTCCACTGCGTGCGCAAGATGACCCGACGCCGACCGGCGGAAGCCCGCTCGGTTTCGATCTCAGCGCTGAGGGACGCGTCGACAGCCTCAACCCGCGCCTCATCTACAGCTTCGATGGTGTGCGCGGTGAGTTCGTCTCGCTGCGGCTGCGCGCCACCAGCGG
Organism: uncultured Pleurocapsa sp.; assembly: GCA_964438415.1. Classification (GTDB taxonomy): domain Bacteria; phylum Chloroflexota; class Anaerolineae; order Aggregatilineales; family Phototrophicaceae; genus Flexifilum. The sequence continues at coordinate 10,406 of CAYTME010000094.1, read as the reverse complement.
CGATCTCGACCCGATGCTGCTGGTGATCGACGGGCGCGGCGGGCTGCTTGTCCAGCGTGACGACAGCCAAGGGACGCGCGATGTCGTCATCGAGTCGCTGCGCATTCCTCAGACTGATCGCTACTACATCGTCGTCAGCCGTTTTGGCGACGCGCTCGGCACGACCAGCGGCGATTTCGAGCTGGCGCTGGAGCGCGTCGGTGTCAGCTCCGCCGATGGCAGCGGTCTGCGCTATGGTGACACGGTGCTCAACGAGATCACCGATCTGATGCCGCGTTTTTATTACACCTTCCGCGCCGCGCGTGGGGATATCGTCTCGATCCGCATGGAGCGCACATCGGGCGACCTCGATCCATCACTTCAGCTCGTGGACGCCAACGGCATCGTCATCGCCGAAAACGACGAGCTGGAAGGCAGCGGCAGTCTGGATGCCGCCATCGTCGGCCATATCATCGAAACCGACGGCATCTATGTCATCATCGCCACGCGCTACGGCCAGGTGGCGGGGCGCAGCAGCGGCAGCTTCGTCTTATCGCTGCAGTCGGGTGTCACCGGGGGTTTGGGGCGCACGGTCGAGGTGCCGATCCCGCTCATCCCCGATCAGGTCTACGACAATGAGATCACGCCGGCACGCTACGAGCAGTTCTACCGTTTTGAGGGACGGCAGTTCGATCTCGTGTCGGTCGAGATGCGGCGCACGGCGGGCACGCTCGACGGCTTCCTGATCCTGACCGACGACCAGCAGAATCCGCTCATCACCGATGATGACGGCGGCAGCGGGCAGGATGCCGCTATCCGCCGCTTTGCGCTGCCGTATGAAGGCGTCTTTTACATCGTGGCGACGCGTTTCCAGCGCGGAAGCGGCACGACGAGCGGCTCTTACACCCTGACGATGCGGGTCGAGGGCAACGCCTTCGAGAATGTGCCGACCGATATCGCCCGCATGACCTACGGCAGTGTTGCCAACGGCGTGCTCGATGACCTCGTGCCGCGCGTCCTCTACGCCATGTACGGCAGCCAGGGCGATGTGATCACGATCAGCCTGAATCGCGCCAGCGGCGATCTTGACCCCGTGGTCGGTCTGCTCGATGCCAATCAGCGCCTGCTGATCAGCGATGATGACAGCGGCGGCGACCAGAACGCACGCATCGAACGCTACACACTGCCCGCGACCGGAGTCTATTACATCCAAGCGGCGCGCTTCGAGGGAACCGATCGCGCACCGACGCGGGGTGGTTTCGTGCTCGTCCTAGCGCGCCGGTTCGATTGAGACTGTGAATGATTTGCTCAACGCACCGGTGCGCCTGATCGGTTACAATCAGCCCCAATCGGTTGGGCATCATACGTCCCGCCTCGAAACTCGTCTCGAGCTATATGCAATGTCGCAGGAGATGCGCTCATGACCGCCGACACGCTCGCTTTCTCAGCCGACTTCTTATGGGGCACGGCCACTTCCGCCTATCAGATCGAGGGAGCAGTTCGAGAAGACGGCCGCGGCGAGTCGATCTGGGATCGCTTCAGCCACACGCCAGATAAAACGTTCAATGGCGATACGGGCGATGTCGCCTGCGATCATTATCACCGCTGGCGCGAGGATATCGAGCTGCTGAGCACGCTCAACGCGCGCGCATACCGCTTCTCCGTGGCCTGGCCGCGCATCCTGCCGCAGGGGCGCGGTGCGGTCAACCAGGCTGGGCTGGATTTCTACAGCCGCCTGGTCGATGGGCTGCTCGAGGCCGGTATCGCGCCGTTCGTGACACTGTACCATTGGGATTTACCGCAGGCGCTCCAGGATGAGGGCGGCTGGCTGCGGCGCGGCATCGCGGAAGATTTCGCTGCCTACGTCGAGATCGTGGCGCGCGCGCTTGGCGACCGGGTTAAGCATTGGATCACGCTCAACGAACCGTGGTGCATTGCCTGGCTGGGGCACCAGAGCGGCGAGCACGCTCCCGGGTTTCACGAGGAAACGCCGGCAAAAGCGCTCGCCGCTGCCCATCACGCGCTGCTGGCGCACGGCGCGGCCATGCCCCGCCTGCGCGCGATCGTGCCCGATGGCCAGCACGGGATCACCCTCAACGTGACGCAGATCGACGCTGCGACGAGCAAACCTGCTGATCTGGCAGCGGCGGCGCGCTACGATGGCTATTTCAACCGCTGGTTTCTGGACGCGATCTTTCGCGGTCACTATCCGACGGACAAGCTCGACCAGTGGTCGGCCTACCTCCCAGAGATCGCGCCCGACGATTTGGAGCAGATCGCCGCGCCGATCGACTTCCTGGGGCTGAATTACTACACTCGCCTCATCATCGCCGCCGACCCGAACGACCCAGACAACCGCGAGATCGGCATCCTGCAGCCGGATGTGCCGCACACGACCATGGGCTGGGAGATCCATCCCGAAGGCTTGTATGGGTGGCTGATGCGCCTGCACCGGGAATATGCGCCGCGCGCCATCTACATCACGGAAAATGGTGCCGCTTTCCACGACACGCTTGACGCTGATGACCGCGTGCGCGACGGCGATCGAGTCGCCTATTTGCAGTCGCATTTTGAAGCGGCGCAGCGCGCGCTGCATGACGGTGCGCCGCTCAAGGGCTATTTCGTGTGGAGCTTGATGGACAACTTCGAATGGGCGCACGGCTACAGCCAGCGCTTTGGCATCGCCTACGTCGATTACGCGACGCAGCGCCGCATCATCAAAGACAGCGGCCGCTACTTCGCACAAGTCGCCGGCGGCGCTGTGTGAGAGCGCCGGTTGTCTAGCCGGTATCTTCGGGCGCGCTCGGCGGTGGGCTGAGCGGCGGCTCGCTCTTGCCCAGCCGCTCGTTGATGATGCGATTGACGTAATCGACTGCCTCCGTCTTGAAGCGTTCGATCGACTCTGGCTGACGGATCAACTGCCCCCACTGCGCCGACTCGTCGCGCATCACATCCAATGTGCCCTTCGAGTAC
>CAYTME010000094.1:0-7436 GCA_964438415.1 uncultured Pleurocapsa sp. | reverse complement strand
GCACGCCAGCAAACTCGTGGCGTACTCCTGGTCGTTCTCCTCCGGTTTGGGCGAGATGGCGTCCGGGATTTCGAGACTTTTCTTGGCTTCGTCGTAGATCCGCACCAGCCGATCCCATTGGAACAGGTCGGCCAGCATGTTGAAGAATGCGCCCAATGCCGGGAACAGGATGGAGAGGACGAACAGCAAGCTGACGACAGCGCGCCAATTGTTGCAGGCATCGACGGTTTCGGGCGTGATAACACCTTCGACACACTGCCCTTGGTTCAAGAAGGTCGTCTGCACGATGAAGGTCGCGATCGCCGTGCTGACGATCGTCAGCAGCGCCATCGTCGCGCGCAGGAAATTGACCTCATTGGCGGCTTTGCGATGCTGGCGCACTTTGATCGCATAGAAATTGCGTTGGTCATTGAGGACGAAGTGATCGAACAGCCGGTAGCGGGCCTCCAGCAGCTTACGCGCGTAATCGGCACGTTCGTTGGACGGTGTCGCTGATGTGCGGTCGTTCATCGCTCGGCTCCCTAGTCCTCAGGTGGATACATGCCGCTGTTGGCTTGCGCGGCGCGCTGGGCCAGCATGCGCTCGCGCTCGAAGCCGCGCAGAGTGGGGTCGTTATAGGGCGGCAGGCTGACCAAATAGCGGAAGTACTCGCGGCGCAGGAACTCGGCGCGGCGGCGGTTTTCCATCCACCGCTGGAAAGGCGGCTCGCGCGTGCTGATGAACGACAGAAATGTGCTCAAGCCAGCGATGATCGTCTGAGCGAATGCGAACACGGCGACATATCGGGGATCGGTGCCGAACAGTACCGCTTGCAGCGACCCGAAAAACGTCGCCAGCGTCGCCAGCAGCATGTAGCCGATCTGGTACAGCCGGTAGCGGTTCTGCTCTTCCGCCGCCTCGTAATCGCGCTCGCGGAACAGGCGCAGGATGTCGTGGTTGACGGCCTGCATGTCGTTGATGACCTGTTCGACGACTTCTGACGGCATATCGCGCAAGATTTCGCGCACCTTATCTGGCGGCAGCAGTTGAAACGACTCGTCGCGTGTATTCGAGAAGCGAAGATGGGGCATCTGTCGCAAAAACTCTAGCTGCCAGCGCCGGCGTGTCGCCTTCGCCTGCGACATCGCTCCAGGAGACGGCTCAGCCATGACTAAACTCCTTTACGCAGGACGAACCGTGTCGAGTGTACGCATGAAAGCGGAACTTTGTCTACAAGTGTATTCCCGTTCAATCTTTCTTATGAAACGGATGTAGCAACTTGAGCTATATTGAATATGCGCTTTCTTCCTCTAAGGAGCATACGGTATGCGTTGGCGTCGTTATCCTATCCTCATTTTGGTGCTGCTTGCTATTAGCTTGACGGTGAGCACATTCACCGCTGCCGCCGCGACTGTCGGTGTGACGGGCACGATCGACAGCGGCGATCCGACTATGCCGGTCGTGTTCATCTCGTCGCCGAACTGTTTGGGTCTTGGTTTTGTTAATATCCATTATGAAACCTACACCGTATTTGTCGATACGGCGGGTGTTTACAGCTTCGATCTCACGAGTACGGGTGAATTCGCCTCGATCTATTTGTATGAGGGCAGTTTTGATCCGGCCAACGGCACCGTGAACTGTGTGGCGGCAGACAACAGCTCGCCAATAAACGTCACCTATCCGCTGACCGTTGGCACGCCGTATATCGTGGTGGTGTTCGATGACACGTTTGAGCAGACGGGCGGCGATTACAGCCTGACCATCAGCGGACCTGGGAACATCTCGTTCAGCAGATTCTCAGGCTGCACCTATCCGCTGCCTGCCAACGCGGTCGTCTACGACATCCCGCTGGGCGCGCCTGCCTTCTTCGAAGCCGATCTCAGCACGCAGGTCAACTTCAATCTGCCCGCCGGGACATGGCACATCATCGAATTCCGCGGTGATTTCGCCAAAGTCTGGATTGCGTGCCAGGCGCAGCCGATCTGGGTACCCGCGAACGCGGTTGGCGAGCCTGTCGGCTAGAAAGCCGTTCGCAAGCTGTGCGAGACCTCAGGTGAGCACACGAAGAGGGTCACCTGCGCCGGTGCTGGAGCGGTGACCCTCAATTCATGTCTACCGTACAGTGCAGCAGGGAAGATAGACTGCTGCCTATCAGCCTCACACCTGCACGACGCGGCGCAGCAGCGCGGGGTCATTGAGCGCGCGGCCTGCGCCGATGGCGACGGCCAACATCGGGTTATCGGCGCGGTAGCAGGGCACCTGCACCTGCTGAGTCAAGTACTGGTCGATGCCGCGCAGCAGCGCGCCGCCGCCTGTCAGCACGACGCCGCGATCGATGATATCCGACGCCAGCTCCGGCGGCGTGTTGGAGAGCACCGCGCGCACGACATCGACGACAGCGTGCAGCGGTTCTTGCAGCGCCTCGATCACCTCGCTGGTGGACAATGTGATCGTGCGCGGCAGGCCGGTGACGTTGTCGCGCCCCTGCACCTCCATCGACAGCTCATCGACTAGATGAGTGGCCGCGCCGATCTGAATCTTGACCGACTCGGCGGTTGGCTGGCCGATGGTCAGGCTGTACTTGCGGCGCACATAGCTGATGATCGCCTCGTCGAAATTGAGGCCGCCGACGCGCCCGCTCTGCGCGCGGACGATATTGTTCATCGTCATCACGGCGGCTTCCGTGATGCCGCCGCCGATATTGACGATCATATCGCCGGCCGGCGTGCCCACGGGCAGACCCGCGCCGATCGCAGCGGCCAGCGGCTCCCAGATCAAGAAGGCTTCGCGCGCGCCCGCCGTGAGCGCGGCGTCGTGGACAGCGCGCTTTTCGACGCTGGTGACACCGTAAGGCACGGACATCATCACGGTCGGCTTGAACAAGCGCATCCGCCCGGCGATCTTGTTGAAGAAGTAGCGCAGCATCGCCTCGGTCACTTCGTAGTCGGCGATGACGCCGCTTTGCAGCGGCCGCACGATCTGGATATCCTCATCATCGACCTTGCCCAGCATCTCGCGCGCGGGCTGGCCGATCTCGACGATGCGCTCGTCCTCGACCGTCAGCGCGACGAGCGCCGGTTCCTGAAGCACGATCTGCTCGTTCTCGTAGATCAGGACGTTGACCGTGCCCAGATCAACGCCGAGTCTCTTGTCGAAAAGTCCCATTCGGGATCTGTCCTGGCAGTACGCCTGTTTTCATCTGAGCCAGGCGAAAGTATACCACAGCCGTTCATCGGGAGGGATTGCGGCTATAATCGTAGGACTGCCGGGGAGTCGATGCAGGGTGAGGGGGAGATGACCTTATGTTCGGAATTGGTGGACGCCGACCGCAGCCGCAGGGCGGTCAGCGGCTCGATGCATATGCCGGCACAGTCGAGCAGCTCTTACTCAACTTGGGTCTCGATCCGGCACAGGCGCGCATGAGCACGCAGGAGGGCTACGGCTGGAGCTTCCGGCGCGGCTCAGCCATCATCGAGGTCTACATCACGCAGAATGCGGGCGTCGGCTACCTGCAAGTGCTGTCGCCGATCCTTCATCTGCCGGCGCAGGGTCTGCTGCCGCTCTACCGCCGCTTGCTGGAGCTGAACTTGCAGCTCACCAACGCAGCGTTTGGCGTCTACCTCGATGTCGTCTATGTCTTCAGCGAGCGCCCGCTCGACGGGCTGGATGCAGTGGAGGCCAACAACATCATCAATCTGGTGGCGCAGTACGCCGACGATCAAGATGACAAGCTGGTCGAGGAGTTCGGCGGGCGGCTGTATACCCGGATATAGGCGCATGTTTGCTGCGTTCGCCAGGCTTGGAGCCATCGATAGGAGGTCGTGGTGGCAAAAAAAGTCGCGGTCGTCAATATGAAGGGTGGCGTTGGCAAAACCACGCTCGCGGTCAATCTGGCGTACTACTTCGCCGAGCGACAGGAACGCAGCGTCCTCATCGTCGATCTGGATCCCCAGTTCAATACAACTCAATATCTGATGCTGCCTGCAGAATACGATGAACGTATCATCAAGGGGGGTGCACCGACAATCTGGCACGTCTTTGAGGCAGGGGAAGCGAATCCACTGGGTCAGGTGGAGGTAAGTCCTGGGTCCCTCATCGTCAATATACCGACCGAGGACGACCGAGGGCGGTTGGATTTGGTGCCCTCGCAGTTGGAGCTGGCTGGATCGCTGCGCGCTCCTCTGCACAAAGAAAGAAAACTGGTGCATTTCATCGAGCAGATTGAGAACAAGTATGATGTGATCGTGTTTGACTGCCCGCCAACGCATTCGATCTTGATGGATGCGGCTTTCTTGGCGTCTGATTACGTTCTGATACCCGTCGAACTCGATTTCTTCGCCAAGATCGGGGTGATCTTGATGGGGAAGGCACTTCAAGAGTTCCGTGATATCCATCGCCATCGTCCAATACGAGTCGCTGGCGTGCTTTTCAACAACACGCGCGGTTACAGTCCGGTCGAGATGTCTCGCCAGGACATTCTGAAAACCGCTGAAGAGCGCGGCTGGCACGTTTTCACGACCGAGATCCCCTACTCTGAGTCGTTCGGTCGCGGCGCGGAGAATCATCGCCCTATCTACCGAGTTGACTACGTGACGCGCGATCGCGTCAAGGCGTTCGAAGCCTTTGTCAAAGAATTGGAGGAGAGGATCGGCCTATGAGCAAAGACAAAGACCTGCTCGACGCGATCATCGCCTGGATGAAACGCAGCGGCAAAAGCAAAGGCTTCACACCAGAAGACTTCGATCGCCTGGCATCCCGATGGTCAGTGCATCAAGAGCAGTTTTTCGCGGCTTTCCAACCGAAGCCGAAACCGGTGCCGGCGCGCAAGCCGCGCAGTGAAGCGGAAACGTCAACATCACGCGGATACCTGAGAGACCTACACCGCCTGAGGGAAACCGATGCCGACCGAGCGACCATCTTGATCGATGTCTTTGAGCGTTTGCAGGCAGACCGCACGTATTTCCCAGATCTGAAGAAACTCCGCGCTTTCCTCAACACGATGCGGATTGCGCTGCCAGAGAAGACGACTCGAGCGAACGCGCATGCCAAGCTCGTGCAAACGCTTGAGACCATGCCGATCGAGCGACTGCGCAGCTTTCATGCCGAATTCGACGCTGCGATGCGGGGTGAGATCCTATCTGAACATGCCAAGTGGGATCGCATCATCAGCGGGAGCCGCGGCGAAAGGTAATCCGCCTCGCTGTGGCCATTGGCCGAGACGCGCGCATGAAGCTCAGGCTGTCTGATCGTGGTCGGCCTCATCCTCGGCCAGTATCCGGCGCAGCTCGGCGTCTTCAAGGTCATCGATGTATTGATCGATGGCCGCTTGTAGATAGGCGGGCAGGTCGGGGTGCAGCTTCTCGAAGTGGGTCATGAAGGCCGGGTTGGTGCTGTAGAGTTCGCCCAAGCCGCGCAGGACTTCGAGCGTCGGTTCGTAGAAATAACGAATATGCTCATGCCAGCGCGCGAGGATCGCTTGTACCTCGGCGCTGTGGGCGGACGTCCCCGCTGCGAGCGCTGCCGCCAGCTCGGCATAGAGCTGGTTACCCTCCTCGCGGATGATCTCTTTCTGGGCGTTGGAGTAACTTTGCCAGCGCCGCACCGATTCGTTGACGTACTCTGGCCCGTACTGCAGCCGCGCCAGCCGCGTGTTGTGCGCTTCTTCTTCCGGGCTGAGGTGGGCGAACAGCCGCTTTTTGCCCATTGGAGCTTCTCCCATTACATGCTGGATCGTGTCGTCAATGGTGGAGAGAAGGTTGTGCAGCCGTGCGATGCGCTCCTGGATCACCTGCCGGTGTGAGCCAAGCGCATCGAGCACATCGAATCCCGGATCGTTCAGGATGTCCTTGATCTGCGCTAGCTCCATGCCGATCTCGCGGTAGAGCAAGATCTGCTGGAGCCGCAGCAGCGCGTCATCGTCGTAATAGCGGTAGCCGTTCGCGCCGACCCGCGTGGGGCGCAGCAGGCCGACAGCATCGTAATGATGCAGCGTGCGCACGCTCACCCCAGCCAGATCGGCTACCTGTTTGACGGTGTACACATCCTGCCTCTCTCTCTCACGCACGCCGCATCATAAAGCCTGACGCTGCGTGAGAGTCAAGGGGTTTACCCGCTGATGATCGCCTCGACCTGGTTCCGCAGTGCGCGGGTGCGCTCCAACAGTTCAGACTCGCCGCGCGCGTGGAAAGCGTTTTCCAGCGCGCCGAGCAGCTCGATCAGCGCCGGCCCCATCGTTGGTGCGTTGGTGCGCAGCAGCGCGTCGGCTTCCTCGGCACTTTGTGCGCCGAGGAGCTGGTTGATCAACCGCATTTCCGGCGACATCGACTCCTGGACGAGGCCGATCGCCTGGTCATAGATGGCCTTGAAGCGGGCGTGCAGCTCGAAATTGCCCTGTTCTTGAGCGCGCTGGAGGTTGGCGCTCAGGACTGCCATGAACGCATCGTCGATCAAGTCACGGTTTTCGCGCATAAGCGCATCCGGATTGGGGCTGTTGATAAGCGCCTGCAAAAAGCCGGCGGCCTCGGCCAGCGCCTGCTGCGCCTCCTGATCGACGGCTTGGACAAGCTCGTGCAGGCGGTCGCGCAGCGCTTCGAGCGCATCCCGATCCTCGGCGGGTGCCTGCCCGGTGACGAGGCTCAAGTCGTTGAAGAAGCTGTCATCGAAGGCGCCGCGCGCCAAGCCGACGAGCGCCTGCAAGCGCTCATCATCGTGGGCGTAGGCGAGGACGAGACGCATGAAATCGGCGCGTGTGGGCGCGCTGCCGAGCGCGCGCAGATCGTTCTGGACGTCGCGTACAGTCTGCTCCTGCTGTCGAGCGGCGGCAATGATCTGCTGGCCGTCTACCAGGTGATCGCCGAGTGCGTCGAGCGTGCCCGCGGCGGCGTAGCTCGAAAGCTGCATGATCTGCTGCTGCGCCAGCAGAATCTGCTCTGCCGCCTCGCGCTGGCCGCTGCCGAGGGCCTGCTGTGCAAACAGTCCCATCGTCTGCAAGAGTGCGGCGTCGATCTCGGCGTCGTACTGCTGCACCAGCGCAGGAAGCTGATCGGGCGGGGCGCTCAACAGCGTCTCGATCAGGCGGGCACGGGCGCGCTGCTGCTCGATCATCTGCGGCGTGACGCCATCCGCCTGTAAGACCTGCTCGATCAGCCCCTGCAGCGTGAGCGCCTGTCGCGGTTGAAAGATGTACCCCTTCATGCCGCCCGGCGGCAGGCGGTTGGTCAGCTCGCGCAGCAAATCGCCAATCAGCCGCTCCTGCTGATCCTTGGGGATGCCCAGCTCCATCAGCCTGGCCTTGCCCGCCGCGGAGCGGGTGTAGTCAATCGACAGATTGCGGGCGACGGTGAGAATCCACGCGCTCAGCCCTCCGCGGGCAGGATCGAATTGCTCCGCCCTGTTCCACACACGAAGAAATACCTCCTGCACGAGATCTTCCGCCGTCTCCCGGCTCTGGACAATTC
>CAYTME010000093.1:14390-14620 GCA_964438415.1 uncultured Pleurocapsa sp. | reverse complement strand
GTGCGGTACATGACGGCGAAATCTTTCCAGCCGCGCCCCTCGCGCCGGATCAGCTCACGGATCTTCTCGGCGATGTACTCCGCCTCCTCGCGCTCGCTGTAGGCTTCGTGCAGCACGAGCGGCGCGCCGCCTTCACGGTCGGTGAAAAGCGCTTTCGGCGTGCGCTGGGTATTCATGTCGATGACCGCGCGGGCGGCATCTAGCACGACCTGCGTCGAGCGGTAGTTCTG
>CAYTME010000093.1:8132-14317 GCA_964438415.1 uncultured Pleurocapsa sp. | reverse complement strand
CGAAAAGCGTAGATGCCCTGATCCTCATCCCCAACGACGAACACATTGTCCTGCGGTGCGCCGAGCAGTCGCACAAGCTGGTACTGGGCTTGGTTCGTATCTTGGAACTCGTCGACCAAGATATATGCGAAACGCCGCTGGTACTTCTCGCGCACCTCGGCGTTATCACGCAGCAGCATGACCGTCTGCATGAGCAGATCGTCGAAATCCATCGCTGCATTGTTGACCAGCATCCGCTGGTAGACCGGATACGCGCGGCGCACCATTTCGCCGAAGTAATCACGTGCGGGGTAGCTTTCGGCGTCGATCAGCTCGTTCTTGGCGGCGGAGATGGCGCTGAGGACGCGCCCCGGCGGAAATTTCTTGCTGTCGATATCCAGCTCGATCAAAACCTGCTTCATCAGGCTGAGCTGGTCGTCTGTGTCGTAGATGGCGTATTCACGCGGGTAGGGCGTATGATCGGCCTCGCGGCGCAGCAGGCGCGCGCAGATCGCGTGAAAGGTGCCGATCTGGAGTCCGTCCAGTTTGCCGCCGAGCAGCCGCTCAGAGCGTTCGCGCATTTCGGCGGCGGCTTTGTTGGTGAAGGTGACGGCGACGATCCGATCTGGGTAGACGCGCAGATCGCCGCACAGGTAGGCGATGCGGTGCGTCAGCACGCGCGTCTTGCCGCTGCCCGGCCCGGCCAACACCAGCACCGGGCCATCAGCAGCGGTCACCGCGGCGCGCTGAGGCGGGTTCAAGCCCGCGAGAAGATCGGTCTTCATCGACATCTGCTCCACACATTGGGATCTGGCATTGCCGATTGTAGCACGACGCTGAGGCGGCGGAAGGCGGGGTTCATGTGCTCGTTGGGAAGTGCTCGATCGCCGCTATAATCACGTGCTGCGAGGACTTTCGTCAGACATTTCGCGCACGACCCAGCGGTTTCAAAAGGAGTGGTAGATCCATGATCATCGCTGACGCTCAAGTACGCCAGTTCCGTGAGGAGGGCTATTTCGTCCTCGAAAGCGCGCTGTCCGAAGCTCAGCTCGATGGCCTGCGCGCCGAATGCCAGCGCTATATCGACATGTACGAGGCCGAGATGGAGGCCAGAGGCGTCGACTCGATCGGCATCAACCATTATAAGAAGCGCTATTTCATCCACAATCGCGGGAACGAGAGTCCGATCATCTCCGATTTCCTGTGCAGTCCGCTGATGACCGATATCTGCCGGGCGACGCTGGGGCCGAACGCCTACCTCTTTCATGAGCAGTACGTGGTCAAGGCCGCCGAGTCGGGCATGAAGTTCGGCTGGCATCAAGACTCGGGCTACGTCGGCCATTATCACAAGCCGTACCTTTCGTGCTGGTGCGCGCTCGACGATATGAGCGAGGCCAACGGCACGATCTATGTGCTGCCATACGGACGCGCCGGGATGCAGCCCGATGATCTGTTCGAACATGTCGAGGAGGAGGGCACGCACGATCGAGTCGGCTATCACGGCGATGAGCCTGGCCTGCCGGTGATCGTCCCAGCGGGCAGCATCGTCGTCTTTTCCAGCCGCACGTTTCACCGCAGCGGCGCGAACACGACTGACCGTATGCGCCGGTCGTATCTGGCGCAGTACTCGTCCGAGCCGATCATGAACAAAGAAGGCAGCGCCCCTCACGGACGCGCCGTGCAGGTCCTACGCGATGGCGAGCGCATCACGCCCGACTGGTCGTCGGTGGCGCAAACGCAGTGGTGAGGGGCACAGCTTCGATCTATGGTGTGACCGCCAGCCAAGCCATGTCGCGAGCGAGGAAATGGTGCAGTAGATTGGTGCAGAACACGCCCGAGGCAGTGAAGAAACCTGCCTCGTTGATCTCATCGGATGGCAGCGGGTAGCGGAACGTGAAAACCGCTGCGGAGTGTCCCGTCGTCGCGCTGGTGAAAACCCGCGGCGTTTGCAGCACTGCGCCTCGCTCGACAACCACATCCGCCCATCGCGCGCATCTGAGCTGGGAGCGGACAGTCTCTAGGCGGCTGACGACGGTCTCGATCGCGTTTTCGGCCAGAGCCGCATCCTCGAACGCCAGTACAATGACGACATACTGCGCTGCGCTGTCCGCCAGATCGGCCAGCAAAACGATCGGGTAGGGTGCGATCTCGCCTTCGTGCGACTCAACTGTACCCGTCTCAGCAGTGCGGCTGTCGAACGCCCAGGCCGCACGCAGCAGTGCGTCTGGCAGATCGACGGCTTCGAGCGTCGTATAGAACGCCGGGTTGTCCCCGATCGATGGGGCAGCGCCCGCGCTCGCATCAGCCATCAAGGTGGTATGCTGGAATGACGGCGACGCAAACAGCGTATCTTCCCTTTCAGTATACGCCGAGACACGACGGTCGGACACAGGCGCGAGAGCGCGGAGAGGTGGATGAGAGCGAATATGGGAAAACGAAATGCGCGCTGCCCAAAGCCGAGGCGATCTGCTTGACAGCGTATGCGATTCATGATACTTTAAGCTTGCGCGCAGGTAAGTAACGTTAACTAACTAACTGCGCGGGCGAGCTGTGCGAGTTGACACGTTCGCCTCCTCCCGTCCATTCTTCTATCCAAGGAGCCTTGTAAAGTGAAACGCCTGTTTTTGATCGCCTTGGCCGCTCTGCTGATCGTGCCGCTCACGTTCGCGTTCGCGCAGGATCATCGCGCGACCGACCCATTTTGGAATCCTACCGATGATCAGCTCGCCTCCTGGCGCGTGATCGACGGCGTCGAAGAAGGCGCCGAGATCACGTTCTGGACGATGTCGCTGTCACCCACATTTGATGAGTACATTCAGAAGATTGTCGAAAACTTCGAGCTGACCTACCCCGAAGTCAACGTCACCTGGGAAGATCAGCCCTGGGACAGCCTGCGCGACAAAGTGCGCAACAGCTTCACCACCGGTTCCCCGGCGGACGTGATGAATATCAGCCCCTCATGGATCGGTGAATTGGCTGAGGCCGGGCTGCTGATGGACATGGATGCCGCGCTGGCCGATTATCCCGAGATCCGCGAGCAGTATTCCGACGGCGCGTGGACGACCCGCACGTTCAATGGCGTGAGCTATCAGATCCCCTGGTACCTCGGCCTATCCAACTTCTTGGGCTACAACACCGCGCTGCTGGAGGAACTCGGCCTGACGCCCGATGACCTGCCGACGACTTGGCCGGAACTGTACAGCTTCGCCGAGATGGTGCGCGAAAACAGCGACTACTACGCCATTTCGCTCAACTTCGGTTCGGGCACAGAACTCAACCTGCTGCCGTATCTGCTCTACAACGACGTGCCTGCCTACTTGGAAGACGGCACAGTTGGCCTGAACACCGGCATGGCAGCCGAGCACTTGCAGTTGTGGGTCGATCTGGTGCGGAACGACCTGATCCCGCGCGAAAGCCTGACCGACGATCATCGCCAGATGGTCGAGCGTTACAGCCAGGGCGAGACGGTGCTGATCATGATCGCCCCGCACATGCTCCGCCTAGTCAACGAGGCCAATCCAGCGGTCTTCGAGCAGACGGCAGTCGCGCCGGGCATCACGGGTACGAGCGGCAAGAACGCGGTCGATGTGCAGTCGCTCGTCATCCCGGCCAACGCGCCGTATCCGAACGCTGCGCTGGCGCTGGCGCTGTTCGTGACCAATCCGGAAACGCAGGCGGCCTTCAGCAAGGAAGTCGGCATCTTCCCGTCGAACCTGCTCAGCTACAACGATCCGTTCTTCCAGACGACCGACCCGGCGAACCCGGTCTCCGTCATCCGTCCGCTGGCGCTTGACTATGTGACCAATGCCGAGAACCGTGCCATCACCTTCCCGAATGATGCCCAGGTTCAGCAGGTGATCGTCGATGCTCAGAACGCGGCGCTCTTGGGATCCAAGACACCGCAGCAGGCTCTCGATGATATGGTGGCGCAGATGAACGCGCTGATCGCGTCGGCTGGCAGCTAGGCGCACTGCACACACCCGGCTCACTCGCGTTCGGGTGAGAGGGAGTGACCATGCGCTGTTCCTCGTCTCGGTGAGACACCAGGTGATAGGGGCAACGTGCCCCTATCACCATCATTCACCGTTTGTCTCGAAAGGAGTGTTCTATGACTCAGGCGGCGCGGGCGGCCGGTCTCACGCATGTCTCGGTGAGCGGCATGAGCCTGATGGAGCGGCGTCGAAATATCGCAGCCTATTTATTCCTCGCTCCGGCCTTCGCTTTTTTGATCCTGTTCTTGCTGATCCCGCTGCTGCAGGTCATCTATTACAGCTTCACCGATTTCAACCTGCTGACACCGCCGGTCTGGGCTGGGCTGAACAATTACACGCGCCTGCTGCAAGATCCGCAGTTCTGGGGTGCGCTGGGTCGCTCGTTCCTGTATCTGCTGGTGACGCCGATCCTGATCGTGCTCTCGATCATCCTGGCCATCATCGTCAACCGCCAACTGCGCGGCATCACCCTCTACAGGGCGCTCTACTATGTACCGGTCGTCATCTCGGCTGTCGCGATCGGCATGATCTTCGACTTCGTCTTTGCCGAACCATCGGGTTTGATCAACGGTCTGCTGCGCCAATTCGGGCTGATCGACCGGCCGATCAATTTCTTGACCGACCCCAGTCTGATCCTGCCGTCGATCATGACGGTGACGATCTGGCGCGGCATCGGGTACTACATGGTGATGTTCCTCGCCGGGTTGCAGTCGATCCCGGAAGAGCTGTACGAAGCCGCCGCTATCGACGGCGCGAACCGGCTGCAGCAGCACATCTACGTCACGGTGCCGATGCTGCGCCCGGTGATCACGTTCGTCGCCATCATCTCATCGATCTCGGCGCTGCGCGCCTTCGACGAGATCTTCATCCTGACGAACGGCACGGGCGGTCTGCTCGATGCCGGCCTGACAGCCATCTTCTATCTCTACCGCCAGGCGTTCAACTTCCTCAACATCGGCTATGCCGCCGCGATCGCGGTCGTCTTCACCGTCATCACGATGGTCTTTTCGATCATCAATCTGCGCTTCCTGGAAAGGAGAAACTGAGATGACCGCCGCCGCGATCTCCGTTCAGAACCCGCGCCGCCGCCGCCGGCTGCGCACGCTGTTCGAAAACACCGCTTGGTATTTGGCGCTGACGCTGTTCGCCTTGGTGACGGCACTGCCGTTCTTATGGACCGGCCTGATGAGCATCCGCCAGGATTCTGGCAGCATCTTCCGCGCTAATCGTCCCCCGCAGATCCTGCCCTATCCTGGTCTGATCGGCTGGGGTGCGGGCTATGATGTGGCGCGGCGAGAGGGAAGCTACAACGTCAGCCCGGAGGAGGCGACAGACCAGCTTCGTGCTGGGAACTGGTTCGACTACGGCCCCGCCAATCAGGCACGGCTGGCCGGGACGCCGCTGGAACCCTACGCATTCCCGGCGACGACGCAGAACTACTTCGCCGTGTGGAACGACTTGCAAATCCCGCGCTACTTCTGGAACAGCCTGATCGTCGCCATCAGTACGGTTGTGCTCAACTTGATCACCTGCTCGCTGGCGGCCTATCCACTGGCGAAGATCCATTTTCGCGGGCGCAATCTGATCTTCACGCTCATCTTGGCGACGCTCGTCTTCCCGCCGCAGTTGGTCATCATCCCCCTCTACGTGATGGCCGTCAACACGTTCCAATTCAATAACACGCTGCAGGCGTTGGTGCTGCCGTTTGCGACCAGCGCTTTCGGCATCTTCCTGCTGAGACAGATCTACCAGAGCATCCCCGACGAGCTGATGGAGGCCGCGCGCCTGGATGGTGCGACCGAGTTCGGCATTTGGTGGCGCATTCTGCTCCCGCTGATCCGTCCCGGCTTGGCGACGCTGGCGATCATCACGTTCGTCAACTCGTGGAATGATTTCTTATGGCCGCTGCTGATGCTGAGCGATCGCAATCTGTTCACGCTGCCGGTGGGGTTGTCGTTCCTGCGCGGCTTTTTCAGCGGCAATCTGCGTTCGGTCGCCGCCGGGATCATGATCGCGACCATCCCGATGATCATCTTCTTCCTGGTGTTCCAGCGGCAGTTCATTCGCGGTCTCTCCGGGGCGGTCAAGGGCTGAGCGCATGGATGCAGTGCCGACGAAGCGCGCCAAAGCTACGCGCAGCCAGACGCGGCTGCACAACCGGAAGCTCGTCTTGCGAAGTGTGTACGAGACGAGCGCCAGCAGCAGGGCCGCGTT
>CAYTME010000093.1:0-8122 GCA_964438415.1 uncultured Pleurocapsa sp. | reverse complement strand
GGAAACCGGGCTGGCCAAGCCGACGATTTCCGATCTGGTCGCCGAGCTGATCGATGCTGGTTTGTTGGTGGAGGAGGGCTTCGGCGAGTCGACAGACAGCGGGGGCAAGCGGCCGCGCCTGCTGCGCTTCCTGCCAGAGGCGCGCCAGGTGATCGGTGTCGCACTGCATCAGCAGTACGTGCTGGCTGTGCTGTCCGATCTGAATGGGCGGGTGAGCGTCGAGCACCGGTGTGAGGTTGTGTCCACCGCGCCAAACGATGTCTTTGCGGTGCTGGTCGAGGTCATCAACGGCCTCTACGCTCAGCTTGAAGCACCCCTGCTGTGCATCAGCGTCGGCATTCCGGCGCTTGTCGACGATGCTGCGGGCATCGTCAATCACGCGCCGCGCTTTGGTTGGTACGATGTGCCGCTGGCGGAAATGCTGCGCGATCACTTCCATGTTTCAGCGCTGGTCTCGAACGCACCGGAGCTGGCCGCGCTGGCGCAGGTCGCTTTCGACAGGCATCCGAACGAGGGGAGCTTGGCGACAGTCTTGGTCAGCAACAGCGTCGGCTTCGGCATGATCTATCCTCGCACCGGTGCGAGCACAGGCAGCGAGATCGGCCATCTGATCGTGGCATACGATGACGAATTGGGGCTGTCGATCGAACAGCGCTTGGGCTGGCACAGCGTGTTAGAGCGCGCCTATGTCCTGGCGGCGCAGCATGGCAGCGCGTGGCTGTCGCGCCCGGACTTGAATTATCTGCATATTTGCCGAGCCGTAAGCCAGGGCGATCGGGCAGCCACAATCCTGCACGACGAGCTGAGCCGCTCGCTGGCGCGGGTGTTCGTGTGGGTGATCGCGCTGCTGCGCCCGCGCCATCTCACACTGGCGGGCAGGCTGGCGCTGCTCGGTGAGGAATTCCTCGCCTGCACAATCGAGCACACATCCAGCCTGGTGCTGCCCGATCTGGTCCATGCGACTAGATTCGCGCTGAACACCAGCGAGAACCTGGTGGCTGTCGGCGCGGTCGCCAAAGCGGTGCAGCAGGAGCTGGGGATTTTCTGAGGCATGGCACAACGTACTGCAGCTGCGATTACCAATGATCCCGAAGCCCCTTTCCAGTCTCACGTCATTCGCGGCGCGCGGTCGGCCGCCGATCGGGCAGGTGTGGCTCTGGTCGTCCACCGCACTGTCCCCAAGCTAGCGAGCTTCCATCCGGAGCTGGTGGATGGTGTGCTCGTGATCGCCAACGCGGTGCGCGATCGCGTGCTGGTGGACTGGGCAGAGCGGCGCACGCCGATCTCTTTGGTCAGCCACCACGTTCCGGGCGCACCGATCCCGACGGTGATGTTCAACAATGCGCAGGGCATGAGGCTGTTAGTCGATCATCTGCTGCACGGTTGTTTGCGGCGACGGATCGTGTTCGTGCGCGGCATCGCTGAACAAATCGACGGTGCAGAGCGCGAAGCAGCCTTTCGTTCGGAGCTGCTGCGGCATCACCTTGAAGAGAACGAGGACGATTTCCTGGATGGTGAATTTGACCCCGAACGCGCGGTGACGGCGCTGCGCGCGCGGCTGCGGCGCGGCCTCACCTTCGACGCCATCATCGCCGCCGACTACGTGATGGCGGTGGCGATGGTGGATTACCTGCGCTCGGTCGGGATCGCGGTGCCGGAGCAGGTCGCTGTCGTCGGTTTTGGCGATGCCGAAGCCGCAGCCGCGGCGGGCGTGACCACCACCTCCGCTGATGTGCAGGCGCTTGGGGTGCGTGCGGCGCGCCAGCTCATCAGCCAGATGGATGGACTGCGCATTCGCGGCATGACGATGCTCAACGTTTCCCTGATGATCCGTCAAACATGCGGCTGCGTGCTGGCGGGCGCGCAGGACTAGTGCAGCCACCAGCTCTCACGGTGAGGCGAGCGCTGCTCCGAAGAATTCCAGCAGCCGCCGCTCATATTCTTCGGTTCGATCGAACATCGCTTGGACATGTTCGGAACCTTCAACGATCCACACCTGAGGTTCGTGCCCGCTGGCGCGCACAGCCTCCGCCAGCCGCGAGGCGTATTCGACACTGAGACGAGTGTCCTCAGTACCGTGTGTGATGAAGACGGGGCGCCCATTGGCCGCGGCTGCGGCATCGAGCGGGCTGAAAGCATCGATGTGATCGTTGGCGATCAGCCGCCCTATGAGCAGTGCACCGGACGAGAGGAAGGTCGGAAAGTCGCTGCGCGTCAGCTCCGCATCGAGGGCGGATTGAATGTCTGCAAAGCCGCTGTCCTCCCACACGGCAGCGACACGCGGCTCGCGGCCAAAGGCGATCATGGTAGTCGCTGCGCCCAGCGACGTGCCGAACAGCCCGATCCGCTCCGGCGAGATGCCGCGATCTTCGACCAGCCAGTCCCACGCGCCGAGCACATCGAGGTGCTCATCGCTGCCGGCGGCATAGCGTCCATCCTCGATCTGCGAGCTGCCGTGATCGCGCAGATCGATCATGAGCACGTTGTAGCCTGCGCGGTGCAGCATCCCAGCCGGCATCAAGATTGCCGGACTGCCTTTGCACGAGGCCAGCCCGTGGACGAGGATGACCGCCGGGGCGGCGTCCTCGTCCGCAGCCGGGACGTACCAGGCGTCGATGTCGAGGTTATCGCCCCGGCTCTTGAGCGTGATCGACTGGTATTGTGCCATCCAATATGGGGTCATGTCGATCGTGTCCGAGTCGAAGCTGCTCGGGGTGTTATCTCGATCGTCGGGATTGGCGCACCCGGCGACGGTGTTCGAAAGGTGACTGTAAACGACGTAGCTGGACGCTGCATAGCCGATCAGCGCGAGGAGCGCGAGCACAAGCACGAGTATCAACAGACGACGGAATATCTTCACAGCAAACTGCTCCAATGAAATGACTTTTCTAATCAGAAACGCCGATTGTAACATGGGTGCGAGTGGTGGGCTAGGACCCGGCCGCGGCTTCCAACTGGATCAGATAGCGCGCCGCCGCTTCTGCGCGTGCTCCCGCCGGCGCCAGCTCCAGATAGCGGCGGAAGTCGGCGGCAGCCAGCGCTCTTGTCTCGGTGCTGCCGTCCGGCGCGCTGGCATAGACCAGCCCACGTCCGAAATAGGCATCGGCATCCGTGGGGTCGAGCGCGAGCGCGCGCTCAAAGTCGTCCAGCGCGCCATCCCATTCGTAGATGCGCAGATGCAGTTCACCGCGCAGCCGGTGCAGATCGGCGCGCTGCGGCGCAAGGATCACGGCCGTGTCGAGGGCAGCGAACGCCTGCGTGAAGTCGCCAGCGTTGGCTTGCGTCTGCGCCTGCGCGATCAGCGCCTCGACGGCCGATGTGCGCAGCGGTGCGCAGGCCGCCAGGCAGATGCAGAGCGCGGTCATCCCCAGTCTGAACAGGTGCATGTTTGCTCGCAGTCTTTTCGTACACACTACGGATTTGACCCAATAATGTTATAATCGACAACTAGTGAGTCCGCTTCGGGGCATCCGTCGATGCGCGATCAATTGATCAATATCAAAGGGGTTGGGGACGGTTTGCGAATCAGCCTCGACCCGAACGAGGAGTGGAGCGCGATCACGGCGCTGTTGGCTTCGCGCATCGACCAACAAAGCGCCTTCTTCAGCGGCGCGCGTGTGACGCTCGATGTCGGCGCGCGCCCGGTACGCAAGGATGAGCTGATGTCTGTGCGCGCGGTGTTGGAGCGGCGCGGGCTGACGCTGGCCGTGATCCTATCCGAGAGCGAGACCACGCTCGACTCTGCCGATGCGCTTGACCTGCGCGCAACGCGGCGCGCGCCGAGCACGACCGCGCGCGGTTTCGACGGCCAGCTCCCTTTCGATCCGGAAGAGGAGGGCACTGAGGGCGTCATGATTCGGCGCACTTTGCGCGGCGGGCGCACGGTGCGCAGCCCGGGACATGTGGTCGTCTATGGAGATGTCAATCCTGGCGCTGAGATCGTCGCCGTCGGCGATGTGATCGTGTGGGGACGGCTGCGCGGCATCGTACATGCAGGGGCGAACGGAGACGAGACAGCGGTCGTCTGCGCGTTAGATATGACGCCGACTCAGCTCCGCATCGCCGGATTGATCACGACTTCGCCGCCGGAGAAGAAACACCGACCGCGGCCGGAGATCGCGTGCATCCGCGATGGGCAGATTGTGGTCGAGGCTTGGCAGTAGGGGGATACATGACGGCGAAAGTGGTCACCATTTCATCCGGCAAGGGCGGCGTCGGCAAAACGACGACGACGGCCAATTTGGGCGTGGCATTGGCCGGGCTGGGGCAGCGTGTCGTGCTGATCGACGCCGATATCGGCCTGCGCAATCTCGACATCGTGCTCGGTCTCGAAAACCGGATCGTCTATGATCTGGTCGATATCGTCGAGGGGCGCGCCAAGCTGCGCCAGGCGATGATCAAACACAAAAGCTTCCCCGATCTGTACCTGATCCCGGCTGCGCAAACGCGTGACAAGACGGCGGTCAGCCCGCAGGATATGATCCACCTATGCAACCAACTGCGACCGGAATGCGACTTCATCCTGATCGACTGTCCGGCGGGGATCGAGCGCGGCTTCCGCAACGCGATCGCACCCGCAGACGAGGTGCTGATCGTGACCAACCCGGAGGTCTCGGCAGTGCGCGATGCCGACCGCATCATCGGTCTGCTAGAGGCGGAACGCAAAGGGCCGGGCAAGCTGATCCTCAACCGCGTCAAGCCGGAACTGATCCGCAAGGGCGAGATGCTTTCGCCTGACGATGTGACCGATATCTTGGGCATCAAGATCATCGGCATCGTGCCGGAAGACGAAAACGTCGTCCCGTCGTCGAACAGCGGCGTTCCCGTCACGCTGAACGGCACATCGCGCGCGGGCAAGGCGTTTCAACATATCGCGCGGCGGCTGATGGGCGAGCGAGTCCCGTTCATGCCGTTGGAAGAAAACCCTGGGTTCTTCAAACGGTTGAGCCGCCTGTTTTCTGGCGGGTAGGCGAGGTGCATGATGAGCAGCTTTCTGGAGCGCCTGTTTGGGCGCATTTCGTCCAAAGGCAGCGGCGCGCAGGCCAAAGAACGGCTCCAGTTTGTGCTGCTGCATGACCGCCTCAATCTGTCACCGGAGCGGATGGAGGCACTCAAGCAGGAGATCCTGGCCGTCATCTCCAAGTACGTCTCGGTCGATGCCGACGCGCTCGATGTCGCCCTGGTGCGCGGTGACAGCGCGAGCAAGCTGGTGGCCGAGGTGCCGTTCATGAACACAGTCGCCAGCCCGGATGGCGACAGTGACCCCGAGCGGCAGCAGGACGATGCGTGAGGATGGATGACCCGACGTCTACGGCCGGATGTTTTTCGGCTCGTGCAGCCGACTCTTCTCGGCGCACTCCAGTTTCTTGATATTGTCCGCTGCCAGTAAATCTTCAGGTGTCGTGCATATCAGCTTGGTCATGCACCTGGTATTCGGGTGCTTCATGCGCGCTCCACGCGAGAGACGACGCTGATCTCTATCTATTCCACCTAGCAGAGTTTCATCAGCAACCGCCTGACGCCCCGTGTCTGAATGGCAAAATAGGTTTGCCCGAGTGCGAGCGTTTCCTGTGAGGGATGAGCGCGGCCGAACACGACCGCGCCCTCGCTGTAACCAGCCTCTAATCCCTAACTCGACTCCTGATTCCTGCTCAACTGCGCATCGTCAGCGCCATGGCCGCTTTCTGCACGTGCAGGCGGTTTTCCGCCTCGTCGTAGACGATGCTCTGCGGGCCGTCGATCACCTCGTCGGTGACTTCGATGTTGCGATCTGCTGGTAGGCAGTGCATGTAGACCGCATCAGGGTTCGCCAGTGCCATCCGGCGGCTGTCGGTGATCCAGTCGGTGTACTGTCGCCCGATCTTGGCCGACTCTTCTTTGTCTTCGGTCGTCATCCAGCAGCCCCAGCTCTTAGGATAGACGATGTCCGCGCCTTTGAAGCCCTCATCGAAATCGTGCAGTACCTCGAATGAGCCGCGCGACTGGCGGGCATTTTCGCGCGCCTGCTCGACGATATCCGGCATCAGGCCGAACTCCGGCGGGTGCGTCAGGCGCACATTCATGCCGTAGCGCGTCATCAGCAGGATGAGGCTCTGCGGCACGCTCAACGGCTTCTGGTAACTGCTGGCGTAGGCGTAGCTGACATTGATCGTCTTGCCGCGCAGGTCGCGTCCGAAACGTTCCATGATCGTCATCATGTCAGCTAGAATCTGGAATGGATGATAGACATCACACTGCATGTTGAGCACGGGCACGCGGCTGGCCGCTGCCACCTCGCGGATGTAGCGGTTGCCGAAGCCCCAGTCACACTGGCGGATAGCGATGCCATCGGTGTAGCGGCCGATGATCTCGCCGATCTCTTTGGCCGTGTCGCCATGGCTGATCTGGGTCGTCTCACTGTCGATGAACATCGCGTGGCCGCCGAGCTGCGCCATCCCCGCTTCAAAGCTGGCGCGTGTGCGCGTGCTGGTGAAGAAGAACAGCAGGCCGAGCACCTTGTCGCGCAGGTAGGCGTGCGACTCGCCTACCGCGCGCTTGCGCTTGAGATCCCAGGCGACATCGAGCAAGGTGTCGATCTCGTCGCGTGTCCATTCCAGTTCCGGGGCAATCGAGTCGCGCCCGCGCAAATCGGTTTGCATGATCGTTCGTCTCCCATGGCTGCAGTTCAATCGCGGCTAGAATTGAACCACAAAGGGGCGGTCGAGACAAAGGGGGAATCGTGCGGCGTTTGTGAACGATGGTACAATCGAGTCAAGGCTGAGCGTGCGCCGCTGGCACCGTCGTGACGGGTGAAAGGAGGATCGCACATGATGCTCAGAACGCTGCTTCTCCTCACTGTGTGTGCGCTGTCGATGTCGTCGGCTGCGGCGCAAACGCCCGCGTCCTGGTCAATTCTGCTCTACAACGCAGCGGATGGCGCGCTCGTCCGCGTTGACCTCGACGGCGCTGTCGAGACGTATGAACTGGGGCTGCCGCCGCAGCTCAGCCCACGCCAGATCGCCATCTCGGACGACGGCGCGCGCGCGGCTTACTGCCTGCACGATGGCCGCCGCACGACGCTGACCGTGCGCGATCTTGCGCTCGGCAGCGCGCTCATCGAGCAGACGCTGCCGGCTGGGATAACATGCAGCACTGCGCCTGGCGGGTTCGACGAACGCGGACGACTGGCCATCTCCGTCTTTCGCGAGCGCGGCCAGCCGAATGATTGGGAAATCCGCGTGATCGACTCTACTGGAGCTGTCCTCACGTCACTGAACGCCAGCGCGCTCGAAAGCCTGGCTGAGACCGGCATTCGCCCGCAGGTGCGCAGTTTTCGTGCGGATGCGCTCATCCTCGCGGCGCTGCCTTTTGGTGTCGGCGGCACACCGGACGCAGATGCCTATCGGTGGGTTCTCGACACCAATACAGTGACCCCTGAACCTCATTGGGGGGCTTTCATCTTCGATCAGCTCGCTGCGACGAGCGAGCAGGTGTGGGCGCAGGTCGATCCGCTGCTGCCGCAGGGCAATCCGGGTGCGCCGATACGGCCTTTCAACACGCTGCACTTGGTCGATCGTGATGGCAGCGAGCGGCTGATCTATCACTGCCCAGATTGGATCCTGATCGATGCGCTGTTCGTGGCCGATGGACAGGCGCTCGCCTTGCAACTGCTAGAGCCAGTCGATCAGGCTGGCGAACGCGGCCAGATGACACGCTGGTTGACGCTTTCGCGCGAGGGCATCGTGCGCGACGTGGGCGTTTTCCGCGCTGAGTCGCGGCCGGCGCTGGTGAATGCTCCTGGCGGTCATGCGCTGCTGTGGGCGGAGCGTGAGGCCGACGAGTCAGCCTTCTCGGCTGTGCGGCTTGATTATTTTGACGGTGCAGTCGTACGCAGACTTTGGAAAGAAACGCTGCTGCCTGAGACCGGCGAAAATCCCTGGACGATCGTGTGGACAGCACCGCCGCCCAGCTCTGAGGAGCTGCCTCCGTTTTTCGATTACACGCCGCCGTGCGACTGAACGAAAACACCCTGGAAGACTGCCGGGGTGTTCGCAGTAGATGGGGTAAGGTCTTGGAACTGCTCGCGCTTACGCGGCACCTTTGGACTGCAAGACGGCGATCGGCGTCTTGAGCAGGATTTCGA